>DAOTUO010000047.1:0-3534 GCA_034436595.1 Anaerolineae bacterium | reverse complement strand
TGTAACCGATAAGAATCCCCATTTTTCCGCAAATATGTTACACTATGTCCGTGACGGGTTAATAACACCATGACGGATTTTTATGATGCCAAAAATTTTTATCTCCTACCGCCGTGCTGATAGCGAAAATACCATGTGGCGTATTAATGACCACTTGGAACATGAATTTGATTCAGAAAGTATTTTTATAGATGTCGATAAATTGCCTGCTGGCAAAGATTTTCGTGAAGAATTGCAAAAAGCCCTCGCACTAGCAGATGTGGTGCTGGTCATCATTGGTAAAATATGGCTAACTGTCACAGGGGATGATGGCAAACGCCGACTAGATGATGAGGGAGATTTTGTGCGGATGGAAGTCGAAATGGCGCTACAACGGGAGAATTGTTTGGTTATCCCTGTTGTAGTAAATGGTGCAACCATGCCAAATCCTAATGAATTACCTGTCCCTTTACGCCCAATTCAATATAGAAATGCCGTATTTATTGCAGAAAGTAATCATCTCAAACGGGATGTCAAGAAATTAATTCAAGAAATTAAAAAACATATAAACAACGATAATAACCAATATACATCCTCACCGATTGATATTGATGCTACTTTTGACTTGTACAAAGAGAATAGGGATGCCAAACAGTGGTATGAAGCTAGGCGATTAGCCGATTTAATTCGTAGTAGCCCCGATTTGGGCGATTATCCTGTGATTCATGCCATATTAGAATCACAAAAATCGGATATTGATGATGCCATCTCTTCTGAGGAAGCCTTGCAATATCAACGCGAATTTGAGTCTAAACGCCTAAAACAATATAAAACCTTACGCGAGTATATCAATGATAAAAAATTATTTCGTACTGCCTATCAATCTTTCATAGCCAAATATCCCGACTATGACCCAGACCCATTAGGGCATTTTGCCAGCCGTGCCTATGACCTGTTGCCACAGCCGTTTGAATGGGTGCCTATCCCTGCGGGCAAAGTGACGATTGGATATGGCGATTGGGAAAATGGTCAATATGTGGTCAAGCGCACACAAGATTTTCATATAGAGTCGTATGCCATTGCCAAATACCCTGTCACCAATGCCCAATATGAGGTGTTTGTCAAGCACCCTGATGGTTATAAAAACCCTAAATGGTGGGATTATTCGGATGAAGCCAAGCAATGGCGGGCGGGTCGCCCAGACATGGAAAAATCATATTTTGATGGGAATGATTGCCCGCGTGAAACTATCTCGTGGTATGACAGTGTGGCATTTTGCCTGTGGTTGAGCGCCATGACAGGCGACAATATCTCCTTGCCTACTGAACAGCAATGGCAACGGGCGGCAATTGGTGATACGCAGAATGTTTATCCGTGGGGGGATGAGATTGATGAGACTTATGCCAATTATGTCAGGCATGTCGGCAGAACCAAGCCCGTGACCCAATATCCCAAAGGCGCAAGTCCGTATGGGGTGATGGATATGAGTGGTAATGTGTTGGAGTGGTGTTTGACAGAATATGAATCTGGAGATATTAAATTAACAGGAAATAGCGCCCGTGTGCTTCGTGGCGGGTCTTGGTACGATGACCTTGCGGATGTGCGTTCCGTCGTCCGCAGCGGGATCATCCCTGCGGGCAGGGGCTACGGCGTTGGGCTTCGGTGTGTTCGCTCTCATCTTTTGTTCTAATATGCTAAAGGGGGGTGTGGGGGGACGAATGTCCCCCCGCCACAACCCGCGTAGCGGGCAAAATTTTGTGGGGTTGCTATGGTGGGGCTTGCCATGGCAAGCCCCTACGATATATCCCTTTTCCCCGCCAAAATAGACATATTCGTAGGGACGACATTCTTGTCGTCCGTTAGCCTATCCGCCCTATGATGATGATGCAAAAATTGCCCCAAAAATCGGATTTTCACCCCCCATTCCCCGCCAGCGCCAATTCGTGCAAGGCAATCACCGCCCGTTTGAGGTCAACTTCGGGGATGATGAACGAAATACTACACTCCGATGACCCTTGTGCAATCGCCAACACATTAATGTCGTTGTTGCCCATCACCGTAAACACGCGCCCCGCCACGCCAGGGGTGCCACGCATCCCCGCGCCGACTGCCGTGAGGATGACAATATCCTCGGTGATGCTGATGCCATCCACGTTATGCTGGGCAATTTCTTGTGCCAGTTCTGCCTCAACCGTTTGTTTGACCAAATCGGCTTGGTTATCGGTCACGGTATAACAAAAACTCTGCTCAGACGATGCTTGTGAAATCATCAAGATACTCGCGCCTGCCCGTGCGGTGGCTAAAAATGCCCGCCCTGCGATACCCGGTACACCGAGCATACCCGACCCGCTCACCGTCAACATACTGATTTTATGGATGCTGGTCACGGCTTTGATGATACCCTCACTGGGTTTCATCTCCTTGCCGATGCGCGTCCCGGGATGCGCTGGATTAAACGTGTTCCGCACATAAATCGGGATGCCCCTGCTGATAATCGGCTGTACCGTCTTGGGATGCAACACTTTTGCGCCATAAAATGCCATTTCGCCCACTTCGGTATACGATAGATAGGGCAGAACTTTGGCGCGCGGGTCAATGCGGGGGTCGGTGGTCATCACACCGTCCACATCCGTCCAGATGATAAAATCGTCACTGTTGACCATTGCGGCAAAAATCGCCGCCGAAAAATCGCTCCCGCCACGCCCCAAGGTGGTATATATCCCGTTGTGCGTCCCACCGATAAAACCCGTAATCACAGGGATAACGCCAGAATCTATCAATGGCAGGAGGTGCTTGTTGACATTATTTTGGCTTTCATCCCACAACGGATGGGCGCTCTGAAAATTATCATCCGTGCGGAGCAATTTGCTGGCATCCACCGCTTGGGCATTGACCCCGTTTTGGCGTAATACCGCCGCCACGATGGGGCTACTGAGGCGCTCACCGAGCGATACCACTGCGTCCATAATGCGCGGGGTGACATCCCCTAAAACCTGAATGGCTTGGCACAGTTCAAGATGTTGCGCCAGTAATTTGTTGATTGCCAGCAACACTTGCTCACGGTCTTTGCCGTCTTTGACCATGTGCTTGATGATGTCCTCATGCTTGTCTTTGAGTTTGGCAGACAGGTTGGTATATTCCCATTTATCACCCTTTGCCGCCATCTTCACCGACTCGATGAGGGTATCGGTCACAGTAGACATAGCAGACACCACCACAACCACCCGCTGAGTCGCTGATGCCTCTTTGACAATCCCGACAAGGTTGCGAATGGCACCCTCGCTCCCAACTGACGTGCCTCCAAATTTCATCGTTACCGTATTCATGTTGTGTACCTCCAGATGATGCCTACAGGATGACCAAAATACACAAAAAAAGAGCGTGTGGGGAAGATTTTTTCCGCTCACACGCTCTTTGTTGAATGCCTTTATTAATTTGTTAGGCGCTCAAACGAAAAAATCCCCATCGCCGATGATGTGGTTGCATTGTTGTTGTCGTAGTAGTGGGGGAGAACAATTCGTTCATGATTTGTTGATATTTTTTCGGTTGATTGGT
>DAOTUO010000046.1:0-7883 GCA_034436595.1 Anaerolineae bacterium | reverse complement strand
CCACCCGTCTGGCTCTCTGAAACCCCGTGAACGGGGTTGTTTTGCCTATTTTCATCACAAAAAATGGGTATGGCGTAGGGGCTTGCCAGGGCAAGCCCGATTTTTACGGTTGGTTGCGGGGGGTTTGCCATGGCAAACCCCTACATCATGCCTATCTGACCCTAAAAATCGGCAGACCAACCCCATTTATGGGGTTTTGGTCATATACGCAGGTGGTTCACCGCCTACCCTATCTACGCAAAATCATCAAAACAACTAATGGACAAGCCTTGTATGCCGTCCAAAATGAATAAATAATCATATGAACTTGTTTTCGGTTTTCCATTATTTGTTATCCATAACACACGTTAGCTAAGGAAAGTTAGCCAATAGGCTCATCACCTTCATCCAAGACACCGTGTTGCCTCATCATTTTTTCGAGCCATGCTATGGTATCTGCCTCACTAAAAAACATTCTCATACGCAAATTTTTGCCCTCACGCCGATTCACATATAGGCTGATAATGCGGCTGATGATGTTTTCATGCATAAAAATTCCCACATACGTCGGTTTATTCAGGGGCACCGCCGCATAGATGCGCTCAATCACCGAGCGCGAATAGGGGGTAAACCCTTGTGAGGGGGCAGATAAATCGAACATCGTAAAGATGACTGTGTGATGTGGAAATTTTTGCACCGCCTCAATCACATGGTCGCCCCAATAATCCAACGCCTTTCGGCTCATATCACCAGACCCGCGAATAATCGCCAGCGCGTTATCGTGCCACCATTCCACCACCAAACCATAATCTTTTTGGATGATTTGCTTTTCCATGCCCAACCCTTTTTATCCATAAACGAGCACGTTACAATTAATGCCAAAACAATACCATATCTACGTTATAAATGGGTTAAGAAGAGAGATTATTATGGCACGCTACACCATTTTAGACATTCAGGCGATGAAAAGCAAAAACGAGAAAATTAGTGTCATGACCGCCTATGATGCGACATCGGCACGGATAGCAGAATCGGCTGGCATCCCGCTTTTGTTGGTGGGCGACACACTAGGGATGGTCGTGCAGGGACATACCTCCACCATCCCCGTCACACTAGACCACATGATTTATCATACGCAGATTGTGAACCGTGTGACCAGCAAGGCGTTTATCATCGGTGATATGCCCTTCATGACCGCCACCACCGATGCCCATGAAACCCTAAAAAATGCCGCACGGCTGATGCAAGAGGGGGGGGCGAGTTGTATTAAATTAGAAGGCGGGGAATTTATCGCGCCAACGATTGCCAAGATTGTGCAGGCCGGCATACCCGTCATGGCACATATCGGACTCACCCCACAAAGTGTTGGGCAATTTGGCGGATTTAAGGTGCAAGGGCGCGATTTGGGGCGTGCAAGGCAATTATTGGCAGATGCGCGTGCTGTCCAAGAGGCGGGTGCATTTTCGGTGGTGCTAGAGCTTGTCCCCACACCCCTCGCTACCCTCATCACCGAGCAACTCACCATTCCGACCATCGGCATCGGCGCGGGCGCAGGCTGTAGCGGGCAGGTGCAGGTATTCCACGATGTATTGGGATTATTTGACGGATTTATCCCCCGCCATACCAAGCGATATGCCGATGTGGGCGCACTCATCGAAGAGGCACTCACCAATTATCATGCCGATGTGCAAACAGGCGCATTTCCCACCGATGCCAATGGTTTTACGATGGATGCGACCGTCATCGAGGCGTTGCGCGAAGAATTATGAACAAAAATTTGATGTGAATGTGTGCTATAGTGAAGCGATAATTACGAACTATCACAACGAGGATTTACCCTACCATGCGCCATATAACATTGCTGTTCCTCATCGGCTTTTTGTGTATTGGGACGACCATCAGCGCCCAAACCTCTCCCCTGCCTAGCCCAATCCCGTTTGGCAAATGCGTGAATTTTGGTAATGCCCTAGAAGCCCCTAACGAGGGTGAATGGGGTCTGGTGATAGAAGAAGATTTTATGGCGACACTCGCCAATGCGGGATTCGATACCGTCCGCATCCCCATCAAGTGGTCGGGTCATGCCCAAACCACCGCGCCTTATACCATCAACGCCACCTTTATGGCGCGGATTGAGGAGGTGGTTGATTGGGCGATGGATGCCAATTTGCAGGTGGTGCTGAATATTCATCATTACGATGAAATCACCAGCACCCCACCTGCTAATCATACCGCCAGAATCAACGCCATTTGGTCACAAATTGCCACCCAATTTGCTGGCTATCCGCCCACACTCGCCTTTGAATTGCTCAATGAGCCACATGGCACATTGACCGCCATGCTGTGGAATAATTTATACCCACAACTCATCACCACCATCCGCGCCACCAATCCCACCCGCCTGCTTATTTTTGGCGGGATACAATGGAACTCGCATCTCACACTCAATCAATTGGTATTGCCCACCGATAAAAGCAACCTCATGGCGACATTTCACTACTATTCGCCGTTTGAATTTACGCATCAGGGCGCGGAATGGATAGACAATTCAGACCCGTGGCTTGGCACGACATGGGGAACAGTGACAGAGTATGAGACCGTTGCCGATGATTTTGAGGCGGTGCGCCTATGGAGCGAGGCAAACGCTATCCCCGTATGGTTGGGCGAATTTGGGTCGTATTATAAAGCCGATATTGCCTCTCGCCTGCTCTATACCGAAGCGGTGCGGTCTACCGCAGAAGCCAATGGCATGGGCTGGTGCTATTGGGAATTTGCGGCGGGGTTTGGCATTTATGATAAAAATACCGACCTGTTTAACGACCTCTATCGGGCGCTTATCCCCGAAGGCACATTCACCGAAGTAGAAATGAATGAGCAGGCATTTTTGGCGCAACTACAAGCCACTGCACAGGTGATGAACAGCCCCATTTATCCGTTGTTGGTGGATATTATCCCCAATGGCGCGGTGATAACGTTGAGTTACAACAACACCGCCACCGGGACGGCGCAGATTCAATTTGTGACACATGGCTTGGTGCGGGTGGTCATCACACAGACGACTGGCACATTTTCGGATGATATTCAGCGCGACCTGCCATCCATGATTCTGACCACATTCGACACATTTTTGGCACAGCACGCTATCACCGATGTCGTGCTAGAAGGGATTCGGCTCACATTGACGGCGGTGGTGTTTCAATTATGATATGAAATAATAAGCAGTTTTGAGCAGATTCAATATCGTTACTTGACAAATGTTAGCATGTGGGGTTATAGTAAAGAAGGATTTACAAACAGTAAGCGCAATACATCACATTATGACTACCGCACCTAGAAATGTTTCGAAGCAATTGGTACTTCCATTCACTTCCAAAGATTTGAGATGTAAGGCAATTCTTCTGTGTAGCAATTAAAGAGATGAACGTACTGATGTTTGTGAATACCAAATTATATAAGTTGCATTAGCACAGGAGAAATAACACATGTCAAATCGTATTCAAGGTGAAGTAAAATGGTTCAGCGCCGAAAAAGGTTATGGTTTCATCAAGCACGACAATGGTAAGGATGTATTCGTACATTTCTCTGCCATCAGTAGCGCAGGCTACAAATCCCTCGATGAAGGGGAACGTGTCGAATTTGAAATCACCCAAGGCGCAAAAGGCGAACAAGCCTCTAACGTTATCAAAGTCAACAAACGCTAGATAGCGTTTTAATCACCAAGAAACCTACCAAAGAGGGGATGCCAAGCGCATCCCCTCTTTGTATTTATATATCCTGCGTCCGATGCTTTAACCACTTATGGATAAAAATGGTGGCATGTAAGCCGTTCCTACGACCATAAACGGTCTATGCCGATGCGCCCCACCTTCACAACGTAGCCCCGTAGTAGGGGCTTACCATGGCAAGTCCCTACGCGCTAAAAACCCCACCATAAACTCGTTATTGGCTAAAATCTATCTCGGTTAACATCTGTACTTGTTGGCTAAACAGAGTGGTATTAAACCCAAAGAACACGCTACCATCACCAAATAAGATAAATCGGTTCACAAAATCTATGCGTATGGGAACACCAGCTAATTCGCCCCGTTTGGTGAGCGATTTTTGGAAATCTGGCAATAATAACGCCACCAATGGCACATCACCCTCATATATCGCTAGGTCATCATTGCCGATAGGTGTCCACGATTCATACTGCATAATCAACGGTTGCACCGCAAAATCGGTCATAATCTCGTTATTTTCCACCAATGGGGTCACATACCGTATATCTGTCCGACACGGACGCGGGGCGATGGCGACAAATGCGTCACGCGGTAAAAATCCCACCAGATAATTATCCACTAAGCGAAATACCAGATTTTCGTTATCTACAAAATAGGGACTTAAAAACTCCAGCATTAAATCGGCACAATTGAGATAAGCATCATCGGGCGCAATTTGCCTCACGCCACCATTGCCGATATTGGCGGTCAAATCGGGGAGTTCTGTCACAGGTGTGGTTTCACCACCAAAAACATGATTCAACAGGGCAAATAAGAGACCTGTGCCAATATCGCAATTTAGCACATTGCTTTGCATGATACAAATCATGGTGCTATCGTCATTGGGTATTGGCAGTTGATAAAAACAGAAGGTATCGGCAAGCGCCAATAGATACGTGCAAGACACTTGGGCGCGGGTGAAATCTATCTCTGTGAGGTTGATAGTTGTCTGGGTGGTCTCGTCTAATACGGGCATATCAAACCCGCTCAGACTGCCACAATTACCCGTGATGCTCACCGATTCGCCCAAAACCCACCCGATATCGAGCCAATACCAATTATCAGGGGCTTTGATGCCATATACCACGTAATCGGTCTGTGGGTCTAATACACCAACAACCTCTGCTTCTAGCGATGGTTGCCGATATATCACAATTCCCGCCTCTGGGTTAGGTATGAGTTCACAAGCGAGATTGGCGGGCGAAATTGTCCCTGGCTCATCGGTGGCTACCTCTGTAGGGGTTGGTTGGCTATTATCGGTGTTGGTTGGTTGGGGCATGGGTGTTGGGGTTGGGGGTGGCGGACATCCGCGAATTGTCCCCGCGACATTGGGGCAATCGTCTACCACATCGGGGCGACCATCGCCATCGGTATCCACACACCCGCGAATTGTCCCCGCGACATTTGGACAGTCGTCTATGACATCTGGAAAACCGTCTCCATCGGCATCTGGACACCCGCGAATTGTCCCTGGCACGTTGGGACATTCATCCGCCCCATCTCGAAAACCGTCTCCATCGGCATCTGGACACCCTTGTGCCGTCCCAGGCACATTCGGGCAGTCATCTATGACATCTGGACGACCATCGCCATCGCTATCGGGACACCCTTGTATCGTCCCTGGCACATTGGGACAACTATCTACATTATCGTTAAAACCATCGCCATCGGTATCATTTTGGGCAAATGACACCCCTATCATCCCAAATAACATCACAACACCCATGCTGGCTATCAAAAAGCGTATTTTTAACATTATCTAACCACCTAATTATCAAGATTCATTGATTACATTGTATTATGAATCGTAACGGGTGGCAAATTTAATCCGATTTACCTGCTAAAATTGCTCACGAATCCATGCCAACGCCGCCTCGCGGGTGGTGAATGTTTTGCCCATGATGGGTTTTCCGGGTTTTGGGCGCAGGGTAAAATTGACAAACGTGGCAATCGCCTGACCAAACGGGGTATTGGCGACCACTACCGCATACCGCCCCGCCAGATTTTTTTCTTGTAGCAGATGTAACAGGCGTAATGCCCGTTTTTGGGCATAAGGGGATAAAAAGGCTTTGGTGACATCGTGAATCACGGCATAGGGGCTATCTTCGCGCCAATTGGCGATGACATGCTCCACTTTATCTGCCCAAATTTTGACATCGGGGCGGTCTGAACTGTTCACAGAAAAAAAGGCAAGTTTGTGACCATCTAACCACTGAAGCGTGACACTATCACTGAGGTGGTCGGTATAATCGGATAATTTATCGGGGTTCATGGTGATTTCTCGTGTTATCTAACGGGTCTGATGATTAGGGTGTGTTTGAGGCATGTATTGGATAATTTCGGACGGCATATATGCCCGTCCCTACCATCAATAACCCTGTTTGTGGGGCGTAGGGACGCGCTTCTGCACGTCCACAGGGGATAGATAGGGACTAAAAGCTGGTCGTCTCTGGGCGTTGATATTTGAGCAATTTGTGCAAGACGCGCAATTCTAACGGGTTGGTATAAAATTGAGTGTGATACCGCAAGGCACTCACCCCCCGCAATAACAGGCGCATCCCCCCATTGAGACCAATATCGGTGCTGGTCGGATAATACGCATTCAGCACACGCTCAAAATTCCGCACGCGCTTGCGGATGGGGTCGTTCATCCATGGCATATTGGCGCTACGCCGTTGCACAAAATCTTGCCATTCGTTGCTCACCCACTCCTCTAGTGTCTCTGGAAAAGAAAATCCCTCGGCCCGCGCTTGGTCATAGAGTTCACCCGATAGTGGCACAGGCGTATAGACATAAATAATCACCTCTGTACGCGGATTCACCTTTTTCACCTTGCGGATAAAGGCGAGGGTCTGCTCGGTATCTTTTTCTGGGCTAGGCGGATTGCCCACCACAAACGACATCTCTGGGACGATATTATAGCGTGCCATTTTTTCTGCGATGTCTAGTGTCTTTTGCACACTGGCTTTTCCGCCTTTGTCCATACGTTGGAGCGTCTCATCAGACCCGCTTTCTGCGCCCAAGAACACCATCCGCAAGCCACTATCCGACATTTTTTGCCATGTGGCATCGCTATAGTGCATCATGGTATCAATGCGACCTTCGCCCCACCATGAAATGCCCAAATCGGTGATGCGGTCAGAAAATTCTGCTACCCGCGACTCGTTGGTGAAAAAATTATTGTCATAAAATTCGATGGCGTTCAGATTCCATTCCGTGACCAAGTGGCGAACCGTGTGCGCGGTGCGTTCTGCCGATTGTGCCAGCCAGCGCCCATTGACCATATTCACCACCGCACAAAAATTGCAGAAAAACGGACACCCATAACTGCTATGATGCGGAAGCGTCCTATCGCCCATGAAGGTTTTGCGGATATAGCGACTGAGGTCTATGCGGTGATAGGGGAAATCGGGCAGTTTATCGGGATGTGGAATCGGCGCGGGGGCATTGCCCACCAGCGTATCACCGTCTTTATAGGCGATGCCGTTGAGTGCCACTGGCGACCCACCCCGCCCGATAATATCCAACAGATTGACGAATGCCTCTTCGCCGTGTCCGCGCACGACATAATCCACATACGGCGCTTTGAGGATGACATCATAATGCTGTGTAGGGAAATATCCGCCCCAGACGATGACCAGTGTGGGGAATTTTTCTTTGAGCGCCTTGCAGATGGGAATCGCATTTGCCAGTTGCGGACCGGGCATCACCGTCACACCCAAAACGGTGGCGGATGTTGTGGTGATGGCACGTTCCAACGCCGCTAACGGGTCTGACTCGATATTGCCATCCACGATGACATACTCATGCTTATTTTCGAGCAATGCGCCGATGGCGAGGAGCGACATGGGCATAATGGGTTTTTTGCTACCAGATGATGGTGGGTTGTATAAGACTAGATTCACAGCTAATTTCCTTATATAACGATAATGCCTCTATTGTAACACGAGTTTGAAATTTGGCTATTGAACTGAAGTTTTATATCGATTTTAACAACATTACCCCTATCATGTTATACGGTAGGGGTAGCCCTGATAGTAATGGAACAACTATTTTGAATTCAAATGATTTTCAAATTTCAATGGATAAGCATTTTCAAGTCAATTATCAGCTTAAATCACCCCTATCCCCCCAGCCCCCTTATCC
>DAOTUO010000045.1:0-34673 GCA_034436595.1 Anaerolineae bacterium | reverse complement strand
ACCTCGGTTCTGTCCGCACGGCCACTTCAGTATTTACCGTCAAATACGGTTCTGATAATGGTGTCAATACTCGCAGATTCGCCACAGGCAAATCACGGAAATTACCCGTTAAAGCGACATTGGGTGAGCGAAATATCCATGCTTGGCTACCGTTATAATCCACCGCATACCATTGGTTGTCCGATGATTTGCCTAGTACCTCATATTGGACATTCACCACACGGTCAAGTGCATCCGCGCTAAAACTCGGTTCTGTCCGCACAGAGACTTCGGTATTTACCGTCAAATACGGTTCTGATAATGGTGTCAATACTCGCAGATTCGCCACAGGCAAATCACGGAAATTTCCTGTTAATGCCACATTCGTAGAACGCAATATCCATGCTTGGCTACCGTTATAATCCACTGCGTACCATTGGTTGTCGGATGATTTGCCTAGCACCTCATATTGGACATTCACCACACGGTCAAGCATCTCTGCACTAAAACTTGGTTCTGTCCGCACAGAGACTTCAGTATTTACCGTCACATAAGGTCCCAATATCACCGTAACCACAGGCAAATCGCTTTCATCCCCAATGAATGTGATATGCGCTTCTTTTTTAATCCATCCCGCCTCGCCTTCATAGACGATACCATACCATTCACCATCCGCCGAAATGCTCACAACAGCAACCGTATCATCAAGGATAGCCCCCAGCGATGATGCATCACTATTCGGTTGTGTCCGTACCCATGACCCCAAACGCCCAATTTGCACCATAATACCCTCTGGCATGGGTGTATTCGACGGCACAGGCGTATTGGTCGGCACAGGCGTATCGGTCGGTGCAGGTGTATCTGATGGTAAGATTGTCGGTGTCGGTGGCACAGGTGTATTGCTAATTTCGATGGGTATCTGGGTAGGAATATTATTTATCTCTGCTATTGCCGTTTGGGTGGCAATAAGGGCTTGTGCCATCTGGATATCATCTGGTGTTGTGGTAATAATCGGCTCATCACTGACCAAAATCACCACATTGGGGACACCCGTCTGTGTGGGTTCTGGCGGGGTATTATCACCACCACCCGCCACCAATAAGGCAATCACCGCCCCAATCAGGAGCAAAATCACCCCACTCAATCCCCAAATCAACCCATTATTGCGTTTTGGCGTGGGCATCGGTGTGGGATACATCGCCCCTGTGGGGACATATTGCGGTGGGGTTGCATATTGTGGTGGGGTTGCATATTGTGGTGGCGGAAAACTAGCATGTTGCTTGGGTGGCACTTTGAATACAAAGAAATTTG
Source organism: Anaerolineae bacterium (assembly GCA_034436595.1). Classification (GTDB taxonomy): domain Bacteria; phylum Chloroflexota; class Anaerolineae; order Aggregatilineales; family Phototrophicaceae. The sequence continues at coordinate 33,383 of DAOTUO010000045.1, read as the reverse complement.
TCTCGTCACCTTTATTGCCCTCAATGGCACTCTCAAATGCCTGTGCAAAGGCGGTGCAACTCATAAACCGCGCTTTGGGGTCTTTTGCCAATGCCCGCCCAAGCACTAAATCCAGCGCAGGGGGCAAATCTGTCCGCAATACTGTGAGGGGTGTGGGCATCTCATGGAGGTGTTTGTTCAATAACTGAAACGGGGTTGTCGCTTCAAACGGTTCACGCCCTGTCACCGCAATATACGCAAGTATACCAAGTGAATATTGGTCAGTCGCAGGAAAAACCTCATCCCCTGCCCACTGTTCGGGTGCCATATAGGTCGGTGTCCCAACCGAGATACCTGTCCCTGTAAGTTTATTGGTCGCATTCATCAATTTGGCTATGCCAAAATCCACCAAATAGGCATTTCCCTGATTATCAAACATCACATTGCTGGTCTTAATATCGCGGTGAATCACCCCTCTGTTATGAGCATAATCCAACGCACTAGCGAGTTCTCGCAATAACCGCGCCGTCTCGCCTAATGAGGGCAATCCGCGCCGATTGGCTTCGGCATGATTAATCCGTTCTGCCAATGTTCCCCCTGTGAGCAGGCGCATGACCACGTAACTCACTCCGCGCTGAGTGCCATAATCCACAATCGGCACAATATGGGGATGTTCGAGCGCCGCGGATGTCTCTGCCTCACGGGTAAATCTTTCGATATATCCCGGTTGTTGGGCGAGCGTGGCAGGTAACACCTTCACGGCAACTTCACGCTTGAGCGTTGTCTGAAATCCGCGATACACAGACCCCATGCCCCCCACACCGAGCAATTCGCGCAATTCGTATTGTCCAAGCATTTGACCTTTTAGATTATCATTGCCCATGATGACATTTCTCCCATGATGACATTTCTCCATCCATCCTCTATTTTAGCCCTGCGATGAAATATGTGCAAACAATCTATGCTAAAATAATTACATAGTCTCTATATGAGGATTTTGGCGATGCTAACCGATAGACCCCAAATTGATTTGCGCGAAGGCATGTCACTAGACGAATTTTTGCGCCAGAGCAATGACCAGCCATTTGAATTGATTAATGGACGAAGGATAGATAAGATGCCCCCAGGATTACCACATAATGTGATTTTGCGTGCCATTTTCCGCTTGTTAGACCCATTTGTGATGCAACATGATTTAGGCGAAGCATTTTCAGAAAACGCATTTATCACAGAAGAGCGTACCGATTGGGTACGTGGGTCGCGCATACCAGATATTTCTTTTTATCGTAAAGCACGGATTCAACACATTATGAACGCCATGCCTGCGGTGATTCCTATCGTCCCAGACCTCATCATGGAAATTTTATCCCCCACTGATAATCTGTTGGATGTCCAAGACCGTATCCTATTCGATTTTGATAATGGCGTAAAGCAAATTTGGCTCATAGACCCCGAAAGACGGGGCGCATTGGTCTATATCCCCGATGCCAACCGTCCACAACGATTTGGTGAGGATGGCGTGTTATCTGCACCCGATATCCTGCCGAATTTTGAATTGGCATTGAATAAAATCTGGGCATAAAAACAGGGCAAAATAAATAATTTATCTCGCCCTGTCTATAAATAGTCTTTTTATCGCATCCTGTTACGGCGCGTTGGTCACAGTGACATTAATCGTCCCCGTGTTATTCACCTCATTGCCTTCTGCAATCGTATTCCCCGTATCCGCTTGGAATTGCAAAATATAGGTATTGGCAGAGCTAAAAGTCACATTCACCGTGAGGCTGATGGTCTGACCAGCGCCCAAATTGCCCACAACACCTAAATCTTGTTGGGTATTGGTTGGCAAAATGAACAGCGTATTGCTGAATTGGGTATTAATCGCGTTGCCGTTATTGGTGATATTCACGCCATATTGCACCGTAACCGATGTTTCGCCCGCGGGAATTGTGACCGCCACAGGTCCCGTGATGTTGCTCACCACCAAATCACCCGGTGATAGGGTGCTGGTTGGCGCGGGGGTATTGGTCGGGACAACCGATGTAAAGGTTGGGGCAACCGTGGGTGTCGCCAATGGAGTCGGTGTCGCAGGTGCGGCTTGACCGGGAATATTAGCGCACCGTTGTTGTGTGCCATCGTAGAGATTGATGTACGGTGTATTTTCTGGACCGCGTGCCACCCACCCTGTCGTGCCATTGTTATCGCGCAATTGCCACCAACTATTATCGTTGAGGCGTGCCACCACAACCAACAACTCACCCGCAGATAATGTGCGTATCACATCAAAATTGGTGTTTGGTCCACGGCGAAGGCGGAGCGATGTCATCACCAATGCGCGACAAGTGGGGTCATTGGGGTTGATAACGGGGTTGTTTGGACCCGTTTGTGGCGCAGGTGTGGCGGTAATCTGCACACTGGTTTGGCGGATAATCACACGCAATTCGGCGGGGTCGCTCACCACCGAGCTATTGCCCACCCCACGCACCGCCGTCACACTCAGGACAACTTCTCCCGCGCTACGGGGGGTGTAGTCGAGCAAAACTTGCTTGCTGGTCTCACCGGTAGGCGATTCAGACCCCACCGTGCGGACATTCACATTATTGGCAGACAAACGAACACTGGTCACACCAATGGTATCTGTCACTTGAACACTCATCAAAATGGGGGTATTAACCACAAATTCTTCCCCATCTTGGGGCGAGAGAATGGTCACACTCGGCTTGCCAGCATTGGCGGGGGTGGTCGGAGAAGGTGTTGCACGGGTATTATCGTTGGCGGCATCGAGATTACAGGCTACCAGCACGCTCATCAGCGCCAAAAGGAGTGTAAATCTAAGTAATCGTATCATCATATTTTATCCTAGACAAACACAAAAAGCCCTACCAAAAATGATGCTGTAGGGCTTGATGCGAAATGAACAAATAAAAGCAGGCTTAGCTAATCGGTTCTTTGTAGATGACATATTTGCCCATTTCATCGCCCTTTGCGATGCAGTGGGTCATATCCACCTTAAATTCATGCCCACCAGAAACCCAGCGAAGCCCTTCTTGCAAAAGACCTTGACCCACAAAACAGACTGGTTTGTCGGTGGTGCGTCCCCAACACATTGGGCAACGCTCTAAGGTGTAGATAATACGGTCTGTGCCTTCTTCATAAACATTTGAGAGCTGGTCAGAAAACTGATTAAAAATATTTGCCATGGCGGGAACACCGATTTTGAGTTTCGCATTCATCGGAAGTACCTTAAAGGCAAGGTCGCCAACACCAGCCAGCGCCCCAAACCCACGCAGCGCATCGGCAAAGGTCGCGCGACCAGCACGCAAAGCCAAGCCACGTCCACCACGCGGTCCATACATTTCTTCCAGCGCCACATTCAAAGCGGTGTAATCTGCAAAATCATATTCTTTATCGAGATTATCGGGGGGATAATTGCCGATGAGCGTACTCAACTGCGCCCGATGTAGAATGGCGTTTAACCCATTCGTCCCCATGATTTCTTCCATCGCTTCAATAGTGATGCGGGCGAATTTATTGGGATAATAAAATCCGCTTTTCTCTTTTGCCATTGTGGCTCTTCCTCCAATCGGTGTGCAAAAACCAACCGTGGTTCATCGAAATATCAGGCACCGATACCCATGTTTTTAGGCATGGTAAGGAGCGCCAGCTTACAATGTACTACATCGCCTATACGATAACACAGGTTGCCAAGTCTAGCAAATCTATTTAAGAAAATACTAGTAATGGTTCTGAACTTGCCTCAACTTTTGGCAACCGTCCTTGCAAACTCCATGGACTTGTCCATGTAATTTCCACATCAACCAATTTGCCCTTATATTCCCCATCCGCGTCAAAGAACACGAGTTTATTTTGGGGGGTTCTGCCACGCCATCTGCCTTTGTGAATATCTTCCACCAACACCTGTACCTGTTTGCCCAGTAAGGTAGCATTTTTCTCTGCCAAAATTTGGGCTTGCATGGTATCTAACATCTCGTAACGGCGACGCTTTTCTTCGTCTGGCACATCATCCTGCATACGGCGGGCGCTCACCGTATTGGGACGCGGGCTATACCGCGCCAAATGTGCCTTATCTAAGCGCAAATCCGACAAGATTTGGTAGGTGTCCATGAATTGTGCTTCAGTCTCGCCAGAAAACCCGACAATAATATCGGTATGAATGGCGACATCTGGAATTGTAGCACGGATTTTGTCTACCAACGCACGATATTGGGCATTGGTATAGCCACGCTTCATATTCTCTAATACTTGGTCATTGCCCGCCTGCACAGGCACTTCTATTTGAGGCATCACACGGGGCAAGTCTGCTACCGTCTGGAGCAGTTTATCGATCATCCAATTGGGATGACTGGTCAAAAAGCGGATGCGTTCCACACCTGTTTCTTCTGCCACATCATGTACCACACGCAATAAATCGGCAAGGTCTGGACCGTCTTCAACATCTTTGCCATAACGGTCTACAATCTGCCCCAATAAGGTCACTTCTTTCACCCCTTGCAGGGCAAGACTACGCACATGCGCGACAATTTCGCCAACACTACGGCTACGTTCTACCCCCCGCCGAAACGGGATGATGCAGAAGGTACACGCATGAGAACACCCATACACAATCGGCACATGGGCGCTAATCAGACTCCCCTGTTCGTGTGCGGGCAACAACAAATCGCCATCCTGAACCAAATCGCGCTCTTGACGCGCTGTTTGTTCGTAGGCGAGTAATTCCGCTTCATCCATACGGTCTTTGAGAAATGCCACCATCGGCGCAGGCTCTGATGGTGGCATAAACACATCAACGAATGGCAATTTCTTGCGTAAGTGAAGCGGGTCTTTCATTCCAACCATACATCCCATGACGCTGATGATTTTTTCTGGGAATTCTTTCTTTACATCACGGAGCAAAAACAACCGCCCCATCGCTTTATCCTCAGAAGTCTGACGGACAACGCATGTATTCACCACAAAAATATCTGCTTCATCGGGATTTTCTGTAGCAGAATGTCCCATCCGCTCTAGCTCAGAAGCTAGTCGTTGGGAATCTGCCATATTCATCTGACAACCAAAAGTCCATATATGATACTGCATTTGTTTTTATCAATTTCTACTGAACACCATTTGTCTAACTACTGTAATTGTATCCAAACCAAGATACTACGTCAATGCAAGGGCGTATCAAATTATTTACATTGGCTAGATTTATCTACCAAACCACCGTAAAATTGAATGAATACTATTGCTATTGAGGATAATTGAGCATCATGAGCGACAATGAAAATATCGCCACCACCGAAATTTCACCTCTAACCCTTGCAAAACGCCAATTGCAACTGGTCAAAACGGTATTGGGCGAGGTATTCCCAGCCGATGTCAGTGTGGGAGTCAAGATGCCCCGTGAGTTAAAAGCCGCCGTAGAAACACTTAGTCGCCAATTGAGCGATGCCGAGCGGTCATCTAAATCCACCCAAAAATATTTTGACCTTCTGCGTGACATCATCCAAAAAACTGCCATGATTTCGAGTTCATTGGATCTTGAGCAGGTGCTAGAACGGGTGATGGATACCGTCATCGAACTCACAGGGGCAAATCGCGCCTATCTCATGCTCTACGACAAAACCCATCACGAATATAAATCACGCATCGCCCGCAATTGGGAACAAGCATCGCTCAAAGAACAAGATATTTTGTTTAGCCAAAGCGTGATTGAGGTAGCGATTACAGAGGCAACGCCCATTTTTACCAGTAGCGCCCAAGAAGATACCCGTTTTCAGAGTGCGACAAGTGTGGTCGCCTATGACCTTTTGGCGATTTTGTGCATTCCCATGATGCTGTCTGGTGAGGTGATGGGTGTGATTTATGCCGATAACAAATCGCAACGCTGGATTTTTGATGCCGAGATGCTCTCTCTGCTCTCTACATTTGCCAATCAAGCGGCAATTGCCATCAACAATGCCCGCCAATTCGAGCAAGTCATAGACGATTTTGCCCAAGTGCAGGTGCAAGTCCAAAAATTGCAAATTGAGATGAATCACAACGAAATGGATGAAAAAGTCCGTGCAGTGACAGAGAGTGCTTATTTCAAACGGTTAACCGATATGAAAAATCAGCTCCGCAACCGCATGAATGGGGAATAAGGCGGTGATGGGCGCAACAAATTGCGCCCATCACCAGCCATAGGGATTATAAGTTCAATTGACGCAACAAATTTGCCGCCAATTCTTTATATTCTTTCGTCATGGGATGTTCTGGATAGCGCATGGCAAAAATTCCCGCACTCCCCAACATCATCATCTCATTGGAGTGCGGGAAAAGTGCCGCCACTTCACACGAATAGGCTTCTTCAATTTGCGCTTTCACGGCTTCCATGTCCATCAACGGGGGAATCTTGTTCACCACCAGTTTAATGCGTGGGACATCCAGCATCTGGGCGATTTTTAGCGTCACGCCCGTGCCTTCATAATCTTGTTGGTCGGGGCGCATCACCAACGCTAATGCATCAGAAATCGTCAATGCCAGCAGGGTTTCTTCGTTTAATCCCGGATGCGTGTCTACAACCAATATATCGAGTTTGTACGCCTCTATGAACGTCTTAAACCCCTCTGTGAGCTTATCCACATCATATCCATCGCGCAACACCAGCGCCAATTCGGTGGGATGAATACTCGATGGCACTAAAAACACCTTGCCCTTCACTGGCAAACCCAGATGTGGCGTGACATCTATCACCGTATCTTCAATTTTGGTGTCGTGCAACAAATAATCATTCAACGACTTGGTGATATTTTCGCCACGCAACCCAAAGAGGATATGAATCCCTGGCGATTGAATATCGGTATCTACCAACCCCACCCGCCGACCAGAAGCCGCCAGCACCGCCGCCAAATTTGCGGATGTATTCGATTTTCCCGTTCCACCACGATAACTATGTACAGAAATAATTGTAGCCAAAATAACCCTCCCTCATGAATAATCACCATGCCCTAACTATAACATTATCTTGCATTTCATCAAAATACTTTTATGGCACACATGGTTACATCTTGGCAATAGCCCATTTTTGCCCAATGCGTTACAATTGGGCATATTGTACTCGTATTCACAAACCGATTGTGTATCAGAAAGGCTGTTCTTGCCATGCGGAACAAACTTTTAGCCGTATTTGCGCTTATCTTCACCCTCTCTATTGCGGCGTGTGGGACAATTGCCACACCCGTCCCCAATATGGAGACACTCGAAGCAAAAAATCATCAAGAAATTGTCGCAGAACCCACTGGTGAAGTGGATGTGGTTGCATCGGTGGCGACCAATACACCTGTCCCGCCAACACCAACACTCGCCCCCCCGACAGATGTTCCTACCGAAGCACCCACCGAAGTGGTCACAGAAGCCCCGACAGAGGTGGTCACAGAAGCCCCTGCGGTAGAACTCTCGACAGAAGACCAACAAGTCCTCATCTTCATTCAAGAATTTGGCAATGTCGCAAAGGGTCAAGAAATTTTTAATGCCACGTATGAAGTTAATACAGTTAGTGGATTAGCAGAATGGCGCTGTGCCACCTGCCATGTCGTGGATACCGATGTGGCAGGTGTGGGACCGGGGTTATATAGCCTTAGTGACCGCGCAGGCGGACGTATTCCGGGGTATCCTGCAGAGGTGTATGTGTATCACTCTATCATGACCCCCTTGCAGTATATTGTCAGTGGGTATCCAGAAAATCTGATGCCAATTGGCTATGGCGAGGTGTTATCGCAACAAGATATTTATGATGTATCTGCCTATATTTTGTCGCTGAATAAATAATAATCATCTTGTGGACGGCATGTAAGATTTGTCCGTAGTTCATTTCAATAAGTTGCCCCGCCATAGGTTCAAAACCTATGGCTATTATTCGCCTTTGAAGCCCACTGAAGGGGCTTATTTTTACCCAATTTTGAGGGTAAAAACCCGTTTTCGGGCAGATTTTAGCGCCTTTAAGTGCGCTTGATGCGACTAGCTGGAGGCTTTGAGCCTCTAGCGATGCCAAAATGTACGAGAAAAACTGGCAAAAGACTGAAAATATAACTATGGACAAGCCTTGTATGCCGTCCCTACTAATAACCCTGCCGTAGAACGGACATGATATATCATGTTCGTTCCGTATCGCTATTATATCCCACATCTATACCCATATCTTGGCGAGTTCTAGCTTAAAATTGGGCAGGAGTGTTTCTTTTGTGAGGATGCCTTCTGCCCCAAATACCACAGGACTATCTCCTTCTGGTGTATAGACCCATGCTTTACGGCGGGTTGGGTCTATGAGCCATACGGCTTTCACCCCATTGGCTAAATCATGCGTCACCTTTACATCTATCTGAGAAAAACTCTCATTAGGCGATATTATCTCTATCGTTAAATCGGGAACAATCAACATCGGGCGGGTATCCCAATCGGGCGAATGATTAAAATAATCCTCTAAACGCTGACGGGTATAAAACACAATATCTGGCACACGAGAACCCGTCACCCAATTGCTATCATATTTTTCTGGGAGTATATATGTCATTTCTGGAAAAGATTCCCCTAAACGATGGTGTATCACATACGATTCAAGTGCAAATAATACCGCTTTGAGTATTCTTGTATGCAGTGTCATTGGTGGTATTTTATAAACCCTCTCCCCATTGATGATTTCAAACGGATTATCATTCGCCTCGCGCATATAATCCTCTAAAGACATGCCCACACGCACATCGGATTTTGGTTTTTCTGGAATCATTGGTACACCTCGCTCTATACCTATTTTTAGCGTGATTTACGTAATACATCCTCTGGCAAGCGCACATTGAGCGCCACCGTATCGCCATCGCTTATCGGCGTTTCGATGATGGTCATGCCCTCCACAACGGTCAGTGGCAACGACATATAGACCGCGGTGCCAACGCCTATCGTACTTTTCACCTTTATCGCCCCGCCGTGTGCTTCGATGATATGTTGTGCGGTTGCCAACCCCTGCCCCATCCCAGGGACACGAATCAGCTCACCTGTGAGGGTCATAGGTGTCCCCCGAAAAAACCGTGTGAAAATATTGGGCATATCCTCTTTGCTAATCCCCACCCCATTATCACGCACCCGCAAATGTGCGATGCTACTCTCGCCCTCATCTTGAATTTCGAGCGTCAAATCGCCACCCACAGGCGTGTATTTAATCGCGTTATCCACAATATTGCCCAACGCCCAGCGCAACCGTTTTTCATCACCCAACACATACTCACCCTGGCGTTGCAAAATGATGTGTAGCGTGAGTCCGTTGGCAATCGCCACTTGTCGCCATTCATTTGCCACCGCCCATAAAAGGGTCTCTAGGCGGATAGGTCGCTGATTGCGCTGAATTTGGGCGATATTGCTATCGGACATTTCGCGCAATTCCAAAATCATCCGTTGTAATGCCACCGATTGCCGTGTGACCTCACGCGCAAATGAACGCATCATATCCGATTCTTGCCCACCTGCCATGCGTCCCAAATTGGCGAGTGGCTGTTGAATTTCTTGTGAGAGTCGTTTGAGCGCCTCTGCCCGTTCTTGCTCTGCACGCACTTCTTCGCTCATATCGCGCACCAAAATCACCGTACCAAGCCGTCCACCATCGGCAGAGACCACTGCACCCGCCTGTGCGCCGAGTATACGCTCATCAATATGAACCCGTTGCGGGTCTCCGAGTGCATATAATCCGGGTGCCAGATTTGCACCAAGCACCTGCGGAACAAATCCTGCCACATCGCCAATCCCCGATGACCGAAAAGCGCGTTGTGACCCCAATAAATTACGGGCGAGGTCATTCATGAGCAATACCCGACCATCAAGGTCTTGTACGATAACCCCTTGTGGCAAATTGCTGATGACCGCCGTCAAATGGCTCAGTTCACGCCGTTTTTGGCGGAGGGTCGTTTGTAGGGCATCTTGTTGCACCTGCACAGCATCGGCATAATGGTCTAACGATTGCCCCAATCTGCCAATTTCATCAGTGGCTTTCATACGGGTGCGGATTTTTTCGCCACGCGCCAACGCATCCACCGTATCCGACACGCCATCCACACGCCCCACAAACCGACTAATACCGATATACCCCACCACAATCACCACACCCGTCATCACAGAAATGAGCATGGCAGAAATTTGTTTGCCCGTTTCGGTGATAAATGGCGCGTCATTCGCCAAAAACACGCCCACCACGCCGATGGTATCTGCACCCATCCGCAACGGCACATAGGCGGCATTATATGGGGCGTTATTGAGCGAAATATCACGTAGCGGAATGGAATCGGTTGCCGTCACCGCTTGTTGATATTGTCCACCCTCTAGCACAAATTCGCTCACGGTAATATCACCCGTGAAAGTGGTCAAAAGCAAATCGGCATCACCGCCATAAAGGGCAAGTTGTGCGATGGCACTCCCTTTAAGCGATTCTAGCGCCGTTATCGCATCTATACCCACCCATACCGCGCCAATCGTGACGGATTCTAGACGAATCGGCACAGCTGTCATGAGCTGTATGCCCTGTTGGGTGTTGATAAACCCACTCACCGTATCGGTATTGGGGATAAAAATTTGGCGGATGAGGGATGATGCGCTCATATCCGCGCTGGTGCTGATGGTGAAGCGGGTCTCCGTTCCGAGCGTCACCCGTTGAACCCCTATCACCTCAATCCCCGCCACATCCACCACAATCAGGCTATCCAAACGATGCGTTTGGAGCATGGATTCGAGCATCGGCTGAAGTGTGGCGACATCCAATGTTTCTACGGCTTGGGGCAATCCATCCAAAAATGCCGTTTGGAGCGCGACCAGCCGTTGCGACTGATAAATTTCATCACTGCGGTCTAATACCGCCCGACTACTTTGGAGCAATAGGTTATCCTGCGAAATTTGAATCCCACCCACCAAATTCCGCGAGAGGAAAAATGCGCCCAGCATCGCCACGATGAGCAATATCACAAAAAATGGCGATAGGAATTGCCACCGCACCGAGAAAAATTTAGGATTGGGATGTTGGTCATTCATAAATTAGAAATCTCCTACAAAAAAGTTATGCCCAAAGATTGCTCAGTTCCAGCAAAAAATTGGGCAGAATATCGGGTGCAGATAACACACCATCCGCTCCAAAGCGTTGTGGGCGGTTTGTATCGGATGTATAAACCCATGCGCTTCGGCTTTCTGGGTCTATAATCCAAATGACTTTTGCGCCATTATCCAAATCAAACAGGGTTCGCAATTGTATATCATCATACCTATCGGTTGGTGAAATAATTTCGATAATCAAGTCGGGAACAATCGGCACAATGCGGGGCATATCCATCATATATCCTTCGATGCGCGATTTGACATAAAAGCTGATGTCTGGTATGCGTGACCCTTTCACCCAATTACGCCGTTTTTCGATGATAAAGGCATTTTCAGAAAAAACTTCACCTAACTGATTATCAAACATCGCAAAATCTTCTAATAAACGTCGAATCTTGCGTAAAATGACTTGGTGTTTCAATCCGGGTGGCATTTTATCTATTTTCTCCCCATCAATCAGTTCAAACGGTTGGTCATGACTGAGTTGTAAAAAATCATCCAATGACATGCCTTCGCGTAAATTGGGTTTATCCGTTATCATCGAAATTTTAGGCGCGGATACCCATGCCTTTAGGCATGGGGAGGAGCGCCCTCTCCTTTCATATAATTGTAACCATCTGATTTGTGAATACTCTTAAAAAAACGATGATTAATGCCCTGTATGGTGTCTGTTGTGGTTGTGATATTAAAACTGCCACTTGCACGAACAGCCACCTTACCGACATATATCCCAATTTTTTTGCCCGATGTGACCATTACCTGAGCCATGTCGCCTGTCTGAAATCCAAAATACACTTTTTTGCGTTGGCGTGTGGCACGCGGAAAACCATATTTATCGGATTTGGTCATTTGCCGATTACCTCTACCCACCGCTTTTATGACTAACGGTTGGTGATTAGGGCTGACAAATACGGCTTGCCCACTTTCACCCACACATACCGCATCTAGCCAGTGGGTTTTTGGGTAATTTTGTATCGCACGATTGTATTTTGTGCGACCACCTGTGCCTAATTCAATCGGTAAACAAAAATTTTGCAACGTTTGGTGCAATTTCCAGCGCGTGGCGTTGATGGCAGACGCATCTTTGAGTGGTGTTTTTGCCAATTTCTGCACATGCGGATGACCAAACTCGTCTGCGGTTTGGTTGCCTTTTTTCTGATTACAGGAGTGACAAGCCAGTGTTAAATTGCTCACACGGTTAGACCCGCCTCGTGATTTTGAAACGATATGTTCAATTTCGAGTGGCACATCTTTTATACCACAATACACACATTTCCGTCCAAATTTTTCGAGCAGATACTCTCGCACTTCATAACCCCATAATTCACCTTGTTGATAGTCAACACCACTGATTTCGGGTTTAACCATTGCCTGTGTATCGAATTTGACGAGTTCTAGCGCCAAATGTGTGACAGGCATATAGCGCATCAATCGTTTCACCCATGTCTGAATGTTATATACACGGCTCATGAGAGATGGTGCAAGCCAGCCATCGGGACGGTTGTGATTATCAAATCGTGCTTGATGATAACGCAATTTTCGATTTCTGCGTCCTCTGCGTAATTGCCTACGACTCAATAACCCGTCACGGATTGACTGACCACGATGGGTTAATTCACCTGCCCATACACAATATAACCCGCGCTTGAATTCTGCGACAACCGCTATGCCTGTTGTCTTGCTACCGGGGTCTATCTTGACCTGAATGGGTTGCATGTCATCACCTTCGCGGTCTTTCAGGGTAATCGTAAATGGATAACAACGATACACTGCCGCTTTCCCTGATTTCAACAACTGCCTTGCCCGTGCAGGATTGCAGGGCATAAGTGGTTCTTTGTTCTTATCTAGTACAAATACACGTTGCATCAAAAGTTACCTTTTGGTCTCGCCTTGCGGCGGTTAAGGTCACCGCGTCAAAGTTATTGGGTGGTTTTGTATGTGAACGGTACGGACGTGATTAATCGCGTCCCTACGCCCATTTCATCCTGTTTAATCGTTCACCGCAGAGTTCGGGGCTGGTGAAGCACCCCGAAGTGCCTATGTATTCACCCATAACGGAGCCATTGCTGGCTGAGACTGGTAAGCATTGAGGCTATTGAAAGCCCCTGTCTTTAGGCATGGGGTTGCTTACGCGCCATCCTTTGGTCTTATCCTACTCATCATAAAATGATTGTATCACAGCTTAGAGGTTCAATTATTCTGTCATCAGCAACTCCCATATCCACGACTCTCAAACGTCAGTGGGTCTACTGGCACATCATTAATCCGCACCTCGTAATGCACATGCGGTCCGCTACTGTTGCCTGTGCTACCACTCCATGCAATCACACTCCCCTTGCCCACATATTGCGCCTCATTCACATTAAATGAGGTGTTATGGGCATAATAGGTGATGAACGCGCCACTCTGCACAATCACCAAATAGCCATACCCCACATCGCTCCACCCCGCAAACGTGATTTGTCCGCTATGGGTGGCATACACCGCAGACCCCAATGGGATGCCAATATCTATCCCACTATGATAGGGATGAAACCGTTGCGTGAGTAAGCCATTCACAGGATTACCCGCAGGCGCACAATCTGACCCATTGGGTGTATAAGGCAGTGTCCGCAATGTGCCATCGTTGTTCAATGTAGAGGCAGTCGGCAACGCCACCGATGGGTTATAGGGCAATGGCAACGGTGGCGATGTAGGATAGGGCAACGGCGTTGGCAACACCCCAGATTGGCGCAGATTATCTGCCTCACGGGGCAAATATAGCCCCAACGGTTGCAGACGGTTATTTGACATGGGGTTCATGGGTGGTGCGAGTAAATACGCTTCTATGGCGGGATTCACCGCATAATATGCGGGAATCGTGAGCGGAATTTCGTATACAGTCGGTGTGCGGTTGAGCGCAATCGTGCGTTGCCCACCACTATTCGCCGTCTGGCTGATAGCATACATCACCAGCGCGGTTATCACGATAAAACCGAGCGCGATGGGCAAAATGAGTTTGTGTTTTTTGATAAATCGGCTAATGGTTTGCATAACCCCATTTTACACCGAAATGAAAAATGTGTAACAAAATAGGCATTGAACAATACAATGCTTATAGAAGATATAAATAAATGGGTGTGTAAGGGCGCAACATGTTGCGCCTTACGGGGCATTACTATCTAAATCATCTTATTCAGTAGGGGGGATATAGTATATCGTCTCTAAAATTGCCAATTCAATCGGCTGATAGGTATCAAATTCACGCGGATGGGCAAAACTGAAATAGCTGATGAAAGCCAAAGAACCGCCTTCTGGGGTCACGGCAATATAATAGCCCTTGCCCGCATAGCCAAATCCAGAAAAATTTGCCGTGACCGCATCATATCCCGCGAGAGTGAGCGGTGTAATCTCGGTATCCTCGTCAATATCGGTGGAACTGCTTCGCAACCATTCTTCTAGTGTGCGTGAGGTTGACAGACTACCTGTAGTGAGCGCAATCGTCACTGAATAGACACCTCTCTGTCCGCGTGCCATAAAATCGGTGGCGGCGGGGCTATTACCGAGTGTCACCCATCTAGCTTGTTCATCATATTCGGCAATCCAGCCTGCGGGATATTGAAATGTGATAGGAGAATCTTCATGAGAAAATGTCTCGCTCAATTCAAGCGATGCCGTTGCGGTATCAGTTACTTCTGGTGTTAATTCTGGCGCTACATCAGTTACTTCTGACGCTACATCAGTTACTTCTGGTGTTACTTCGGTCGGCACATCCGTCACATCGGGTTGGGGTGCTGTGGTCGCGCTATCTGGGATAGTTATCGGTGTGGGGTTAGTGTCAGCATTACCACCACATGCCGCCAATGCCATTACGATTATCAAAACCAGCGATAATCTTAAAATCATCATGTTTCAAATCTCTTTCACTCTATGCGAACTATAACAGGGATTGCCACAAAAAAATTGTAACAATCCTCAATAGTGTAGGCTTAAATCGTGAAATCACAACCCATCATGATGATGTTATGGTTAAAATTCATCTATCATATCGCTAATCACTGTGCCATCGGGCAAGGTGAACATGCGGAAACGGGTTATGCGTGTCCCCAATCCCCATGGGGTTTCTTGATAGGTCATCGCATAGCCCTGCTCCACAGATAGCGCCCATCCCAGACGGTCTCGCAACGATTCTTCCTCTACCCATACCTTACCAAACCCATTTATCGGTTGCAATAACCCTTCTGGTGGTGCTTCTGGGAAGGTAATATCGCCCTCTGTATAGGTATCTGGACGGAGCATAAAACTATTTGTATCGGCAAAATATATCACTATCAACTCAGTATCTTGTCGCCACACCATATATCCGCCTTCAAACGGTTGATAGGCG
This sequence comes from Anaerolineae bacterium, assembly GCA_034436595.1. GTDB lineage: Bacteria > Chloroflexota > Anaerolineae > Aggregatilineales > Phototrophicaceae. Next base: position 17,932 of record DAOTUO010000045.1, on the reverse strand, counting down.
GCTTGGATGGTCTGTGGCGGTGCAGAGGGGCAATGCTCATTACTTGGGGCAAACCACTCCACAGAACAACTCAGGGGAACGGTTATCTCTGCTAGTCGGTTGGTATTGGTGTCGTCTAAGGCAACCCCAACAGACCGGACCCCCTCTGGCGCGACCAATGTCACCGAGCCATCATTGGTATACGTGGGAGGCACAACATTATCATTCATCCCCGTATATGTTAAATAGACACGCACCTCATCTAACCCACTCACATCCCAATTGACCGTGAGCGTATCACCGCCTGTCGCCCGATTGGGAGTCACATCAAAACGGCGAATCGTGAGAGAAGGTCGTGGTGTGGGTGTGCTGGTGGGCGCGAGTGGTCTGTTTTGGATGGGCAAAAAGAGTGTCCGCATGGCAATTGTTTCATTTGTGGCGACCACATATAACCGCACCCGCAATTCTACCGATGTCGCGCCTGCGTCACCATTAACAGGGGCAACATCACCACTCCCCGCAGAATTGACCCATATATCTGGGCGGGGCAATTCCACATTCACCACACTGCCATCGGGTAACACCTGCTCAAAAGCCAAATTCATCTCTGGTGTGCGGTTGAGAACATCCCAATTGACCCTCACCCGTGATGAGCCATTGAGCAATTCTTCTGTAATCACAACCGTATTATCAGACCCAAAATTGCTAATCTGTGGCTGAGAGGTGTCTATAACCGCGATGGTCAATTCGCGTTGTGTGATGGTTTGTTGGGTAAAAATATTGACCACCCGCAGGCGCACAAAAAGCGTATCGGTTATCTGGTTATCACTCGGATAGATAAGCGCGACAATGCCATTACCCGATGAATTAACCCACGGAAATGGGCGAGGCAATTCGATATTCACCACCCGACCATTCGGAAAAACCTGCTCAAAAACCAATGTTGTTGTCATTGGGCGGTTAATCACCGACCAATTGACAAACATCTGCACAGCCCCACTGCGTAATTCATCACGATTTACAGCCGTAAATTCACTGGTGAAACGGGTAATTTGTGGGGCGGTGCTACTTTGTGCAGAAACAGACCCCACACCCAATAAAAGTAAAAACATCATCAATAACCAACGCATTATTTTTGTATCTCCTTGTGTATATGTGTGTATTACCGCGTGCTACCGCCAATAATAACCCGAAACAATCCACACAACTTTAAGCGTATGAAATACGTATAGAGGTGATAGGGATAGCGTCTAAATTGAGTAGGTCTCATATCATGCCCCAACATTTGGGGGTCTGATACATTTTTCATGGAATCTCCACAATTTATGTGCATAATAAAGGATGTATTTGAATTATTTTGAATGGTATGATGTTTTCTATGTCATCCAATTCTGTAAAGGAGTATTTCATGCAACAAACTGCGATTTCTGTTGAGCATATCACCAAGACCTATGGCACATTTAAGGCGGTAGATGACCTCTCTTTTGAGGTTTATCCGGGCGAGATTTTTGCTATGCTCGGACCAAACGGCGCGGGGAAATCCACCACTATCCGCATGATACTCGACATCCTGCGCCCCGATGTGGGCAACATCAGCATCTTTGGCGAAAAAATCAATGAGGCACTCAAACACCGCATTGGCTATTTGCCAGAAGAACGCGGACTCTATCGTGAAGTCCCTGTCATCGAAGTCATGACCTATTTGGGGTCACTGAAGGGACTCACCCGCCCAGAAGCCAAAAAGCGTGCCATGCGCCTTTTGGAGCAATTAGAATTGGGCGACAAGGCAAAAAAGAAGGTAAAAGAATTTAGCAAGGGGATGCAACAAAAAGTCCAATTTGCGGTGACAATCATCCATGAGCCAGACCTCATTATCGTAGATGAGCCATTTAGTGGGTTAGACCCTGTAAATACCCAACTGATTAAGGGCATGGTCAAAGACCTCAAACAAAAAGGCACAGCCATTGTGATGAGTTCTCATGAGATGTTCCAAGTCGAAGAAATGGCAGACCGCCTGCTCATGGTCAATCGTGGCAAATTGGCATTATATGGTGGTGTGGATGAAGTCCGCAGGCGCTATGCCATTCATGGCATCATCGTAGAAGGCACGGGCGATTGGTCTCTGTTAAACGGTGTAGAAAAAGTAGAACCCGCCACCAATAGCCGTAATGGGATACTCATTCACCTCGATCCCGCCACATCTACCGATACCATACTCACAGAAATTTCCAGCAATAGCGCCTATCATATCACCAAATTTGAACAAGCTGTGCCAAGCCTCAACGATATTTTTATCACTGTCGCGGGGGAACGCCCAGAAGATATTGAGGCAGAACACAAGCAAAAGGTGAGCGCCAATGTCTAAAATCTTACAAATTGCCAGACGCGAATATAACTATAATATTCGCAAACCATCCTTTTTGTTTGCGGCATTTGGCACTCCCCTCATAATTATCGGGCTATGGGTTTTGCTGTTTGCCTTCTCTGGAAATACCACGGAACGCCCTGCTTTTTCGCGCGTGGGGATGATAGACACGGTTGGTATCATCAATCCAGATGTCGCAGTAGACAATATCTCGTTTGAGATTATTCCCTACACCGATGAAGCCAGCGCCAGCGCCGATTTGGATACAGAGCAAATCGAAGCCTATTTTGTCCTGCCAGAGGGCTTTAAGACCAGTGGTATCTTACCCATTTATGCCTATAAAGAATTGCCCAACGATTTTCAATATAGTATTCGCAGGCTAATTCTCGCCAATATCAGCGCAGAAGCGGGCGTTACCATGCCCCTAGACCGCATCTTAAACCCCTTTAACGAGATAAATGTGCAAATCCTCGATTCTGGGCGCACAGTCAACGATGCGGGCATTGTATTCACCTTCTTAGCACCATTCTTCTTCTCGTTGCTATTCTGGATTTCGATGCAGACCACCGGCAATTTTTTGATGAATGGCTTGGTAGAAGAGAAGAAAAATCGTATCATCGAAATTTTGGTGACGACCACCACCCCCACCCAATTGCTCATGGGCAAAATTTTGGGACTCGGCTTGTTGGGGCTAACACAAATTGGGCTATGGCTTGGGGCGGCACTACTAGCACTCACCGTTGGTCCAAAAATTGAATTCTTGTCGGGATTGGGCAATGTCCAATTACCGCTAGAACTCATCACTGCTGGGTTTTTATTCTTTGGGCTTGGCTACTTGTTCAATGCGGGACTATTAGCAGGTGTGGGTGTTTTGGCGGGCAATGAGCAACAAAGCAACCAATATAGCGCCTTCATTTTGTTACCCGGTTACTTGCCCCCCATCTTTCTGATTGGCGAGTTTATCTCCAATTCCAACGGTTCTACCGCCACCCTCCTTTCGATGATTCCTATCACCGCTCCGTTTTCAATGGTTATGCGGATTGGGTTTGGCGCTGTCCCACCAGAGCAAATCGTCATCAGCTTGGGCATCCTACTCGTGTCTACCATCATCGTTAGCTGGGCGGCAGGCAAGGTATTCCGTTGGGGATTATTGCTCTATGGTAAAAAGATTCGTATTCCAGAATTATTACGAGTCGTCACATCGCGCAAGGTGACTTATGCCACATCCGCGACCTTATCGGAATCTGGAAAGGGAGCAGAGTAACATGGGAAGTTCATTTTGGAGTGTGTTCAAGTACGAAATCATCCGTACATTAAGAAAAAAAGGCTTTCTATTCAGCCTGTTCGGATTGCCCATATTGGGCTTGATATTGGTCGCCGTCCTACGCGGGTCACTCGGCAATGCAGACCCCACCCAACAATTACTCGAATTGGCATTCGATACGAGCAATGTCGGCAAATCGGGTTATATAGATTATTCTGGGTTATTTCCCCAAGTCGGGACATTAGCCAGTGATGTGATGATTCGTTATGAGGATGAAGCATCCGCCCGTGTCGCGTTAGATGCAGACGAAATTGATGCCTACTACATCATCCCAACCGATTATGCAGAAACAGGCAATATTCAAAGCGTTTTGCCAAGTTTTTCGCTCTCTAGCTTCACATCAACGCCCATGCGAATGTTATTCTTTAGCCAAATAGGCGAAAATGTGAGTCAGGAAAATCTAACCCTGCTGGCAGTCGCGCCCAATTTTCAGGTGACGCAACTACAGAATGAAACCGATGCCAAAGTGGTCAATGAGGACAACAATAACACGGCTGTGAATATTTTTGCCATCTTATTTGTTTTTGCCCTATTCGGCACAAATGGCTATCTGATGCAAACAGTCATTGAGGAAAAAGAAACCCGCCTCATCGAAATTTTGCTGTCATCGCTCACACCATTCTCGCTTCTAACAGGCAAAATTTTAGCATTGGGCGTGCTGGGACTCTTTCAATTAGTGGTGTATATCGCCACGATGTTAATAGGCGTGGTGCTATTTGGTGGTGATTTGGCATTTATGAGTGCGTTGAATTTATCGGTGGGGACAATCGCCATTTTGGTGATTTATTTCCTGCTGGGATACCTGTTCTTTGCGGCGATGTTTGGCGCAGTTGGGGCATTATCCACATCCATCACAGAGGGTCCCGCGTTGGCAACCGTTTTCATTTTGCCCGCCATGATACCCTTAATCTTATCATCCATTTTTGCACAAGAACCCAACGGCAGTTTAGCCACATTTTTGAGCCTATTCCCCCTCACATCCCCGATGGCGATGATTATGCGGACGAGTATCACCGATGTGCCGATTGGCGAATTGCTATTGAGCATTGGCATTTTGGCGATAGCCGTAGCAGGAATGTTGTGGTTTGCGGCACGGTTATTCCGCGAGCATACCCTCTTGGCTGGTGCTGGCTTTAAGGTGCGTGATATTCCGCGTTTGGTGTTTGGGAAGTAGTGCCAATGATGGATAGGTATCGTTATTTTTAAGCCCACAGGCGTGGTGTAGGGGCTTGCCATGGCAAGCCCACCGACCCGTTTTGAGGTTTCTCTCCCTATACCCACTTGGTGGGTATAGGGGTTATTTTTAGGGCATTAAATTTTATTGCCTTATGCCCATGTAATCAAATGGGGTTGGAAGGGGGTGGTGAGCAATTCGTGGTGAGGCAAAATCCGCACCGAAATGCCTCTATCGCCACTCGACACACACTTCACCTGCACCTTAAAGGTATGTATAGCGCCCTCTGCCTTGCCATTGGGTTTCATCTCGACCGCCTCGCTGGTGACATCATTAATCTGTCCGCGCAGGTCGAGTGTGCCATAGTACAATTCTACACGCACACTTTCGGGTTGCAAATCACCCAAATTCACGGTGGCAGTCACTTCGATGCTCTCATCCACCTTGACCTCTTGGTCAGAGATAGTGACCGATTGCACCTTAATCTTGCCCCACGCCTTATTCAGACCCATACGCCATTCGGCATATTTTTTGGCGGTCTCATCTTCTGGCGATTTCATCTTGCGCGTGAGGTCAAACAACGGCATATAGTAATTTTCGGTATATTCTTGCACCATACGCCGTGTATTAAACACAGGGGCAAGTTTCTTCATGGACATTTTGACCTTATCCAGCCATTCACGGGGAAGATTATCGCGCCCACGATTATAGAAGGTGGGGATAATATCGTTTTCCAACACATTCAACAAGGCTTGGGCTTCGATGCGGTCTTGATGTTCCCAATTTGCCTCATCATATTCCTCGCCATTGCCAATCGCCCAGCCGACACTAGACCCAAAATCGGCGTATGCTTCAGCCCACCAGCCATCTAGGATGCTAAAGTTCAGACCACCGTTATAGATGACCTTCATACCACTGGTGCCACTGGCTTCTTTTGGGCGACGGGGATTATTGAGCCAAATATCCACCCCTTGCACCAAATAGCGGGCAACCAGCATGTCATAATTTTCTAGGAACACAATTTTATGACGGAATTCTGGCATGTGACCCACACGGACAATCTCGCGGATGAACGATTTACCGGGTTCATCATGTGGATGTGCTTTCCCTGCAAAGATAAACTGCACAGGGCGTTCAGAATCGTTTACAAGGCGGTTAAACCGTTCTAAATCTTCAAATAGCAATGTTGCCCGTTTATAAGTCGCAAAACGGCGTGCAAAGCCAATGGTGAGCGTATCGGGATTCAATACTTCGTCTGCCAGTTCAATTTCAGATTGCGATGCCCCGCGATGAATCAATTGTTGATGCAAGCGTTGACGGGCAAACGCCACCAACCGTTCACGACGGCGTTCATGTGTGCGCCACAATTCACCGTCTGGAATTTGGTCAACAGTTTCCCAGATAGCAGGGTCGGCTTCATTGGTGCGCCATTCTGGACTGAGATAACGGTCAAATAACCCGCTCATCTCGCCACTGACCCATGTCATCATGTGAATACCATTGGTCACAGAGCCAATCGGCACTTCTTTTTCTGGCACATCGGGATAAACATAATTCCACATCTCACGCGATACACGTCCGTGCAATTTTGCGACACCATTTGCCCCAGAGGAGAAATTGAGCGCCAAAAGTGCCATTGAGAACAGTTCATACGTCCCCATATCTTCGCGTCCCAAATCAATGAATTGGTCGCGGGTGAGCCCCAGTTGGCGCATGAGGTCGGTGAAATGTTCGTCTATTAAATCAAACCCAAAGCGTTCCAAACCCGCAGGTACAGGCGTATGGGTGGTGAACATATTCGACAGCTTAGAGATTTCTTTTGCTTGCCAAAAATTTAAGCCGTGTTCAGTCATCAATTGGCGCGTGCGTTCCAACGCCAAAAATGCCGAGTGACCTTCGTTCATGTGGCAAATAGTGGGGCGCAGTCCCAACATATCTAAGACGCGAATCCCACCAATGCCCACCAAAATTTCTTGGCGGATGCGTGTGCGTTTGTCACCACCGTAGAGGCGGTCAGTGAGGTTGCGGTCTTCTTGGCGGGGATTGTCATCAATGTTGGTATCGAGCAAATAGAGCGCCACACGCCCCACTTGCACCTTCCATACCTGTGCATATAGTTGGCGACCGGGTAATGGCACATTGATTTTTATCGGATTGCCTTCCCCATCGCGTTGGAGCGTGATGGGAAGCGTGGAAAAATCGTTGATGGGGTACAATTCTTGTTGATAACCATCAGCATTGAGGTATTGTTGAAAATATCCCTCTTGATAGAGCAAGCCAACCGCCACAAGGGGTATTCCCAAGTCGCTGGCACTTTTCAGATGGTCGCCACTCAATACACCCAACCCACCCGAATAATTTTGCAGACATTCGGTTAAGCCAAATTCCATCGAAAAATAAGCAATGAGCGGACGCGCCACGTTTTTATAATTTTTCTCGTACCATTTATCAAACCATGTATTTTTTGCCCCCATATAATCATCAAAAGAGGCTAACACCCGATTGTAATTCGCCATGAATGCCGCATCTTTTTGCACCGCATCCAACCGTTCCTGACTCACTAGCCCAAGCATCCGCACAGGGTTACGCCCCACCGAAAGCCACAAATCGTTATCTATACGCGCAAACAAGCGGGCAGTTTCATAATCCCATGCCCAACGCAGGTTATACGCCAGTTCTTGAAGCCGAGCCAATTTTTTGGGAATATCCGGCACGACATTAATCGTTACTACAGGTTTTACCATGAATTACAGACTCCTGTTTGGTCTTAAATACAGCCCTTTTTGTGTATAAATGAATTATAAATACACCAAAATCGTCTCAAGCATAGCGTGTTTGGCGGATGTGCGCTAGTTCAAAGTATACAATTCTGGGTGATATTTGGCACTTTTTGGGGGAAAAACAACGATTAATCCGCACATCATCATTAGAAAAATGACGGAATATGGGATAATTTGTGATATATTTCTCTTTTAACCCCTCCTAGATATTGATACAATGAGTTATAGAGGGATTGCAAATAAGCATCCATACACCGTCAAAAGTAGACTAGGAGCAACCACCATGCTGAAAAAACAAAGTGTCGAAAAAGGCAAATTTATCAAAGTGACTTTCTATACCCATGCCATCAAAGAAGCCAGCACCGCTTTTTTGGTCGGTGATTTTAACGAATGGAGCGAAACCTCTCATCCAATGGAAAAACTCAAGGACGGGCGCTTTAGTTTGGCAATTAAAGTCGCACCAAACAAAGAATATCAATTTCGGTATCTGATAGATGGGGAATGGCACAACGATTGGGAATCCGATAAATACGTGGCAAATCCATTTAGTGGCGACAATTCTGTCGTGGTTGCTAACGCCTAAAAATATAGCCACCTTTCACCTGTGGAAGATGGCATGTAGGGGCTTGCCATGGCAAGCCCCTAGCGAGGTTATTGAGAGGTGAGATTTCTTATTTCCGTTTATACCCCACATGCGTGCCATTGGGGATGACATTATTCTCAAATTGCTTAAAGTGAGTGGCATCCAAATCGGGTCCCAAAACAACATTGCGCCCCACCGTAAAGCCTGCTGGCACATGAGTATTTTTGCCGATGCAGGTAATGCCCAAATCGCCCCCATTTTCAATCCGACCAACTCGTGCGCCTTGCCTTACCACTGCGATTTTATCCATAATACAGCGTTCTACAATCGCCCCTGCTTCAATATAAGCATCATTAAGCAAAATAGATTCGCGCACTACCGCTCCTGGTCCAATATAGACCCCTGGTGAGAGGACAGACCGTTCTACCACCGCACCATCGGCAATGGTTGTGCCATCGGTGATGAGGCTATCCCGAATAATGGCATTGTTATGGATCCGCACAGGAGGACGTTCTTCACTTTTGGTATGAATAACCCATGTGCGGTCGTTCAGGTTCATGGATGGGGGCGATTGCAATAAATCCATGTGCGCTTCCCAATAAGCATCAATCGTCCCAACATCAATCCAATAACCACCATAAGGATAGGCATATACATTCATATCATCTTTAATCATCATCGGGATGATATTTCTGCCAAAATCGTGGCTAGATCCACTATCTTCATGGTCTTTGGCGAGCATTTCTTCTAGCACACTATAATTAAAGACATACACACCCATGCTGGCGAGATTACTCGGTGGATTTTTTGGTTTCTCGACAAAATCGGTCACACGGTAATTTTCATCTGTCGCCAAAATACCAAACCGATTTGCCTCATCCATCGGCACACGAATCGTACACACGGTACAATCTGCGCCCTTTTCTTTGTGAAATTGCACCAGCACGTCATAATCCATCTGATAAATATGGTCTCCAGAGAGAATCAATACATATTCTGGGCGACCACTCCGCATAAAGTTCATATTCTGAATAACCGCGTCGGCTGTGCCTGCGTACCAATCGGTATCAAAATAACCCTTATACGGTTGCAAAATCTGAACACCACCCGTAAATGTGCGGTCTAAGTCCCAAGGACGACCACGCGCAATATGGTCAATGAGGCTATGCGGACGATATTGTGTGAGGATAAGCACATCGAATATGCCCGAATTCACACAATTGCTCAGGGTAAAATCTATAATGCGATATTTCCCCCCAAACGGGACGGCTGGCTTGGCACGTTTGGCGGTGAGGGTTGCCAAACGTGTTCCTTCTCCACCTGCTAAAATCACGGCTTTAATCTTCATACATTTTCTCCCATATAGACACAATACTGTGTCTAATTATATCTCTATTTAAGGTTGGTATAGCCCTATCATCATGCTTTTTTGGCTATCGCCTTGTTATACATCTCGATATATTGGCGGGCGCTCACATCCCAGCTAAAATCGCGTTCCATCGCCCGTTTTTGCATTCGTTTCCATACCTCTGGCTTATCTTTATAGGTGTTATATGCCCATCGGAGCGTATTCAATACCGCTTCAGATTCTTCCCATCGAAAGACAAATCCTATACCACGCTCGGCTTTATCGCCATCATAATTTTCAACCGTATCTGCCAAACCGCCTGTCTCGCGTACCAACGGCAATGCACCATAGCGCATAGACAACATTTGACCTGTGCCACACGGCTCAAAATGGCTTGGCATCAAAAACAAATCGCATCCTGCATAAATTTGTTGGGCGATTGCACCATCATAATTCAATTTACAGCGTGTATTATGTGGATAGGTGCGCTCCAATTGGCGCAATGCCGCTTCTATCTCTGGCTCACCTGTCCCAAGTGCCACAAATTGTACATCATATTGTGCCAACAGTCGGCGCATGGCAGGAATCGCCAAGTCCATTCCCTTTTGCCACACCATGCGGGTCACTACGCCCACCAAAAAGGTATCGTCGCGGACTTCTAAGCCCATCGAGGCTTGCAGATGGCGCTTGTTCATAATCCGCTTTTCTGCAAAGTCATCCACCGAAAAATGGGTGGTAATATCGGGGTCTGTGGCGGGATTCCACAGCTTGACATCAATACCATTCAAAATACCATATAAATCATCCACACGGGTGCGGAGCAATCCATCAAGCCCATACCCCATATAGGGATATTGAATTTCTGTGGCATACCGTGGACTCACTGTAGACAGCATATCGCTATAGGCGAGGGCAATCGCCATGAGGTTATCGGTGAGATTTTGATAGACCAAATCGGGATGATGCCGACCATGTACACCCGCCTCAAACAACCATCCACCCACATGGTCGCCCTGATATGCCATATTATGGATGCTCAACACACTAGCCAGTTTGTTCCATTTTTTCTCTGCCCGATTTTGAGCAACCAAAAACGGTACTAGCCCCGTATGCCAGTCGTTCACATGGGCAATATCTGGAAACCAGCCAAAACGGGCGCTCATCTCCGACATAAATCCCATTACAATTTGATTAAAAAAGATGAATCGGGGTGAATCCCAATCCCACACGGTATACAACGTCTTTTCGTTGCCAAAATAGGGATGCGCTTGCAAAAAATAGAATGGCACACTGTCATGCACGGTGGTATACACTTTTACATCGGCAACACCCACCCGTAATGGCATACTATAGGTGAATAAGTGCGTGATTTTATACTTATCGTGGTTGATAAATCCATAACCGGGCAACACCACCCGGGCATCCACAGACGCTTCTCTGAGCGCGGCAGGCAATGACCCAACAACATCCGCCATCCCCCCTACTTTGGCAAAGGGCGCGGCTTCTGCGGCAATGAATAATACATTCATGACAATTTCCCCTTTTGCCGTTAGTCGGCATACCACCGATAATCCACATCCATCAAGCCATGTGCTTCGTCAGCAGACATCGGCAATGCGACATCCAACTTAAGGCTATCTGCCAATTTGGTAAACTGCTCATAAAATTCATAAAACCGACCAATGGCATATTCGCGTTCTTGCATAAGGGTCACATGCCAGAGCCAATCGGATGTTTGCAATTGCATCAATTGGCGCACCATGCGGTTGAGTGTTTGGCGCTGAATATCGCTAGGATTGCCATATTCGCTCGCCAAAATGATCATACGTGCCTCTGCCTGATGAATTATGCGCCACATCCACGCAGTTTCGGCGTTGCTCCACATAAAATGAGCGCCACCATACCCCCATGAGCTTTCTGGGAGTGATAAAATGGTCTTTGGCGGATATTGCGCCAGATAGGTGCTAGGCGTGCTAAAAGCGATTTCTGGATTATTTCCCAAGTGGCGCAACACTTTTCCAAGCCACTGCACACCCTCAAACCAGCGATACCCAAATAAATCGGTGGGAAATGTGGAGGCAATAAAGCCAAATTCAGACGACTCGTTATAAAATTCACGCAACACATCGCCCACAACATGGACAAAATGCTCGGCATGTTGGTCTACTTTATACGATGCCCATTCAGGGTGATATAAATCTTTGTGGGTCAAATCCACTTTTGCCCCTGTCACCCGCCAATAACGCAATCCGCCTGTACCCGACTTTTTGCGGAGTTCACGATAATCAAAATCGGCAGGATAGCCCCAATCGTTGCTCCATACCTGTTGACCTGTGCGGTTATCGCGTCCAAATACCGCCACACCAGACGAAATATCATTCTCGCCCACCCAATGCGGGCGTAGGGTCTTGATTTGTTTTCGTGGGGGAATTTGGGTGATGGGTGGTGGCATATAACGCCGTTTGACCTCACCATATAAGCCCAAAACATCCCCAGAAGCCACCCCCATCGGCTGACCACCTATGATAGGATGTGCCTCTGTAAAGAAAAATTGAAGTCCCATATCCCCAACAAATTTTTCCATACCCGGTTTATAGCCACATTCTGGCAACCAAATCCCTTTGGGGGCAGTCCCAAAATGCCGTTGGTGAATTATCATGGCAGATTGCAATTGCGCTTTAATACTTCTGTCATCTTTGAGCAACGGCAGATAGGCATGAGTGGTCGCGCTGGTGATGAGTTCAATCAGACCCGCCTGTGCCAATGTGTTAAATCCGCCAATGATGTCGCGGTTGAATCGTTTATTAAACGACTCGCGCAAATTTTCGTACCACGATTTATACCACCCTGCCAAAAAGTGCAGATGGGTATCTGGCGATTTTTCGGCAAAATGGGCAATATCATGTTCCGCAAACCGAATTTTTTCTTGTAGATAATGGTCAAAATGTTCCAAATGCGCGGGGTCTGCCAATTGCTCTAGCAATATAGGCGAAAAACTCATCGTCAGATGATATTTCACACCGTCATGATGCAACTCATGAAGCATATTCAGTAGGGGAAGATAAGTCTCTGCGAGAATGTCATAAAACCACGTCCCAGCATAATAGCGATGTGGTTGAACATGAGGCAGATGGCTATGTAGCACAAATGTAAAGTGTCCGATTGCGCTCACAAATGTTACTCCTCATAAATCTATTTTAGTTAAAAGGTCGCTCAATCTCATCTATGGCAAGGCTGGCAATTGTTTGCCATTGTAACGCCAATGTCAGAGGGGCGCAAATTTTTTATATATTCAGCACAGGGTTATCACATCAAAATAATTTTAACCATATTTTATGAAACTCATCCTCCCAGCCCCCTTCTCCAGATTGGAGAAGGGGGAGAAAATCATTTTTTAGGGCGGTTTAAGTCCCCTCTCCACAGTGGAGAGGGGATTTAGGGGTGAGGTCGTGCTTATAACCGGTTACACATCATCCTAATCTTGACCACCTGTGTTATGTCATGATGGGCAAAATACACGTCATTGCCGTTCCCACCCCAATTTCGGTCTTGAGGACGCTCACATAACCACCATGAACCTCTGCCACCTTGCGGGCAATAAATAGCCCCTGCCCCAATCCACGCGGGTCAATTAATTTGCCATGTGAATCGCGTGGGTCGCCCCGATAAAATTGCTCAAAAATATGGGGTAAATCTTTTTTGGCAATGCCCACCCCATTATCAACAATATCAAGACGCATATAACGATGGTCTTGGGCATCTATGCCCGCCATCACCACCACATGCCCACCCTTTTCGGTGTAGTGTGTAGCATTTTCTAACAAATGACCAAATGCCCACCGCAAACGTTGTTCATCACCCAACACGCGCAATAGGGATGCGTCGCGTATCATCACCATCACATCTAATTTTTTTTGTTTCACTTCTGGGCTAACCCCGTTGACCACCGACCACAACAACGACTCAATTTTGACCTCATCATGGCGAATATCAAACGTGCCAGCACCCATTTCGGACACATCAAGCAATTCGACGATCATGCGGTCTAGCACATCCACATTGCGGATGAGCGTCTCCAATGGGCGTTGTGTCGCCTCTTTGTTATCCGCAGGGATATGTTTGAGGACATCTGCCATGCCCTTAATGGCGGTCATGGGGGTTTTGAGTTCATGCGAGAGTGCCGTGACAAATTGGGTCTTAATGCGGTCTGCCAACGATTCTTGGGTAACATCCCGCAAGACAATCATCGTGCCAAGTCGCTCACCCTTATCATTAGCCACCGCCGCCACCTGCGCCCCCAAAATGCGGTTATTCACCTGCACCTTGTCTGGCTCACCCAACGGCACAATTTCGCTGTCTAGCGAAGGGGCTTGGCTATAGGTATCAAACAAACGACCTAGCTCTGTATCTCTAAAATTTTTATATGTCCCCAACAGGTTATGGGCGGCTTTGTTGATAAAAACCACCTTGCCATCGAGGTCTTGCATGATGATACCTTCGGTGATATGCGCCAAAATACCATCGAGTCGTTCTATATCTTGTTGCTTTTGGCGCAAACCCGCCTTAAGCTGACGGTTTTGAACAACCGCGAGTCGTGCCTGCTGAATTTTTGATTCTAATTCGGCTTTACGGCGCAGACGCGCCTCGCGCTCACTTTCGGCATGTGCGCGTTGATTGAGCGCGGCGAATAAACGGCTAAAAAGCCGTTCTGTCGCCGCACCCAATTGATTCACTCGTCTCAACGCGCCGCCAATTTCTTGCGCTTGGTCGTTTACCTTATCGCTCATAGTGACCTAATCTTTTGGTGGTTCTGTGGTGGTTGCCGGTCGGGTGGGTGCATCAATAGACGCAACATCAGACGGTGTTTCGTCTGGCTTTGGCACATTTGCACTTACCACATCTGGCTTTGGCGCATCCACTGTCGGCATTGGTGGTTTAGTCGGTTGTGTTTTTGCCGATTCTGGTATGGGTGCTGATGGCGGTGGTGGTGCATCTACTTTTGGTGTTTCTGCCTTTTTGCGGGTGATAATGTCATACAAAATCGTCCGCAAACGGTCAAAATCGGGCAGTGGTTTGTTGATAACCGCATCCACCCCAAAATCTTTCTTCATCTGATTCATTTCATCTTCGCTCATGACAAAGGCAGTCATCAGCACAATGGGAATATTTTGAAGTTGCGGAAGTGTACGAATACGTGCAGAAATTTCGTTGCCCCGCTTACCGGGCATCCGAATATCCATCAACGCAAAATCGGGCAACACGCCTTTATATTGCCCCGATTCAATAGTATCTAACCAATCCCATGCCTTTTGTCCGCTTTCATACGCCATAGGCACATTGCCCCACACTTGACACATCATGGAGACCAGACTGCGAATATCCGCTTCATCTTCGACGATTAACCAGTTCAAGTTTCGCCCCTTCTTCCTGTTGCACATATTTTTCATCTGATTATACCGCCAACAGACGAGAATCGAAAGTTTTTCCCACCATTTTCCTAAAATTCGCAATAATATCCCTCAATGAGGTAAAATTTTTGTTGTATCATAGTAGCAGTTATGTATGCAGATATGGAAAAGTGAGGAAGCCTCTTGTCTACATGGATGGTTGTAGAAGACGAGCCAGATATTTACGAAGTGTTAATGGCGATGTTCGGGATATGGGGCATTGACGGTGTGGCATTTGTAGATGGCGAAGAAGCAATGACATGGATTGATGATGTGGACAATGGACGCTTTCAGGGCGAATTGCCAGAACTCGCATTACTCGATATTCGCCTACCCGGAGATATTCAGGGTCCAAAAGTGGGTGAGCGACTTCGCAAAAGCCCGCTACTCAATCAGGTTGCCATCGTCTTTGCCACCGCCTATAAGCTCACGCCCGATGAGGAAAAAGAGATTATGGCGCAAGCAGGTGCAGATAGGCTCATCTATAAACCCCTGCCAAAATTTGCCGATTTACAAAAATTGTTAGAAGATACTATCACCACACGCCGAATGGCATCGCAGATACCAACACAAACGCCATCGCAACCCAAAACACCTTAATCGGCTATTACCCAATTTTTAAGGAGCAACTCCATGCGTAATGTGTCTCCTGCAAGGGCGTTATTAAGACGCTCACAACTCTTACTCCAACTCGCCTTTGTATTTATCACAGGCGGGATATTTCTGGGTGTGGTTGGGTTGGCGCTCTATGCCATCCCAGTCACAGGTGCGGGACAAGAAATTAACCCCATTGTCAATTTGGGGCGCTTGCTCATCCTACTCGGTGGTGGGGTATTATTTCTCATCGGCGCAGGGATGGTCATTCGTGCCGTGACATGGAAAACCGATAACGACCTCGCTATGATGACCGCCAAAGTGTTGATAGACCACATTGATGACCGCTATACTCTCATCCGCAATATCAACGGCAGACCCGTTGGTTATGTAGATGCCCTGCTCATCGGACCAGGGGGGGTATTGGTATTTCGCACCACCGACATGGTGGGCAAATTTCTGAATGAACGGAGCAAATGGCTTCGGCGTACCAATAACCAGTGGAAGATTAGCCTTAGCAATCCCACCCAAGATGCCCTAGACGACCTCAAAAGTGTGCGCGACCACCTTGTGCATCACAAATTAGAGGATATGCCCGTCTATGGTATTGTCATCCTCACCCAGCCAGAAGATAAAATCCAAGTCCTGCTCAAAGACTCTGTATTACCCATTGTCTATTTAGAGGACTTAGTGCCACGTCTCTATGAGGGATTTTTGGCAAAAGAGCGTGTGACCAATCCCAAAAGCATCGAGTCGGCGATAAAATTGTTTTATAAAACCTAAATCATGTAAGGCAGTAGGGACGGCATACATGCCGTCCACGCCTGTTTTAAGTGTACTGGCGATTAATCCGCACTCGTATGTCAGTCACTATAAGCCCTTTTTCAAGTGGGCATCACGAATAAAAAACAACATTTTTCTTTAACAAGGATATTTTCCATGAAACGCATTTTTATCACAGGAGCAACTCGTGGCTTGGGGTTAGAGATGGTGCATCAATATGCCCAACAAGATAGCACGCATATTTTCGCCACCTACCGCGATGAACATCATGCCCATGCCCTACAATCACTTGCCACACAATACGCCCCGCATATAGACCTCGTGCCGTTGGATGTGGCAAATCCACAGTCTATTGCCGACACCATTCATCATATCCAGCACAAAACCAATGGGTTAGATATTCTCATCAATAATGCGGCAATCAACCCCAAAGAAACCACCCAAAGCATGGGTACATTGCAGATGGACGGGTTTTTGGATGTATTACGGGTGAATACAGTCGCACCAGCACTCATCGTACAGGCACTTCTGCCCCTGCTCAAAGTGGGGCATAATCCGCGTATTATCAATATTTCGTCGGATATGGCATCCCTTGAGCATCGCACCTATGGCGGGTCTCATGCCTATTGTGCCAGCAAAGCCGCCCTCAATATGGTCTCTCGGGGGTTAGCGGCAGAACTCGCCCCCTACAATATTATCACCATTGCCCTTGACCCAGGTTGGGTGCAAACCGATATGGGCGGGGCAAGCGCCCCACTTACCCCACACGATTCGATTGCGGGTATGATAAAAGTCGTGGATGGATTGACCATGCGCCAAAGTGGGCATTATATGAATTATCGCGGGAAAAATATCCCATGGTGAACGCCCAACTCATCCTTGCACCTGTCGGGGCGGGCAAAACCGAATTTGTCCTCACAGAGATTCATCGGCACTATGCCCATAACCCGTTTGCGCGAATTTGGGTACTACTCGCCAGCCAGCAACAAGAATTTGCCCTGCGGGAACGTCTCTTTCGGGGTGATAGTGCCGATACCTATTTCAACATCGAATTTTTTCGATTTTCGTCACTCTATCAACGCCTACTCGACATGGCAGGCAAGCCACAACGCCTGCTCAACAAACAGGGGCAAGTGGTATTATTGCGCCATCTCATCGGGGAATTAGACCTGCCCCTATTCGCCCCAGTCGCCCATACCAACGGATTTGTGCGGATAACCGAAAATTGGATTGAGGAACTCAAGCAAAATCGGGTCAATGCCGATGATTATCAGCGTGTCGCGCAATCTGCGCGTGACCACGACCTCGCTACCATCTACCGCGCCTATCAAAATGCGCTCATCACGCATAATCTGATGGATGAAGAAGGACAAGGCTGGCTGGCGGTAGAAGCACTTCAACACGACACCCATTTGCTGGCACACGCGCAGGTAGATGTCCTCATCGTAGATGGCTTTGACCAATTTTCGCACACCCAAACCGACCTCTTGGCACAATTGAGCAAGCAAGTGTCGCAACTACTCATCACCCTCACCCAAGTAACTGGCAGAGAAGC
>DAOTUO010000044.1:0-21137 GCA_034436595.1 Anaerolineae bacterium | reverse complement strand
CTCAAAGCCATCGCAGAGGCGGGTTTTGTGGATATTCAAACCGCGTCCTTTGACCTCAACCTACTATATACACATGAGGCATGGCGCGGTCGCATCCGTGCCAGCGCGGGTATTGGGGCGCTGTTATCGGTGGAAAAAATACACACCTTTGACCGTGAATTTGAGGCGCTACTGGCAGAAAAATTCCCACAAAATCCGTTAGAGGTGTTTCATCGGGTGTGGTGGGTGGTGGCAAAAAAGGGAAAATAACGCTCATCCCGTCTTTATTGACATCACGCCCATTTCCTGTATAACGCCTCATGCCGTGTCACAAACAGCGTGCGGTCATAGTCGCGGGCGGTGATTTGGCACGCCTCACGCATGGCAACAAGTTCCGTTTTTGGCATGGCAAAAATCTCATGCAGGCGTTGTGCCATGTGGCTAATATCCCCTGTGCGATATATCCACCCCGTTTGTCCCTCCACAACCACACCCGCTTTGTTTGACCCCTCGCTGATGAGTACGGGCTTGCCCGCCGCCAGAGATTCCAATACCACATTCGGCAATCCTTCAGATAGCGAGGTCATCACGCTAAAATCGGAGGCATGATAAAAAATATTCGGGGTGCTGGTTTTTGGTAATTGGGTGATGATATTGCCCAGTGCATATTTTTGGATGGATAAATCCAGACGCGCCTGTTCATCGGCATCGGTGCTTTCGCCCACAATAAACACCCACAATCCATCGGGAAGATGCCCCCCCGATTGCAATACACCAAGCGCCTCTGGCAATAAATAGGGTGATTTTTTTGCATCTATCCGTGTGAGCATGATCATCACCCAATCGGCGTTGGGCGCGAGGGTTGCGCGTGGAGGTGGGGTGGGGATGTGTGAATAGTGTGCCACATCTAGCCCATTGGGAATAAATACCGCGTGGTCGGCAGATAGACCAATGCCCGTGATGACATCGCGCAGGTGCGGACTGTTGATAATCACCCGTTCACACCTGCGCCATGTCGCGGTTTGGTTGCGGATTTGCTTGGGGGTCTGTTCGCTCACCAACCATGCTGTGAGTTTTGCATCGGATAGCGCCAACCTTTTTGCCCATGCGCCCAAACTACTGGCATGATACCCCATGGTGTGGATGATATGTGGGCGCACCCGCCGAATTTCGCGCACCATCCCCATGAGCGCCCTCATTTTGCCTAATGGGGATAAGGCGACATCCAACACGCGCACAGGGATACCCGCTTGTATCAGGGCAGATTGATGATGCAAACTGCGCCCCGCTTTTCCCCCATACAAACACAGATGATGTGGCGAAAAACGGTCACGATTGAGATGTGTTGATAGCATGACCGCTTGATGTTCCACACCGCCCGCCACCAGATAATCGGTGATGAATAAAATGCGTATGCTCATAGTGCCTCCTTTAGCATCGCCTGTACCGCGCTACGGTCAATTTTGCCAGTGGCGTTGAGGGGCAGGGCATCGGCAAATTGCCATCGGCGTGGCACTTTGTATCCCGCCAGTTTTCCGCGTAAAAATGTCTCTGCTTCCTTGACATTTATGTCGCCTACCACCAGACACGCCACTTTTTGCCCCCATTCGGGGTCGGGGATGCCCACCACCGCCACATCGCGCACACCATCTATTTCGCGTAATATCGCTTCTATCTCTGCGGGATACACATTTTCGCCACCTGTGACGATGAGGTCGCTCCGCCGTTGCACCAGCCACAAATCGCCATCGGTATCCAGATAACCCATATCGCCCGTATATAACAGACCACCCCGAATCGCTTTGGTGGTGGCAGATTCGTCTTGATGATACCCCTGCATGACGGTTTTCCCGACCACGACCACTTCGCCAATTTCCCCCATAGGGCAATCTGTCCCATGTTCGTTGATGACCCGTATGCCGATAAAATCCAACGCCTTGCCCACACTGGCGGGTTTGCGTTGGGCAATATCGGGTGTGGTCGTACACACCTGTGAACTGGCTTCGGTCAATCCGTAGGTGGTGGCAATCGGCAACCCCAACGCCTCGCATCGGCGCATGAGTGGCACATCCGCCGCCGCCCCGCCGAGCAATATCAGCCGTAGCGATTTGCGCCACTGCGCCACATTTCCCTCTAATAGCCGATAAAGCATGGTCGGCACGAGCGAGATGAGCGTAATCGGTTGCTGGATGAGTGCCTCATGCACCGCGTCTGCCTCAAAGCGGTGCAAAAGGGTGATGCACATGCCATCGAGCGCACAGCGAATGACGATCGATAAGCCACCGACATGATAGAGAGGCAACACACATAACCAGCGGTCATCGGTGGCGGTCTGCAAGCGTGCTTGTGATGCACGGGCGCTATACACCAAATTGCTCATCGTCAGGCGGGCGGCTTTTGGCTTGCCACTGGTGCCAGAGGTGAACATCATCACGCACACAGTATCTAATGCCAAATCGGGCGCGGTGATGGGGGAGGGGGGCATCGCCAAAAATTCCGAAAATGTTGAAATAGCGATGTCTGTGGATAGGGACGATTGCCCGTCATCCACCAGCAAAAATGTGATTCCTGCCAGCGAAACCTGATAGCCCAGCTCATCGGGTGTGAGGCGGGTATTCAGTGGCACAAGCACCGCGCCCATTCCAATCACCGCATGGATAAGGCGCACATACGCACTGTTATTGGGCGCAAATATGCCCACCACATCACCCGTTTTCACACCCCATGCGCTCAATCGTCCCATATCTGCCCGCACAAGCGTAGCCAGTTGGTCATAGGTGAGCTGGTCGGTGGCGGTGATAAGGGCGGGCGCGTGGGGTGTGACTTCTGCTTGGGCAAATAACCAATGGTGCATGGTAAAAAATCCTTTTTATGAGTCAAATTGATATATCAGTAGCAAAGTCATAAAAAACTGTTTATAATCCGTCACAGTATGCCACTATTAAAACTTTTTTACCACTTTTGGCGGTATTTTTGGGGTATACTGAGCCTATATCGCTTATTAAACGAAAGGTTATTACGAAAATGAAAACAAAAGATATAGTGTATATCGTAGGTGGTCTCATTCTCGGCATCGTTGTCGGTGTCGTGATTGCGACTGTCATCGGTGGCGGTAACAGTGGTGTGACAGAAGACCAAGTACGGTCTATCGTGAATGATGCGGTATCTAATCAAGGCGTATCACCGAGTGCAGATGATATAGTACAAGCCGTTATCACCACCTTGCGCGGACCCAATGCACCCGCCAGCAATAGTGTGACCACTGCGGGACAAACCCGCGATGTCAACTCGACCTTCTTCCTTGTCCCCATCGAAGAAGCAGGCTCATGGCTCGAAACTGTCGAAAAGATAGAATTTGATGCCGAAGTCACCACCGAAAACTTGGAATTGCTCTATAACGACATCACCAGCGAGTCACAATTGGCACTCTACTTCACCCTCCCAGAACGTGTGACCACCGTCAATAGTGTGTTATCAGTCGTATACAACGCCATGCTCACAACCGTTGGTGTCGCACCCGAAGAGGCAATGGTACAAGGTGAAGCCACCGCCCCGTCTTATGTGGTGTGCTTGGGCTTAGATAACGACCCCTACAGCCTTAGCGGTCCGTTACTCTACTTCTATATGCAACTGCCCAACGATGTCGCCGCTAGTCAATTGCTCGATGCCGAAGGCAAGTTGCCCACTGGTTGGGAACAACTCGATGGTCCACGCGAAAATAGCATGTTGTGGACAGCCGAATGTTATGACCCCGCCAGCGATGAATCTGCCATAGAATAATAGCGATTAACACCCCATCCTAATTCATCCACCCGCTTTCCTTTATGAAAATAAGAGGAAAGCGGGGCAAAAAAACAGATACAGCAACAAATGGGGCAGGGGATAAATCGCTTATAACCTTA
Organism: Anaerolineae bacterium; assembly: GCA_034436595.1. Lineage (GTDB taxonomy): Bacteria > Chloroflexota > Anaerolineae > Aggregatilineales > Phototrophicaceae. The sequence goes on along the minus strand of DAOTUO010000044.1, from coordinate 17,256 downwards.
ACAATCCCTAACCGATTTGCTAGATGAATTTTGGGTGAATATAAGGTATAATGAAACAAATGCTGTTGGCAATACCCCCATTCTGTGGGTTTATCATTTTACAATCTAGGTTCATACACGAAAGGTAATTTCCCTATGAAAATAGCAATTCGCTTCATTCTCGTTACTATGATTGCTCTTGCCTTGTCTATCAGTTTGGTGAGCGCCCAAGAAGAAGAAACACTCTCTGCATCCATCGTTCAAGCAGGTTCTAGCTTGGTAATCGAAAATGTTGATGATGTGTTCACCCTCACCCTCAACGGTGTCGCCCTCACCACCCCCATCGTCAGTGGCGATTTGTTTGGTGCATTCCCCACAGGCGATTTGTTGAGCGATTGGTTTGCCACAGAAATCAGCTTGCCCGCCACCTTGCGCTTCCAATTGGGCAATCCAGATGCCGAAATCTATGACTTTGAAATCACAGGCACAATCATCCCCGCCTCCGAATTGGTAGACCCTACCACATTTGAGGGCACTGCCACCTATACCTTCACCGCCGATAGCATCAATATCAGCGAAATTGTTGGGACCTCACCTGGTTCTACCACCGTCACCACCCTCGACAAGGGCGATGTGTTCGATGACTTGTTCGTCAATGATGTGTTTACCTCTGGCGTAGACCTGTATTATGTCGCCTTGTCTGTCATAGTAGACCTTGAATTCATTGATGCCCTCAGCGATGCCCGCATTGAACGTCTGAGTGGCGCACGCCCCAGTAGCACAGGTGCTTCTTGTTTGCCCGGTTTTACCTGCAAGTAAGATATTCTACCAAAGCGATGTTACTTAGTCGTGTATAATATCAAAAAGAGGGCAAAACGCGTGATGTGCTTCCCTCTTTTTGCCATTTTAGTTCACTCTCTATTTTTGAGGAGCATTTCATGAAATTAAGACTCCTGCTGGTGTGGTTTGTTATTATTATTTTATTCATCACGCAAATCGCGCAGGCACAAAACCTCTCTATTCAAACTGGTCTTATTGATAACAATACCCCCTTTATTGAATTTCCCGTTCAGGTGACAACTTCTGGCACAACACTCACCCTCGATATGCGCGCAACCACCGGCAATCTGGATACGCTCCTCTATCTGGTAGATGCCGGTGGCAACATTATCAGCGAAAACGATGACCGCGTGCGTGGCGATACCAACTCACGCATCACCTTTCCACAAGCAGAACGGGGCAACTATACCGTTATTGCCACCCGCTTTGGTGTGGCAAGTGGCACGAGTCTGGGTGATTTTGAATTGCTGATTGACCTGCAAACCGGTCAGACCGAAGCCACCACCGCCTTCCGTGTGTCCCCAGACGATATTCGGGCGACAGGCTTTGCCGATGTCGAGGTGCGCCCACAAGCCGAATGGACGATTATCGCCTATTATGGCGGTGACAATAACCTAGAACCCGGTCTGCAGTTCGATTTTAACGAATTTGAACTCGCAGGCGGGAGCAACCAAAATGTCCGTGTGATTATGCTTTTTGACCGCTCCCCAGAACATTCCAACGCCAATGGTGATTGGAATGGTGTGCGCGTCTATGAAATCGGCTTCGATATTAGTGGCGACCAACTCATTGCTTTTCCACCAACCATAGACAGCCAACCATTGCTCGATTTGGGTAATCTGGATACTAGCAATGGCGAATTATACGCCCAATATCTGGTGTGGGCATTGACGCATTTCCCCGCCCGCAATTATGCCTTCTCGCTGGCAAGTCATGGCGCGGGTTGGAAGGGCATCGTCACAGACGATACTGCCCGTGCAGAGACGGGTACTATAGAAAGTATCATGACCCTGCCAGAATTAACACAGGCGTTTGAGATTGCCAAGCAAACCGCAGGCGTAGAAAAATTTTCTATGATGATTAACGATGCGTGTTCAATGGCGAGTGTCGAATATTTTGCCGCCCTTGCCCCACATTTTAATTATTCACTCGCATCGCCCGAAATTGTGATTGACCCCGCCCTAGACATGACCCTATTCACCGCACGGCTCAATGGGGAAGGCGCAAATTTGGATTTACCCCGTTTGGGGACAGATTTGGTGCGGAAATATGTCACATTGGATATGCGCCTCGCGGGGGATGCCGATGCCGCCTATTTTACCCATTCGCTATTTGACCTACAACAATACGACCCCGTAATTGCCTCTATCGAAGCCTTTGCGTCACTGGTCAACGAAAATCCATCGGCGTATGCCACTCTTTTGGGTCAGGCGCGTGCCAATACCTATACCTATACCGCCTTTGCGGGTAGCACGACCAAAATAGATTTGGGCAGTCTGATGCGCGAAATCCTCAAACTGAGCCGCGACCCACGCCTCATCAATGCCGCCAATGCGGTTTTAGAGGCACTTGCGCGTGCATTGATTTTTGGGGATGCGGGCGAGAATGTCCTCAACAAAATTAGCTACTACAACATCTATTTTCCTGCTACCAGCTCATCCTTCCAAAATAGCTATTTCTCGGAAGCCATCACCACCGAGTGGGGGCGGATGCTCCGCAATTTTTATAGCACCGTCACGCCAAAAGTGTGGAGTGGGGCGGGTACGGTGTCGTTTCATCCGCCAATCGCGCCAAATATCGAATTTACCTCACAATACCCATTGGTCAATGATCCGATGAGCATCCTCACATCGGCAGTATTTGGATACGAACTCACGGGACGCAATATCTCGCATGTGGATGTGACCTATGACCGTGTGTTGCCAGATACCACCATTGTCCGCTATTCAACCGAGCGCCTGCTCACCAACGTTTTCGATGAAAATGGCAACCCAGACCGCGTGAATCAATGGCTCAATGGGGTCAATTCACAACGGAGTTTCCGTTGGGATGTGGCGTTGCCTGTGCTGTCTGATGGGACAAATTTTGCCAACGAATACATCATCGAGGTGGATGAATTGGCATTTATGGAAGGCGAATATTACGATTGCAACACCCCAGAGACCAGAAACCCCGTGAGTATCATCTTCACCATCCCCCAAGATAATGAACCCGGACGGGTGGCGCGTGTGTTGAGCAAAACACAAGGCGATAACTCATTGGCATCTATTTCCTTGCCAGATAATATATGCTTCTCGCCCTATCGCTCAGTCGTCACGGGTGATGGTCGTGTGGTGCAAGAAGCGGGAAATCGGTATTTCTTGCCATTTGGTCAGGTGGGCTTGACCTATACCTATCAACCCGCCCCCACGGGCAATTATAACATCGGGGTGCTGGTGACGGCATTCGGTGGCACGACAGGCTTTGAAAATCTGAATGTGACTGTCAACAACGATGGTCTATTCCCAGAATTACGCGCCGAACTCAGCGACTTAGGTGTCTTGTTCACCCGTCCGCGCCAATGGACACTCATTGATGTGTTTGCGGGTGTGTTGCCATTGCCGTTCTATCGTAGTTCTAGCCAAGATGGAAATAGCAACATCTCCATCTATATCTCGCCCACCGCAGGCACAAATCTCCAAGCCATGCCCCCAGAAGTGATGGCTGGCTATTATGGACTCACTTGGGACGGCGTATTTACCGATGCAATGGTGGACGGGCTACCCGTCATCGAATTTGCCTTCTCTTATGAAGACCCCATCGGTGGACGTGGCACAGTGGATGTGCGGGCGATTGCCTTCTCCATTGATTATTGGGCGCAAGCCGGTTTTGGCTTTGTCATCACCTCAGAGGCTGTACGCGGAATGGGTGATGTGAATCTTATCTATGACCAACTCAAAGCCTATCTCAATTTCTTCTCGCCAACCATCATCGCAGACCAAGATACAGGTATTTGGTCAGATAGCGAATTGACCCCGCGTGTATTCTTCACCGAAGAAGTCAGCCACCCCATGCTTCGTCTTTGGGGCGAATCTCCCGATGGCATCTGGAAACGTTATGCGATTGAAACGGGAGAAGTGGATGCAGAAGGCACTTATCTAGCCGATATGACCTCACCGACATTTGCCGCCTTCACCAAAATCGAAGCACCTGCCTCTGTGGATGCGGTGCTAGAAGACCTTTTGGCGCAATATGCACTCGGTGACGGATTTACCCGTGTGTCTGCCCGTACATTGAACACCTCATCGTTGTCGTGGCAAGCTGTGTTGTATGTGGTCAATCGCAATGGGGTCGCCATTTCTGGGCGCATATATGTCACCATCCCTGTGGAGGGCGGACCCGCTTATGCCGCATGGGTAGAAGCACCGTCCGATGCCGACTACGCCAATATCCTCGAATGGATGATAGATGGCTTTGTCGTCACCGAAATTGTGCCAGAATCTTAATTCAGAGCGCGGGCGCACCCTCCCTATAACGCGGTGCGCCTGCCCGCCTGATAATTGCCATGAAAAATAAAAAACCAAAATTACGCGCCCCTATGAACCGCACCATCGTCTTGGATGATGCCGAGATTGAACACTATCGGCAAAATCTCATCCAGTTAGATAGTGCTGTGTTGCCACAAGACATTCTCAATAAGACCATTCAGCAAGATATTTTCAGCGCAATGCCATTTTTGCCCACCCAATTCGTGGATTTGCTCATCGTAGACCCGCCCTATAACCTCACACGCAAGTTTGGCGATTCACCCTTCAAACAACGTCCCGATGACGACTATCGGGCATGGGTAGAATCGTGGCTTTTGCCGTTGATGAACACCCTCAAACCGACTGCCAGCGTGTATTTTTGTGGCGATTGGCGCTCATCGGCGGTGTTGTATCAGACCTTATCTGACCATTTGAACATTCGCAATCGCATCACATGGGAACGCGAAAAGGGGCGGGGCGCACGCTATAATTGGAAAAATACCAGCGAAGATATTTGGTATGCCACCACAACCGATAATTTCACCTTTAACGTAGAAGCGGTGAAGCTCAGACGGCGTGTGATTGCCCCGTATACCGACAATGGCAAGCCAAAAGATTGGACTTATGCCGCCGATGGCGAAAAATACCGCCTCACGTACCCGTCTAATTTGTGGACAGATATTAGCGTCCCATTTTGGTCTATGCCAGAAAATACCGACCATCCCACCCAAAAGCCCGAAAAACTCATCGCCAAATTGATATTGGCGAGTTCTAATGTGGGTGATGTGATATTAGACCCCTTTTTAGGGTCTGGGACGACATCGGTAGCCGCCAAAAAATTAAAACGGCAGTATATCGGCATTGAGATGGACGAGACCTATTGTTGCCTCGCAGAAAAACGCCTGATGCTTGCCGATGACTTCCCACACATACAAGGCTATGCCAAGGGGGTGTTTTTGGAGCGCAACACCCCCCAAGAGGGTAAAGCAAAACCCGCGCCTGTGCATACGCTTAAATTATTTGAGGATGACGAATCATCAAATAATCAGGATAAATAAGCGTCACCTATGGCTCAAAGCCCAATACCATTAAGTTAGCACCTTAAACCATCCCCCCAGCCCCCTTATCCCCACTGCGTGGAGAAAGGGGGTGAAACTCGGTTCTAGGCGAGGTTTTAGCCCCCTCTCCAATTTTTGAGAAGGGGTTGGGGATAAAAAAGCCTTATCTTAACGGTATTGATTTTTAGGATGTAGCGATGGCAGGCGGTGAACCACCTGTCTAGATTGACCAAAACCCGTTAAAACGGGTTGATATGCCTATTTTTTGGGTCAGATTGGCAGGCTGTAGGGGCTTGCCATGGCAAGTCCGCCCATGATAGTAAACAATTCATCCCCCCAACACCTGCCCGATATACGGCGTGGTGAATATCCGTGAGGGGTCGGTTTTGTCGCGCATCGCCTGAAAAAATCCCCACCGTTCATACAAAGGTGATAAATCCTTTGCGGTGCGCGTGTGCATCTTCCCCCAGTGGGGTCTGCCATCGTATCGCGCAAAAATCGCCTCTATCGCCTCAAAATAAGCACGATAGGGCATCCCCGCAAACATGTGTACGGCAATATACGCACTTTCGCGCCCATAAGCGGGGCTGAGGGGAATATCATCGCCCTTCACAAACCGACACTCAATCGGAAAATGCACTTTGTGCTTATCCTTGCGTATAGTCTCTAAAATCTCGGTTAGCACGGGGATAAAATGCTCGGCGGGGATGTTATATTCCATCTCCTGAAATTTGACATACCGTTTGCTGGCAAATGCCAAATGCGCGTGATTGATATAATCGGCATCGCTGGTCGCCATCCCTATCAGACGGGTAATCCGCTCACTATTGCTAGGGAAGGCGCGGTTAAAGGCGCTCATCGCCCATAATACGCCATTCTCCAGCACCATTTCGTTGAACCAGCGCCCCATACCGTGTTTTTTGGGTGCTTTGGCGCTGATATTGAAGCATCGCGTTTGTACCGTGTCGTTGTAGGGCAGGGCATAAAATTCAAAATGCCGATTATCCGCCTTGAGCGCCTCCAAATTTGCCAGTGTCGTATCGAGTTTACCCTTGCGAATTTTGCCATGCAACACATACGCCCTATCCAATTTGAGCGTGATGGTACTGATAATTCCCAGCGCCCCCAACGAAATTTGCGCCGCCTTAAACAGCTCGCTATTGTCTGATGGTGAACACGTCACCACCTCGCCATCGCCTGTGATGATGGTCATCCCAACCACCTGTGTGGCGATATTGCCGAGTGTTGTGCCTGTGCCGTGTGTGCCAGTGGAGATTGCCCCCGCAAGGCTTTGCACATTAATATCACCCAAATTTTCTTGCATCAAGCCGTGTTCAAAGAGCAATTCACCCGCCATTTTGATGGTCGTACCCGCTTTGAGTGTGGCGGTTTGGGCGATTTTATCCACACTGAGCAACCCGCTATAATCTTTGAGGCTGATGAGCGTGTCGGTGGTGGCAACGAGTGGTGTGAATGAGTGACCACTCCCCACCACGCGAATTTTTTTGTCATTGCGCTGTGCCGATTTCACCAATCGGATGAGGTCATCTTGGTTGGTGGGTGCAAAAAACGTATTAGGCTCACAACTGACGGAGCGCGACCAATTGCGCCAAATTTGGGTCATATACCACCATCCATCCCAATATGCACTTTAAGTTTGATTGTTTCCTTGTTTTGCCTCATTTAATCACAAAAAATAGGTGTGGCGTAGGGGCTTGCCATGGCAAGCCCCTACAGTACTTATGCCTATCTGACCCATAAAAATCGGTTTATCAACCCATTTTAACGGATTTTAGTGGCATAGGCAGGTGCTTCAGCGCCTACCGTATCCCAGAAATAAGCGTATTTTATCATAGTTATTTTATCGGCGGGGGCAAAACACCCACCACATGCACATCATTTCGCGCCCGTGTGAGCGCCACATAGATGACCGCATTGCGCGTATCTTGGCGTGCCTTATCCAATTCGGTCAAAATCGTCACCCCACATTCTAACCCCTTATAGGCGTGAATGGTACTCACGCGCACCGTCCGCAGGGGATTATGGCTGTCGTTGGGACGGCGGGTGACGATAAAATCGCCCAGTGGGGTATCGTCTTTACTCCATACCGATATATCTTTTTTGTTGTTATGCGAGAGGGGGGTCAATATGGCAATAGCGTGCGCGGGAACTTGCTCCTCTATTATCAACCAGTGTAAGAGGTCACGTACCAGCGCATAAATGTCGTCTGATGTGCTGGCATGATGCACCTGCACAGGTCGCCCAACCGGACCATCGCACTTGCTAGGCATGGTGGCATAGGCTTGGGCGGTGGCGTGGATATGCTGGGTGGTACGACAATTTTCGTGCAGAAAAAACGGTGTCCCCAACGGTGGCAACGACTCTTTGAGGTCGTTAAAAATCCGTTGCGAATCATCCGCAAACACATATAGCACATCCTCAACAGGGTGCTTGAGCAATTTGACCAGATGCGCCCACTCTGCATCATCAAAATCTTGACCCTCATCTACCACCAGCGCATCGTAGCAATATTTCTCAACCCAATTGGGATTGGCGCGTAATGCCTGTGTGACCTCTAGTAGCGAATTTTTTACGCCCTCGTTGAATTGTGTCTTATTTTTTTCATTCATGCGTTCCCCAAGCCCCACCTTATACATCAGTGTCCCCACCAACCGATGCAAATTGGTTACGGTGATATTGGGGTGGGTGAGGGCGGTGGCGGCAAAATCTGCCAGACCCGCCGTGAATGCCAAAAATAGCACTTTATACCCCTCTTGTGCCAATAACATGGTTTTTTCTAATGCCAAAATCGTCTTACCTGTGCCAGCACCGCCCAAAACCATCGTGCGCTGATGAAAACGCAGATAGTCGAGTACCCGTTTTTGATAATTGGTAAAAGTCTCAATTTTGCGCCGTTCCCGTTCAAAAAGGGTACTGAGGCGTGGCTCTAATGACTTGGTGGGCAATATCAACGCCCGCAACACCGCCACCGCTTCATCGCCCGCCATCGCCATCTGATTACCTGTATGCGCGTGTGCTTGATGATAATCAAAAATCGCCTCTATCTTATGAGGAAGGTTGTCTATGTCGTTGATGTCTATGAGTATCTCGCGCGGGGCATCCATGCGGAGAATCATATCGGGGTCTATTTCGCTATTCGGAAACGCGATTGCATGAAACACAGGATACTTAAAATGGCGGGTGGTGGGGTGATAGTCTAGCCACGATTTCAGTTCTTTTGAATTACGAAATGCTTGTGATACGGGGTCTTGATGCAAGCGGTGTACTCTGCCACTTGCCGATTGGCTACGCCACTGATTGCCTTTGCCCGTGTCGGTTACGGTGATAATGCCACCTTTGACCTCAATAATGAGTACCCCTTTTTGCGGATGTGCCACCAAAAAATCTATTTCGCCCCGACTATTGCTACCCTTACTCTCCCAGCGGATGCTATGAAAGACCGTATAGTCTGGGGGCAATTTTTCGAGTGGGTCGTGGAATGCCCATTCTGCCCAACTTTCGCTAAAATCTGACCACGAGGCACGCAAAACGCGGCTACCGCCCATTTCGCGCAGATAGCCGATGGTGATGGGCATGGTCTGTTGCAGATGCTCATGCCACGCATGAACCCCTTGTGGGGTGATATGAAAAGTATCGTCTATTGTATCATTGGGGTTGTCTGTTTTGTGTACCAAACCCGCCGCCGTGAGATGACGGTCGCATAGCCCAATGAGCCGATTGAGCAAAATTTGGTCGTCTGCCGATTGCACCATAAACTCGCGCCCCAAGACATCACGTATCTGATGGCGTGTGGGACGTTCACCCTCTTGCACTTGTCGCATAAATGCGAGAATACAATCGTTGAGTTTAATTAAATCCATCACCAAAACACTCCTTATGCGGTTAATTTTATTGATTATAACCGAAATAGGGAGTGTCTCAATGTCTATCTAGGCTTTTATGCAATCAATCAAGACGGCGTGTGGTTGTTGAATATACGCCTCAAAATAGTCTTTGCCATAGTGTGTTTCGCCCTCTGCGGAGAGTGTTGGCATCACCCAACGGATATTGGTGAATCCCGCATCGGTTAGGGCTTGGTGGATAGTGGCTTTATCCCACCGATACGCCATAATTTCGGGTGTGGTCATACCACCCAATGACACCGTAAATGGCGCAGGTTGCCCGTCTATTGTGTCCTCGCTAATGTTGATATTGAGTCCGTGCGACCCATAATACCCCGCTTGATGAGACATATCGGGGTTGAGGACATACGTCACAAACCGTCCGCCACTGACAATATTCTCTGCGATAGACGCGCACATCGCCCTTAATGCTTCTTTGGTGGGGGCATAATGGAGCAGATATACCGCCAATCCCAAGTCAAAAGGGGTGTCTGATGTGAAATTCATCACATCACCCGTATGATATTCGACACCGAGTGGCTCTGCTTCTTCTGCCATACGCCCAATTTTGACCATTTCATCGGCAATATCCACCGCGACCACTTTACCAGCGCCTTGCTTGCTCAAAGCACGCGCATAAAAACCGGTGCCTGTCGCCAAATCCAAAATGCGTTTGCCCTTTATATCGCCCAAAAGGGTATATAAGGAATACGCTTCAACATGCAGGCGATAGGGTGCAAGTTGAAAAGAGAGGTCATATTGGTCTGCTACTAAATTATATTGGGTCATTGGTGTTCTCCTCAGAGGCTGATGTAAGTGGGGCATTGGGATATAATTTGTTGTATCGTATATAAATCAGTTCACGGGCTTCTTCGCGGGTTTTGTTAAATGCGACCAACCGCTTGGCGCTAGGGCGCAATTTGACCAGCACATTCATAAAAGCCACAACCAGCGCAGGCGCACCCACCATAGAGGATGCAAACACATTTTTGGGCATGACTTTATCTACATAGAGCAAGTTTTGAATAATATTACCGTCTCTGGGCATGGCTCCCATTTGGCTCACATCCACCAATGTCGCACGCGGTGTATCGCCCTCTGCGACCTCATTCATAATCGGTTTGAGATGTGCCATATATTCTTGCCATGTCCAAGGGGCTGTGATGACGATTTCCATAATCATTTTTTTATCATCTGACCATTGATAAGAGACACCCATGATAAAAATTCTCCATAATGAATTGATGTTTATATATAGTATGGAGAAGAATCAATTTTTACACAAGGGATATTTTTGTATATATCAAGATTGTAATAATGGGAATGTGGTATGATATCTCAGTTCCGCCTATGGCTCAAAGCCATAGGCTAGTCGCTTGTGAAGCCCACTGAAGGAGCTTGTCCTAAAAGGATAAGCAAATTTCTTTGCAACGGCAGGCGCTGAACCACCTGCCCGTGTCACCAAAACCCGTTAAAACGAGTTGATATACCCATTTTGAAGGTCAGATTGGCATTGATGTAGGGGCTTGCCATGGTAAGCCCCACGTAACCAACCATAAAAATCGGGCATGACATGTCATGCCCCTACGACATACCGATTTTTATGATATTTTGCCTTTTTAACTACGGACAAGCCTTATGTGCCGTCCGAAATATCCAATAAAAAATATTTTACGCTATCAGCCACAAACAACACGGCTTGCGCCTAACCTTTCACCGAGCCAGCCAATAGACCGCGAATGAAATAGCGTCCTGCGACAATATATACAAACAGCGTTGGCAATGCCGCCACAATCGCCCCTGCCATCGGCAAGTTATAGCTCACCGCCTCGCCACCTGCCAAATACGATAACCCCACCGTAATCGGTTGATTTTCGTTGGTGGTCATGGTGATACCAAACAAGAATTCATTCCAAATTTGTGTGAATTGCCAAATAATCACCACCACAAACCCAGGTACAGACAACGGGAATACGATTTTGGTGTAGATACCAAAAAATCCCGCGCCGTCAATGGCACCCGCTTCGATGAGTTCTGTGGGAATATCGGCATAAAAGTTGCGGAAAATCAGGGTGGTAATCGGCAAGCCATACACCACATGGATGAGAATGAGTCCCGCCAATGAGCCATATATCCCGCCTTCGTTGCGGGCGATTTGTTCTGGCGACTGTCCCGCCATCGTCCGAAACACGTCCATTATTCCCTCGGTATCGCGCAGAAATTCCTGCAAGGGGAGCAGAACCGCTTGATAGGGGATAAACATGCCAAACAACATCAGGGGAAAAATCACATTGGCGTATGGAATCCGCCATTTTGCCAGAATATACCCGTTCATTGAACCGAGTACCGATGAAATGGTGGTGGCGAATAGCACTAAAATGATGCTATTGCTAAACCGTGGACCAAATTGCTTCATCACGGCGGGGAAACCTTCGGTGGAGAAGGTCTCGGCTGTGGGGAAATTCCACACGGTTTGTAGGTTGATAAACTGCGGGTCTTTGAACGCCGTGACAATCACCAGATAGACAGGGATGACAAAAAAGCAGGAAAAAACGACCAGTAGGGTATAAATAACCCCCCGCGAAATGCGATGCCGAACAGGATTTGCGCCGACCATCAGTTATTTTCCTTCCGCAATGATGACCAAAGATACGGGACAATCACTAAGGTGACAAAAAACAGCATGACCATAGCGATTGCAGAGGCGGTAGCAAATCGTTTTGAGTTATACATCCAGTCATAAACCAAAATACCGGGGACAATGGTGGTGGCATTTCGCGCCCCTGCCATCGCATATACCAAATCGAAAATTTTCAGTGAGATATGACCCAGTACAATCACGGCACTTAGCATGATGGGGCGGAGCAGAGGAAACACGATGGAATAATACACGCGCAACTCACTGCATCCATCCACCCGCGCCGCCTCGCGTAATTCTTCCGGAATCCCGCGCAGACCCGCCAGCAACATCGCCATCGTATACCCGCCCATTTGCCATACGGCGGCAATCAGGATGCCCGTTTGGGCGGCATTATAGCCTTTGGGGGCGATACGTGCTTCGACCTCTGGATTTGCCAGTGGCGGAAACACATTATCCCACAAGCCCAAAAAGCGGGCGATGAGGACGATGCCAATGCCCAAACCAAGCCACATGACGGGTTTCCAATTTCGCATAGAATAGGCTTCGTTGCCAAAATCTTGTTTGATGACGACTGCCCGTATCACCACAAAGGTGATTCCAAGCATCATCGCGCCAAACCACAAATTGTCGTGGTGTCCCATGACCATCCCGCCGACAAAGCCACTGATAATGGTCACCAATCCAAATTGGCTAATCCAACCCGCCACCCGACCCAAACGGTCATCCTCTTGGGAGATATAACGGAAAATGAGTATGAACAGAATCACGACCCCTGCGAGGGTGAAATAATTGGGGATGTCTTGCCAATTAAACGGCAAAACAATCGTCCTGTTGTTAATCCAACTTTCTTGAATCGGGTCTAAGCCAAATAATTGGCGCGGTAGCACATTGAGTCCGCTATCGGGTCTGACAAGCCACGACCAAATCGTGCCTGTCACGATAAACGAGAGCGACATCGGAAACAAGAAAATTGTCCTAAAGATGCCCTCTGCGATGATTTTTTGGTCTAAAAGCAGGGCAAGGAGCAAACCAAGTGCCAAGCACCCCGCGATGAAGAAGATTGTGAAGAAAAAGGCGTTGACCAACGAATTGCGGAAGAAATATTCTGGCACCATATTGGTCATGAGGCGTTCATAATTTGCCAGCAGTGGGTCTTGAAAGGTGATGACCACATCTTCTGCGAGCGGGGCTTGGGTGGTATTTTCGCCCCAGTCGGTGAATGAAGTCTGTAGTGTTTGGAAGATGAACAGATAAACAAAAATCCCTAACAGAAAAATGGAGGGAAGGAGCATCACAAACGCGGTAATGCGGTCTCTACGGTTATTCATAAAAAAAGCCCCCTGAATGGGTCTCGAAGAATTATTCTAATAAGCGGGTGTATAACCCCAGATGTGATAGTGATATTTACGATATTTTAGCCCCATCCCCATTGTGTGGAGTATATGGGGCTTGCCATGGCAAGCCCCATATACGGCAACTTAAGGCTTTTTATCCCCACCCCAACCCCTCCCCATTTGATGGGGAGGGGCTAAAATTTATCGAAGAATGGGTTTTCTCCCCCTTTCTCCATGCAATGGGGCGTAGGGACGCAGGCAACCATGCCTTCCGATGGCAGGGGGGATAGGGGATGGTTTTATTGTTAATTAGAATCCACATTCACCAGATTGAACGCACACTGCGAACAAGGCGCTGACGGTTGCGGTAGCATCGCGGGTGACTTTGAAGATGTCTAACACGGTAGAGAATTCACCAGCAAAACGTGGGTTACCGACTGTACCATGAGCCAAGCTACCAACGATGACATCGCTTGCCCAATTGGCGGCGGTATCAATGAGGTATTGGTTGTATAAACCACTGGCAACGAGGTCAATGTCGGAACGGGCGGGGATAGACCCCTTCAATGGATTGAAGGCATTTTGACCATCTACACTACCCAAAACTTCCAACCATGCTACGGCAGCATCGCGGTTGGGGGCGTTGAGTGGCAAGCCAAAGCTATCGGACAATGCCATAAACACGCCTGCGGTATCTGGGGATGGGGAATAACCAAAGCCGACACCGGGTTCTAAGCCGAGGGTGGTAGACATATAGCCCGCCGCCCAGTCGCCCATGATATTAAAGGCGGCTTCGCCAGCGACCACTTTGTCAATGGCGGCTTGCCAAGAAAGCCCTGCGGCATCCACATCAATATTGGTACAAGCCAATACTTCGCCAAAGGCTTCCCATACGGCGGTCATTTCTGGACCATCAGCGACAGTTGTACCGTCCCAGAAGCCATTCCAGCCGTCTGCACCCAAAACTGCCAATGCGACACTTTCCCATAGATGACGTTGGGTCCATTCTTCACCGACCACGAGGGGGACAACGCCCGCTTCTTGGATGGTGGGGCAAACTGCGAGGAATTCTGCCCAAGTGGTTGGTGCGGTGATGCCCCATTCAACCAATTTTTCTGGGTTGAACCACATCACGTTTGAGCGATGGATGTTCACTGGCACGCTATAGATGCCACCTTCGTAGATCATGAGTTCCAAAATACCTTCTGGGAAGGCATCGAACCAGCCGTTTTCTTCATACATGGCGGTGAGGTCTTCCATACGACGCGCCACGACCCATGTATCGGTCAATTCTGCACCAGCATGGACTTGGAACGCATCTGGTGGATTGCCACCCAACATACGATTGCTAAGGACGGCACGGGCATTGACACCAGACCCGCCTGTAACCGATGCGTTGATGACATTCACATTGGGGTACATACTGCTATACAAGGCGATGAGCGCTTCTAAGGCTGGACCTTCGTCACCTGCCCACCACGAAAAAATTTCTAAATCGCCACTCAGGTCGCTGTCTTGGGCGCTAACCGCAGAGAACATCGAGACCACGAGGGCTACTAATACAACTAAAATACTAACTTTTTTGAACATATAGAGCTCCTAAAAGATTTTATCTAAAGGTGGATTATCCACACTACGGATGATAGCGCACCGCATCGTAATGTGCAAACGAATTTCGCCAAGTTCGTAGAAAATGCCCAATACAGTTCGTGAGAATTGCCTACGGGCGAGTGCGTTGCCGTATATCCAACCTGAACAGCCATAAAAATAACCGCCACATATCACCTACGCATCATGACCACTATCACTAGCACACGCACGCGCATATACGCTACACTATAATGAAGAAGAAAATAATTTTATGACCCACTAGAAAGGATATTTCCCCCTATGTCATTTCCTTCAGATTTGCAAATCGCTCAAAGCGCAAAACTCGTTCACATTAACCAAATTGCCGAAGAAATGGGCTTAGACCCGCATACCGACCTTGAACATTATGGCAAATATATCGCCAAAATTCCGCTAGAGACCCTGCAAAAACTCCAATCGCGCCCGATGGGCAAGTATATAGATGTGACCGCCATCACCCCCACACCATTGGGGGAGGGCAAAACGACCACCACCGTGGGGTTGGGGCAGGCATTTAAGCATATTGGCAAGCGCGGGGTCATCACCATTCGCCAGCCATCGCAAGGTCCCACCTTTGGCATTAAGGGCGGCGCGGCGGGTGGTGGTTATAGCCAAGTTGTGCCGATGGAAAGTTTTAACCTGCACCTCACAGGCGATATTCATGCCATCACCGCCGCCCATAACCTGATTGCCGCCTTGTTGGATGCCCACCTCTATCATGGCAATGCCCTGAATATAGATAGTCACAATATCGCGTGGCGACGAGTCGTAGACCTCAATGACCGCGCCCTGCGGAATGTCATCATCGGCTTGGGCGGAAAAATGGACGGTGTTCCCCGCCAAACAGGATTCGACATCACGGTCGCCAGCGAAATTATGGCGATTTTGGCGCTCACGACCTCGCTAAAAGATTTGCGTGTGCGGATTGGGCGGATGGTGGTGGCGTATGACAAGCAAAAAAACCCCATCACTGCCGAAGATATTGGGGCGGCAGGGGCGGCAACCGTACTTCTGCGCGATGCGATTAAGCCCAACCTCATGCAGACCCTCGAAAATACCCCCGCATTGGTGCATTGCGGACCGTTTGCCAATATCGCACACGGCAATTCATCGGTACTCGCCGACCAAATGGCGTTGCGCTGTGGCGAATATGTCATCACCGAATCGGGATTTGGGGCAGATATTGGCGCGGAGAAATTTTTTAATATCAAGTGTCGTGCCAGTGGACTATCGCCCGATGCCGCCGTGTTGGTCGTGACCATTCGCGCCCTCAAAGCGCATACAGGCAAATATAAAATTGTCGCGGGCAAACCATTAGACCCCGCCTTGCTCCAAGAAAATATTGCCGATGTCGAAGCGGGCGCGGTGAATATGATCCGTCACCTAGAAAATTTAGCAAAATTTGATGTGACCCCTGTGGTTGCCATCAACGTCTTTGCCGATGATACCCAAGCCGAAATTGATGCTGTGCGCGAGATTGCGTTGGCACATGGGGCGATCGGTTGCGCGGAATCACGCCATTTTACCGATGGCGGACGCGGCGCGATTGAACTCGCAGAGATGGTCGTGACTGCCAGTGAGCATCCGAGCCAATTCCGCTTTTTATACGATGAAAATTGGGATATTAAGCGCAAAATTGAGACCATCGCCACCGAAATTTATCGGGCAGATGGCGTGGATTATTCCCCAGAGGCAGACGCGCAAATTGCCACCTACCAAAAAAATGGTTTTGGCGCGTTGCCGATTTGCATGGCAAAAACCCACCTGAGCTTTACCGCAGACCCAAAACGCAAAGGCGCACCAGACGGTTTTCGGTTGCCCATTAAGGAAGTGCGGGCGAGTGTGGGCGCGGGATTTATTTATCCCCTGTGCGGTGATATGAGTACCATGCCCGGGTTGGGCGCAGACCCCGCCGCCCACCGTGTGGATATTGACGACAACGGCAATGTGGTCGGGCTGTTTTAGCGCGTGTTCATAGTGTTTCGATGATAAAATAATCAATCTCGTGTGGACGCGCTGGACGCGCAGAAAGGTTTGTCCCTAGTTGTTTTGATGATTTTGCGTAAATAGGGCAGGCGTTGAACCACCTGCGTATATGACCAACACCCCCTAAATGGGGTTTCAGAGGGTCAGACGGGTGGTTCACCGCCCGTCGGCAGATAACATACACGCTATTTTTATCCTATTTTGCCTTTTTAACTACGGACAAGCCTAGAAGCGCGTCCGTACATCCCAATAATCGTTTGATAAATGTAAGGGTAATCGCATCAAAATAGGTTTAACCATATTTTATTTTTTGTGGCTGACATACGAGCCTAAAGGCTCTAGTACAGCCATTACATCCCTCAAAACGGGTATGTGCGTAAT
>DAOTUO010000043.1:0-37256 GCA_034436595.1 Anaerolineae bacterium | reverse complement strand
ACTGAAAGACCGTGTGTTTCGGTGCGGAAATTGCGGCATTGAGTTAGACCGTGACTATAATACGGCGTTAAATATATTAGCAACGGGGCATCGTTGCCTACTGCACGAGATGAGTAAGACTACCTTTAGGTAGCCTCATTGTTGACGGCAGAAGCCCCTGTCTTTGGACATGGGGCGTATGTCACAAGTTTTGTTACGAATTATAGACGGTTATAGGGGGTGGGGCAAGTAAATTCGTCAATATTGCCAAATCTTTAGGGTGTTTTAATATTGTCTATCATTCTGCGGGGTTATTTTCGTCTGGGATATGCCAATCGCGCCAAATTTGCGGAATTTTGGCGATTTGCCCCGCTTTGGTGATGCAAATATGTTTGGTCTGGGCGCTGGCGAGTTTTTCCCCCGTGAGTGTATCCACAACTGTATAGGCAAAGGTCATGCCACGACTTTTCATCTCTGCAATCCACGTATTGACGGTAATTGATTGTTCATAACGGGCGGGTTTGATATGGCGGATATGCACCTCTGTCACCAGCAGAAAAAAGCCACCTGCCTCAAATTGGCTATAGGGAAATCCGCGCTGGCGGGCATATTCGCTCCGTCCTTCTTCCAGATAAGTGATGTAATTTTTATGATGAACGATGCCCATGGGGTCGGTCTCGGCATAACGCACGGTGAAGGTGCTTGGGATGGTGAGCGGGGTTGTCATAGTGTCTGCTTTCGGATTGGTGGCTTTTCGCCATTACATAGCATAATATTGTATAATTGCGAGAATATTTGTGATAGGGATTTTCTGATGCAAAAAAATCCATTCATAGGGATTAACCCCTATATCAACAGTTGGTTACAAACCCCTAGTGATGCCGATGGGCTTGCTGGATGGGGGGCGTTTCATGCCGCGCATGTGGTGGTGATGGCAGAAGTGCTACAAGAGGCGTTGCCAGAGCATTATGTTGCTTTTGCCGAACAATCTATCCAATCGACCATTTTGCAAAATGCCCCTGTCCCCACAATGGTGTTTGATTTGGATGAATTAGACGACTTTCCAGAGCCGATAAAACGAGTGGTCATCCGTGAATTTCGTGAGGGGCGGGTTGGCAAGCCTGTGACAGCGATTGAGCTTCTGTCTCCGACCAACAAACTGCCCAAATCGGATTATTATCTCTATCAACGAAAACGCCAAGAAGTGCTTGCCAGTGGGTTATCGTTGGCAGAGGTGGATTATTTGCATGAATCCCGCCCGATATTGCCTCAAATTCCGCAATATTCAGACCAACCCAATTCACACCCTTATTATGTGTTGGTCACGGATGTTCGGCATACCCAACCACGAAAAACGGTGAATGTATTTGCTTTTGGCATAAATGAAATGATTCCGCATGTGCCGATTCCCCTAATTGGTGATGACTGGGCGATGTTTGACTTGGGGCGGGCTTATGCGCTCACCATTAGGCGTGGTGCGTGGGGACGTTTGATAGATTTGATGATTGGGAATAATTTGCATACAGCACAATTTGAGTCGTATCATCCAAAAGACCAAGCATGGATACTATCGCAGATGAAAGGCATCACCCCATGACCACCCAAAGACAGACTATCGGCAAATTGGGCGAATCGTTGGCGGTTGCCTATTTGCAAAAAAATGGTTATCGCATCATCACCACCAATTGGCGCTGTAGATGGGGTGAAATTGATATTGTGGCTTATGATGGGGTTGAGATGGTGTTTGTAGAGGTCAAGACACGCCGTTCTGTTGCCACAGAATCGCCATTTGAAAATATCACCCCCGCCAAAATGGAAAAATTTATTCATACTGCCTACACCTATGCCGATACACATCAAATTTTAGCATGGCGTATAGATGCCATTGCGGTGCTATTGGGTGCGGGGTCATCTCATCAGATTGAGCATGTGCAAAATGCCTTTACAGAGTGAAAAAATTCCGTTAGTTGTGATTCTTGGACCGACTGCATCGGGCAAGACAGGCTTGGCGATTCATATCGCACAGGCAATCGGTGGCGAAATTATCGGCGCAGATAGCCGACAAATTTATCAGTATATGGATATTGGCACAGCAAAACCCACATCTGCCGAACAAGCGCAAGTGATACATCATCTAATAGATATTATCAACCCCGATGAGCCATTTCCTGCGGCGCACTATCAGGCGATGGTCTATGACCTTATCCCACAAATTGTTGCAAGGGGGAAAATTCCCATGTTGGTGGGGGGGACAGGGCAATATCTCACGGTGGTCACAGAGGGATGGTCGTTTCCAGATGTGCCACCCAATGATGTTTTGCGTGCCGAATTAGAGGCGTTTGCTCAAGAAAATGGCGCACAAGCCCTGTATGACCGTTTGGCAAAATTAGACCCCGAAATTGCCACCATTGTGCATCCGAATAATGTGCGCCGTGTGGTACGTTATTTGGAGGTGTGCCTTGTGAGTGGCGAAAAAATGAGTGATTTGCAACGCAAAAAACCACCTCCATACCGTCTATTGGAACTCGGACTCACTGGGGAACGTCTTAGTTTATATGACCGCGCCGATATGCGTGTGGATAAAATGTTGGAGGCGGGTTTTTTGGATGAAGTGCGTTGCTTGTTGGATATGGGCTATTCCCGCCGATTGCCGTCTATGAGTGGACTGGGGTATTCGCATTTGGTGGGGCATTTGCTGGATGGATTGCCATTGGATGAGGTGGTGCAACAGACCAAATATGACACGCATGAATTTATTCGCAGGCAACAAACATGGTTTAAGGGTCACGATAACGGAATTTTGTGGCATAATGTGAACGAGTATAACATCTCACTTGTGACGGCGCATGTGCAGGCATGGTTAGGGCAATAGGCGATGCAATTATTTAGAAATCGGCGTGATAACCCCAACGCATTAGTGGCAGTGGTATTGCTATTTTTATTGGTGATATTTGCGGGTCCGGGCAATTTGCCACGCTTGCTATCTAGCGTGTTGCCTTTTGCCGATGAAGGTGTCCCATGCGAGAATTTGCGCGATGGCTTTAACCGCGCTTATCATCAGTCACTTTTGGGACGCTCGGTGAATCAGCGAGTAGATTCACCCATCAACTTAATCATTCGCACCACTGCGCTCACTGACCAATCTACCACGATTTCGATAACGGTGGTCATCACCAATGAGACGGTTGCGCCTGTGCCATTGCTCATTAGCCCTGGTCAATTTATCCTCTCGCCAGAACAAGCCATTAGTGGGCTTGGGATAACATTGAATACTGCCCCACCAGTGCCATTTACGGGGGAGACAGGCACGAGTTATGCCGAATCGCGGATTCGGCTGTTGGGTCCGCGTCAACGGTGTGTGCATCGGGTGACATACGAATTGGCGAATCGCCCACCCGCATTATTGGGACTCACACCAGAATCGAACATTAAAGCCTTTTATCGCAATCCCTTTGTGGGGACGGTGGCAATCCCCAATAATCCACAAGAATATGTCTCGCCACCCCCCTATAATGATCAAGGATTATGGGTGGGAATTGTTGAATCGCCACCCCAAAAAATTGGCACTGATAATTAAGACACAAATATCCGTTATAATGGTGAATAATTAGTTTGCATAAAGCCTAAAGAGGTGTTGCAGATGTTGAACGAAAAAAATGATAAACCTGTTTTAGTGATGATAGAGGGCAACCTGCTTCATCATCAATGGTTGATGGATAAAGACGCTATCATCATTGGGCGTGATGATGTGTGCGATGTCGTCATTCCAGAGCGAAAAATCTCGCGCAAGCATGTGCGGATTTATCGCCAGCACAGCGATTTTTATATCGAAGATTTGAATAGTAGCAATGGCACATGGCTCAATGGCAAAAAATTAGACGGCACAAGTGCGCTTTTTGATGGCGACGAAATTAATGTGTCTGGAGAGGCGAGTTTGCGCTTTTTTGGACCAGATACCACCATCACGCTTCCATCTCCTGTGCCAACGCATATTGGTGGACGTTTGCGACTTGACCGTGAGGCGCGACGTGTTTTTATTGGCGATACTGAAATAGACCCACCCCTTAGTTTGCCACAATATCGTTTGTTGGAATTGTTGTATATCAACGGTGGTAATGTGTGTACCCGCGATGCAGTTATCGAAACGGTGTGGCCCGATGTGGTGGGTGATGGCGTGAGTGAACAAGCCATAGATGCGCTTGTGCGCCGTCTGCGTGACCGTCTGACGGAGTATGATACAGAATCGCAATATATTCATACCGTGCGCGGGCATGGTTTTCGGTTTGTAAACTCGGCGGAAGAATGATGACTTGGACAATTGACGAAAAGGCGTTGCAGTGGGGCGCTTTTAGCTTGATAGAATCGCTCAATACAGACAAATTGACCCTTATCTCAGACCCTACTAACACAGGGGTCTTTTTGCATATCAAACTCGATGCACCCGTCTTTCGGCTCACCTTGCCCATTGGCGATTTTGTCGGTGAACGGTTTTCTGGTTTACATCGCTATGAACCCTTTTGGGTGAAGCCCCAAGTGACGGCGAAAGCGGGTGATGTGAACCCAGAAACGCAAGTGCTGATGGTGCAATTGCCCAACCAGCAGATGGCATTAATTGTGCCACTGATTGCCCCCAATGCGCGGTTTTGTGTGCAGGGTGGGGCAAATAATCGGCTGGATTTGGTGATTGATACGGGCGACCCAGAGACATTGTTTGATGAGGGCATTGCCTTATTCATCGCCATAGCAGATTTGTCTACTATTCATGACCTCATGCCAAAAGCGGCGCGTGTGGTGATGAATCACCTCAAAACGGGGCGTTTGCGAAAAGAAAAATCCCTCCCCGCGTTCATTGACCATTTTGGTTGGTGTACATGGGATGCGTTTTATCGGGATGTGACCCACGACAAAATCCGTGAGGGGTTACAGAGTTTTGCCGATGGCGGGGTATCACCCAAATTTTTGATTGTGGATGATGGCTGGCAATCGGTAGAAGAAAATCGGCTCACGGCTTTAGTTGCCAACGAAAAATTCCCCGATGGCATCGGCGCAACGGTGAGCATGGCAAAAGATGAATTTGGGCTATCTACTGTGTTTGTATGGCACGCGCTACTCGGTTATTGGCGCGGTGTTCATCCCGATAAACTGAAAAAATACGCATTAGCGCTGGTCAAAGACGATTTTCATGAAGGGATTTTGCATTACATCCCCAATATGAATGAATGGGAAGGTGGCGATTTATATCGCCCAACTGCTGAGTCTATCTATAATTTTTATCACGATTATCATCGCTATTTGCGCTTGCAAGGGGTGGATGGCGTGAAAGTGGACAATCAATCACGGTTAGACGGTTTATCGGCTGGTGGGGGTGGGCGTGTTGCGCTCATGCACCACTATCACGAGGCGCTAGAAGGCTCTGTTAATGTGCATTTTGACGGCAACCTGATTAATTGCATGTCGTGTGCCAATGAGATGATTTATGGCGCGTTGGCATCGAATATCATCCGTTCATCCATAGACTTTTGGCCCGATAGACCTGCTACACATGGTGAACACCTCTATACCAATGCGATGTTTGGGGTATGGTTTGGCGAATTTTTACACCCCGATTGGGATATGTTCCAAAGCGCACACGCTGTTGGCGGATTTCATGCGGCGGGGCGGGCGGTGAGTGGTAGCCCGATTTATGTGTCGGATAAACCCGATGCCCATAATTTTGACTTGCTCAAAAAATTAGTATTGGCTGATGGGCGGGTGATGCGCCCCATAGATATTGGCAGACCCACCGCCGATTGTCTGTTTCATGACCCCACCCAAGAAGATGTGTTGCTCAAAATTTATAACCATAATGAAATTGGGGCGGTGCTAGGTGTATTCAATGCCAAGCATGAGGGGGATGTGATAACAGGGAAGGTGTCGCTGGGTGATATTCCCAATATGGCAGATGATTTGTCTCTGGTGTATACCCATAGCACAGAGAATATTCACTTTTTGGCAGAAGATGGCGCATTGGATATATCGTTAGCCCCACTTGGATATGATGTGTTGACAATAATCCCTATTGTGCGCGGGATTGCCCCCATCGGTTTGGTGGAGATGTTTAATAGCGCGGGTGCGATTACAAAATGCGATTGGCATAAAACGGGTTGTCGTATCCATGTGCGCGGACAGGGCAAGTTTGTGATTTATGCCCAAGCACCACCCAAGCAAATCACCCGCAATGGCGCTGTTTTGGCGTATGACTATGATGCACAGACCATGCTCATCACGTTTAATCTGACGGGCGATAGTGTGATAGAGATGACGCTGGCATAAGCCGATTAGCCGATGTGTGCCATCCACAAAATAACCCACCCATACCGCTATCAGTATTATGACGGTATGGGTGGGTTTTTTTCTGTTGGGTTGCTCTGTAAATTAGCAGATGACAAACTTATGGGCAAAATTGCGATTTGTTGCGATTTGTTTGCCGAATTTGGTATAAAGAAGGTAAAATTCAACTAGTAGAATATGTCCGATACTTAAACGCCGAAAAATCAGTCTTTTAGGATAAAAAATTATGACCCATACGACCCTTTTTCATTACCGTACCTGCAACCTGTGTGAAGCCATGTGTGGCATTGAAGTGCATTATGCAGGCGATACCATCAGCGCCATTAAAGGCGATATGGATGACCCGTTTAGTGAGGGGCATATCTGCCCCAAAGCCACTGCGCTAGAAGATATATATCACGATAAAAATCGGCTCAAGCACCCTGTCAAACGTACCGAAAATGGCTGGGAAGAGATTTCGTGGGAACAGGCATTTGATGAAGTGACTGATAATTTGTTACGGATTCAGGCACAGCACGGCAATAATGCGGTGGGGATATATTTGGGCAATCCCAATTCGCATAATGCGGGGAGTATCATGTATGCTCCTGCGTTTATTCGCGCACTCAAGACGAAAAATCGGTTTTCTGCGACATCTGTAGACCAATTGCCACATCACTTTGCATCCTATTTTATGTATGGGCATCAATTGTTATTGCCTGTGCCAGATGTTGATCACACTGATTATTTTTTGATGTTGGGCGCAAATCCTGTGGCATCCAACGGTAGTTTGATGACGGCGGGTGGTATTGAACGCCGACTGAAAAATTTACAAAAACGGGGTGGCAAATTGGTCGTCATAGACCCACGCAAAACCGAAACGGCAAAATTGGCAGACGAACATCATTTTATTAAACCCGCCGCCGATGTATTTTTCTTATTGGCGATGGTCAATATAATTTTTAGTGATGATTTAGTCACATTGGGGCATCTCGCGCCGATGATAAATGAAGCGCAATTGCACCAATTACGTGAGGCAGTCGCCGATTTTACCCCAGAAAATACGGCATCACAGACGGGCATTTCTGCCGATGAGCTACGGCGCATTGTGCATGATTTTATATCCGCAGAAAAAGCCGTGTGCTATGGGCGGGTGGGGCTTTCGATGCAATCCTTTGGCGGGTTATGCCAATGGCTGATGAATGTGGTGAATATCCTCACGGGGAATTTGGATAGTGTGGGCGGTTCGATGTTCACCCAACCCGCGTTTGATGTGGTGGCGTTTACAACGCTATTGGGGCAGAAGGGGAGTTATGACCGTTGGCGCAGTCGTGTGCGTGATTTGCCAGAATTTGGCGGGGAATTGCCTGTATCCGTGCTATCAGAGGAAATCCTGACCGAAGGCGAGGGTCAGATAAAGGCATTGGTAACATCGGCGGGCAATCCTGTATTATCTACACCTAATGGCACTCAAGTCGAAAAAGCACTCGCTTCACTCGATTATATGGTGGCGATTGATATTTATATCAACGAAAGCACCCGCCATGCCAATATTATCCTCCCCCCTACGACAGGGTTAGAAGCCGACCATTATGATGTGGTGTTTCATGTGTTAGCGGTGCGGAATAGCGCCAAATATTCATCCCCGATGGTAGAAGTGGGCGATGATCGCCGTCACGACTGGCAGATTTTTCAGACACTCGCCAATGTGATGGAGAGCAAACGGGGTGGCAAAGCACCCAACCGCAAAGACTATTTACGGCGCATGTCTTTGGCTCAATTGCTTGATTTTGGCTTGCGTGCGGGACCCTATGGCGTGAATGGTGGTAGAAAAAACCGCGAAGATGGCTTGTCGCTCACACGGCTAAAACAAGCCCCACATGGGATAGATTTGGGCGCGTTGCAACCGTGTTTGGCGGAACGTATTGTCACTGCCAATAGCAAAATCAATCTTGTTTACGACCATGTATTAGCCGATTTACCCCGCGCTAAAGCGGTGATGACTGCACCGATGGATGGGGATAATTTGCTCCTCATCGGCAGACGGCATGTGCGGAGCAATAACAGCTGGATGCACAATAGCCAACGGCTAGTGAAAGGCAAAAATCGGTGTACATTGATGATTCATCCCCAAGATGCCGACGCGCGTGGCATTGATGATGGCGAGATAGTGCGTGTGCAATCGCGTGTGGGACAAGTGGAATTGCCCGCAGAAATCACCAATGATGTCATGCAAGGGGTGGTGAGTATGCCACACGGATTTGGTCACGGACGTGATGGGGTGCAATTGGATGTAGCCACACAACACGCGGGTGTGAGCATCAACGACCTGACCGATGACCAAGCCATAGACCCCATGACGGGTAATGCGGCATTTAGCGCGACTCCTGTGCAGGTGATGTGCCGATGAGTATCTCTGTCGCTATTCTGGTAGGTGGAAAAAGTTCCCGTATGGGACGCGATAAGGCATGGGTAGAATTGGGTGGTCATCCGCTCGTTCATTATTTGCTGTTTGCTATCCACAAAGCGGGTTTTAGCGACATTTGCCTCATTGCCAATCAGCCAGAAAAATATTCATCACTCGACTTGCCGATTTACCCCGATAATTTTGCGGATTGTGGCGCATTAGGGGGAATAGAAAGCGCATTAACCCATAGTAAAAGTGAATGGACGCTGGTGGTGGCATGTGATATGCCACTGCTTCGCCCTGATATTTTGCACTCACTCGGCACGATGACCCACGAGAATATCGAGATGGTATTGCCAGTGGCGGGGGAGATGAGCCAGCCATTGTGTGCGCTCTATCATCAACATTGTTTGGGTGTGGCACGGACACATTTGTTGGATGGGCGGTATCGGATACGCGATTTTGTGTCTAAATTGCGTTTGTTACTGGTGCCAATTCAAGACGAGTGGTGTTTTTTTAATGTGAATACTCCGCAATCATTAGCAGAAGCAGAAAAATATATCGTATCACCATAAAATACAGATTTTCTCTATCACTTTATATCAAGTGCGATTATCATATACAGGTTAATTAATTTCATAGGTTTTTATCAATGACAAGTAAATTGCAACCAACCCCCCAACTGCTCACGGATATTGTGGTGCGCGTACCAGAGGGGTTTATCAGGCGAAGCACGCTTAATAAGCGCATTAAAATGGGCGATAAAAATAAAATAGACCCATTGCTCGATGACACCATCATTTCTCGGATGCAGGATTGTTTCTATGATGCCACCCGCATGAGTCCAGAACAGGTTGAAGCACTCAACAAATGGTGTGCGCCATCGTTGCCCCATATCCATAAAGATGGTCATCTGCCAGAGGCAACCATACAAGAACGGCTCGATGCCCGCGAACAATATTTGCAGTCCATTGGCAACCCTACATGGACGTATATCATCACCCTGATGAATGAATCGGCGGGATATATGGTAGATGCCGATTTTCCCAATATGCCAGAGGTCAAACTCGCTATTGAGGCACTTATCAACAAGAAGATTTTACGGCGGGTGGGCAGTTGGATTTATGACCCGTTGCGCCTAAGCGATAGCACCTTGCAATCGGTGGCATATCGGCAGACGGTGATTTCTTCTTCGCAAACAGTGACCGCCTATCTTACCCCGCTAGAGGGTCAGACGGCACTTTATGATGATTTGGTCAAAGAATTTGGCGAATCGCTCATAGACGGTTTAATAGCGAGGAAGGCATTGGCACAGTTTTCGGTACGGATTAAAGCACCGCCCTATAATGTGGTGTGGGTGCGTTTGGCGGGTGCATCACCAGAACAAGCCCGCGAAATTGCCGAGAGTGCCACTCTTATCTCCGATGAAGAATGGTTTGCACATCTTGAGACGTGCGGTGATGTGGTGCGCCATAATGCCAAAGAAGGCAAAACATTTCATAGCCAAGTGTTAGCGCGGAGCTATACGATTAAATCTGCCCAAAAACGGCTTGCGATTCACCAGAGTACGTTGGAACGGGCGATAAAAGCGGGTGTATTGACCCTGTTCACCGACCCAGAAGGTACACGGCGTATCCCCGCGCATCAAATCGAAACGGCGCTCCAAGATCCCGATGTGCTAGAGGCATTTTTCGATTATGAAGAAGTGCGTATCCGCGACCTTGCTCTGGTGAGTGGGCGTGTATATGAGACGATTCGCAGACGGTTGCAACGCGATGGCATCAATCCGAGTGCCTTGCAATGGTGGCATGTGCGCGGAAAATGGGGTTTACCAGCCACATTTGGCGAATATGTCATCACACTACAAGACAAAATTCAAGATTTGCGCGATAAAAAAGATGCAGAGGCAGAAGAACTGCGTCTGCGACTAGAAGAGGAGCGCGAAGCCGAAAAAACACACCGTCAAGAATTGCGCGAAAAACTCCTTGCGGCATTCCCCGCATGGCAACACGAATATCGCAATGAGCAACATATTTCGTTGCATATCGGTCCGCCGAATAGCGGTAAGACGCATAATGCCCTAAAAGCCCTCGCAGAAGCGGGTACTGGATGGTATCTTGCGCCGTTGCGCTTATTAGCATTCGAGATTTTTGACCGCCTGAATAATCAGGGCATATTCTGTAATTTGCTCACAGGCGAAGAACATATCGAAATTCCGGGGGCGACCATCACCGCCGCAACCATCGAGATGTTTAATGCCAATCAAAGTGGTGAGTGCGTGGTCATTGATGAGGCGCAAATGTTGGCAGATGCCGATAGAGGCTGGGCATGGACACAAGCCCTCATGCAGGCACAATCGCCAGAAATTCATGTGATTGGACCCGCGACCTCGCGCGGATTGATAGAATCACTTGCCAATGCCGCCGCCATCCCTTATACCGTGTATGAGCATAACCGCCTGATGCCGATAGAAGTCTCTGATAGACCTTGGGAAATGACCACTCTGCCCAAACAGACCATTTTGGTGGCTTTTTCGCGCACGATGGTCTTGCACCTCAAAACCGAATTGGAGCAGATGAAACGGCGGGTATCGGTGGTCTATGGCAATTTGCCCCCAGAAGTCCGCAGAAAACAAGCTGACCGCTTTGCCAATGGTGAAACAGAAATTTGTATCGCTACTGATGCGGTGGGCATGGGCTTAAATCTGCCTGCTGACCATGTGTGTTTTTATGAAATCGAAAAATATGATGGCAAAGAGACGCGCTTTCTCAACCCCACAGAAGTCCAACAAATTGGCGGGCGGGCGGGGCGCTTTGGCTTGTCTGAAGGCGGTACGGTAGGGGCGATTAGTCACCGCGCCCTCAAATATATCCGTAAGGCGTTCCACGAAGAACCCCTCATCCTCACTCATGCGCGTGTTGCGCCATCGGTAGAAGATTTAGACCTTATACCCGGTAGTTTGGCACAACGGCTCATTCAATGGTCGCAATTGCAATCTATCCCAGAGACCCTGCGTGACCGTGTGAAAACGGCAGATTTGAGTGAACGTATCGAATTGGCGCGAATGCTCACCGATGACGAAGTGTTGCAAATCGGCTTAGATTCCGCCGTGCGCCTCACTAATTCGCCCACGCGCAAGGGTAGCCGTGCCTATTGGCGCGATTGTGCCACCGCGATAATGAATAATTTGCCGATGCCACTGCCACCATATCCACCCGCGCAAATTTTGACCTCGCATGACCTAGAACGGATTGAGGCGTGTGTATCGTGTGCCGATATTTATCTGTGGTTATCGCAACGGCAAGAATTTATGTCGTGTGCGCCAGATGCCGAAGATATTCGAGAACTCCGAGGAAAATGGTCTGTTTATATTGATATGGCGCTTGTCCAACGCATTGATACCGCCAAACGATGCTCAAAATGTGGTAAACCACTCTCGCCACGCTATCGGTATTCGGTGTGCGAATCGTGCTACCAAGACGAATTTGGCGCGTGGTAAACCGAGATTTCCACATGACCACACTGTTACGCCGATTTTTGCCATTATTGCTCATCATCGCCTGTGGGGTATACCTACGGGCGATTGCCATTGAGCAAACCGACCCCACCAATGTTACCGAACAACCGCTATTAGACGATTCCTTCTATTATTTTGCGTTGGGGCGCAATTTGGCAGACGGCAATGGTGCATGGGTAGATGACCAACACCCCACCACAGGCTTTCAACCCCTCTGGGGGGCGATGAGTATTTTCCCCGCACTATTGACCACAGACCCCATCGCCACCGTGACTTTATTCCAGTGGATGGGCGTACTAGTGAGCGCGTTGGCGTGCGTGATGGTGTATAGCCTGTCATGGATGGTACTAAAAATAATCCCCATGCCTCAAACCGATAATGGCATCATTCACCTCATGGCGTTATCGAGTGCGGCGATGTGGTATTGGCATCCGCATCATGTGGCGTATAGCATCAATGGCATGGAGACGACCCTCTCCACACTGGCGACATTATCTATGCTCACGGCGTTTGTGGCGGTGTATCGCACACCCTCACGGCGGGGTATTTTGCTGTTTGGTATGAGTTGTGGTGTGGCATTTTTGGCGCGTGTGGATGCTAGTCTGCTGATACTATGGCTGATTATCGCCATCGCACTTATCCCACCCATCCGCCGTGAACGGATGCGGAGCATTGTCGTTATCGGTGTGATGAGTGCCATCGTGGTTAGCCCATGGGCATTATTCACGTTGGCACAGGGTAAATTTATTCTGCCAGAAAGTGGGTCGGCGGTGCGGGCGCATACGCTGTATACGGGTCAAGCCGACCAACTGCCACCGCCCCTATCATTATCGTCTGCGCTCAATGGTGAACCCGCTTTTGCCCGTTATTATGGGGAAAAAATGGGACAATTCACGGGCGAATTGGCGGGGCAGATGTATTTGTTTAACACCGTTAATTCAACCGATAACGTATTATTTGAGGATATAAATCTTCGCGTAGTCAATGTAAATATCACTGAAAATGTATTGAACCTGCTGATTGCCTGCATTGTGGTTGGTGGGGTGACAGTATTCACTCGTTCATGGCTCATACGCGGGTTATGGCTGATTGCGTGCCTATGGATGATATTGGCGATTGTGCTATATTCGTTTGTGGTCATATCGTGGTGGTTTTATGAACGATATACCCTACCCATTGCCGAAATTGTGAGCATCCTCATGCTGTGTGTGGTATATGGGGATTTGTTGTGTAGGCAGATGGGGCGCATGACACGGATTATCATTCCGATGATTGTGCTGGCAGTTACGACTATTGTCTGCGTGATAAATTTTGGCACATTGCGCGATGAATACGCATGGATTGGGGCAAATCTGCCGATTATCGGCGCGGATATAGCCCAACCGTCAGAACCGCGTGCGGGATTTTATGAGGCGGCGATGTGGATGAACGAGAATTTGCCCGCAGATGCCAAAATCGGCGCGTTTCAATCGGGTGTGGCGGTGTATTACACCGATGCACAAATGATTAATTTGGATGGAAAAGTGAACGCCGATGCTCATCATGCCATGACAGAAGGGCGCATGTGGGATTATATTTGTGAGCAGGGAATCAATTATGTGGCAGATTGGCCCGTGATGATTTATTTTTTGCTGATGCAACGCAGTGAAAATTGGCAAGAAGGCAATCTGGAACAAATCGCCCTCTTGGATGGTTGGATTAACCCGATGCAAATTAATCGGGTTAATGTGGAACGGTGTCCATAGGGTGTTTTATATCCGAATGACTGTCCCGCAATAATCACAGGTCATTTGCAATTGTCCCGCCGTGAGCATGGGCAGTGTCCCGCCACATACATGGCATTGGGTGGGCGCATTGCGTAGGGCAGTGAGCATTTCTGCATCGGGCGGGATAGCGCGTTCATCAGCCGTTTCGCCTTTGGTCATGCGCTGAATTTGGGCAATCCAGAATTTGTTGGTGGTTGCGCCTTTGACCTCCACGCTAATTTTGGGATAGCGTGCGCCACTGCCTAGTGTGAAGTGAATGATGTCTTTGCCACCAAAAAAGCCTTTATTTTCGTGTTCTAATCCCTCAATTTGGTGCAGGGGAATTTCCCATTCGAGTTCTTGGGCTTTTTTGCCACCGAAAATACCTAATTTTTTGCCGACTGTCTCTTTTTGTTCAAAGATGAGGCGTTGGTCGGTGAGATATAACACGCCATCGGGGTCGTCTTTGCCCTTGCCTGTGGCAAGCCATTCGGCACGCGCCGCCAAAAAGATATTTTCTTCTGCCAAAAATTTAAAACTGGCTTCATCGCGTTCATCGCACATCCAACGGATTTCGTTGAGTTGGTTGTTGGTGTCGTCCACATCCGTCTTGAGGGTGGTATAGAGGCTAGAGATGCGTTCTGTGGCAGATGTGATATTGGCTTCGAGTTGGGTCACTTTTTGGACAAAATCGTTGACGGCATCAATATAACGGTCTGGCAAATTTTCTAGGCGACCAATGCGGTCTATGGCGGGGGTGATGTCGTCATATTGCTTGACGAGTGAGGCGGTTTCTGTATCGAGATTGCGCTCCACACGGCGACGAATATCTGCCCAATGTTCACCAAAGACCTCTGCTTTGTGTTCTAGGTATGAGCGAAACACATAATTGCGCTTGCGAACCTCTCCAATATCGGCGGGGAGTTTTGCGACCAATGTGGCTAGGGAACTGACCTCGCCATTGATAGAATTGAGCCGTACTTGTGAAGATAGGCTGGTGTACTTGGTTTGCGTTTGGGCAAAGGTGGATTTTGCCGAGTCAAATGATGTGCTGTCGCTCATTGCATATATCCTTTCTATACATTAATTAATTTTGTAGCGTATTCATGCGCTCGATTTGATAGCGCAGATAGCTCTCCATGAAGTCATTGAGCCTGCCGTCTAGGACAGCTTGCGAATTGCCAACTTCATAATCGGTGCGGTGGTCTTTGACCAGTTGATAAGGATGCAAAACATAAGACCGAATCTGGTTGCCCCATTCGGCGTTCATATTTTCACCCTTGAGGGTCGCCAGTTGCGATTCTTGTTTGAGGCGTTCCATCTCAAAGAGGCGTGCTTTGAGGATTTGCAAGGCGCGTTCACGGTTTTGCATTTGGCTACGCTGATTTTGGCAGGTGACAACGAGTCCGGTGGGCAAATGGGTGATACGCACCGCAGTATCGTTTTTCTGCACGTTCTGACCACCCGCACCACTGGCACGATAGGTATCTATTCGCAAATCTTTTTCGTTGATTTCAATATTGATGTCGGTTTGAATATCGGGCCACAATTCCACTTTGACAAATGAGGTATGACGGCGGTTGGCGGCATCAAACGGACTTAGGCGCACCAACCGATGTACCCCTTGTTCACTCCGCAGATAGCCATAGGCATATAAGCCTTGCACGCTCATCATCACACTCTTAATGCCCGCTTCTTCGCCATCACTGCGCTCTAAAATATCCACTTTGTAGCCATTTTGCTCTGTCCAACGCAAATACATGCGCTCTAGCATCATCGCCCAATCTTGTGAATCTGTCCCACCTGCACCCGCATGGATGGCTAAAATAGCATTTTCGCTATCGTAGGGGTGAGTGAACATGGCTTGCAACGACATTTTTTCGACTTCTTTGGTGATGGCATCCACCTCTGCGGTGAGGTCGTCTATAAAATCTTCATCGCTCACCTCTGACAATTCTAGGGCATCGTGAATACGGCTAATGAGTGCCTTCCATGGGGCGACTTGTGAGCGTAATTTAGAGATTTCTTGCATGGTCTTTTGGGCATTTTCACGGTCATTCCAAAATTCTGACATGGCAGAAATTGCCTCTAATTTTTCCATTTGGGCATTTTTGCCGATAATATCCAAGCGGCTCATTAATGCGTCTACTTCGGTTTTCATCGCACTTAGGCGATTTATCATGACTTGACTCATGGGTTATTTCTCTATCCTGTGGGTGATACTATCTAGTTGATGAAGAAAATATATAAGAGGGTATCGGGATAATCCCATATCCCCGTAGAATCTTCATATTGTGCCGTCAGTAGTGGTTTTGACGTAGGGCTTCCATCATAAAAATTGCTCCAGAGACCGATACATTGAATGAATCTGATAATTGCCCCATCATGGGTATTTTGACTTTTTCATCAGCATAATCCATCCATAAAGGAGGCAGACCTTCATCTTCTGTCCCCAAGACGATGGCGGTTTTTTGGGTTAAATCGGCATCGAATAGGGTTTTATCTCCGTCCACAACGGCGGCGACAATGTGATACCCCCCCGATTTAAGGAACGATATGGCTTCTTGTGTGACGAGTGAATAAGTCGTCCGCAAAAAACATGCCCCTGTGCTACTGCGGATGATATTGGGATTATAGATGTCTAGTGTGGTATCTACCAAAAAGACATGCTTAAAGCCTGTGGCATCGGCGGTGCGTAGTAATGCACCGATATTGCCCGGTTTTTGTAGATTCACCAGCACCAAAATGCGATTATCGCTAATTTTGGCTAAATCGGCTTTGCCTTTTTGCGGAATATGGGTCATCACAGAGACCATTCCAGACGGATTTTCGCGGTAGCTCACTTTTTCCATGATGTCTCTGGGAACACTAAAGAGGCGCTCTACGGGAACATCTTCTATCAATTTGCGTTCATCAGATTTGAGCAGGGCATAGCACACGATGGCATAATCTATCTCGAATCCGAGTTCCAATGCCCGCATGAGGTCGCGTCCATCGTCAATGAGAAATAGACCTTCTTCTACACGCGATTTTTTATCGCGGAGGCGCTTGATTTGTTTGATGCGTGGGTTCTGAAAGCTGGTTATAGATTCTATCATGGGTTATTGGGTATCTTTAATTTTCATCGAATAGGCTTTTGACGAATATTTCTGGATTAAATAGCACGAGGTCGTTGATGCCCTCACCGAGTCCGACATAATGCACAGGTAGGTTGAGGTCGTTGAATACCGAGAACACCATACCGCCCTTTGCAGAGCTATCGAGTTTGGTGACAATCACACCTGTGACATCAATCATCTCTTTAAATTTTTGTGCCTGTTGCAGGGCGTTTTGTCCGGTTGTGCCATCGAGTACGAGCATGACTTCATGGGGCGAACCCGGCACGATTTTCTCTGATACAGCACGGATTTTTGCCAATTCTTCCATGAGGTTAAAATTGGTGTGCAAGCGTCCTGCGGTGTCTATGATTAGCACATCGTATCCGCGTGCTTTGGCGGCGGCGGTGGCATCATAGACGAGGGCGGCGGGGTCTGCGCCCGGTTTGCTGGCGATAACAGGCACATCTACCCGTTCACCCCACATTTTGAGTTGCTCAATGGCGGCGGCGCGGAAGGTATCACCCGCGGCGAGCATAACTTTACGTTGGTTAATCGTATGCAAGCGATGTGCCAGTTTGCCAATAGTGGTGGTTTTGCCACTGCCATTGACCCCCACCACCAGCATAATCGAAAGTTCGCGCCCACTGATATTGAGGGTGGGGGGGACTTTGAGCAACGATGCCATGACCTCACGCAATTGTACTTGCAGGTTTTCATCTTTGGTGATACCGCGTGAGCGTAATTCTTTGATGATACGTCCTGTTGTTTCGACACCCACATCGGCTTGGATGAGGAGCGCTTCAATATCGTCCCAAGTTTCATCGTCAAGTTCGGTGTTACCGAGCATATTGGCAATACGCCCGAAAAATGATTTCCGTGTTTTGGCTAATCCACGATTAAAAATGCCCAAAGTGAATTCCTCTTTATCTGCTTATAATCGGTAAACAGTATTTTTTCGCCCCTATAAATCTGTTTTTGGCGATAATAGTTGTCTAATCGCTACTCATGTTATCATATAAAGCACAAGGGGTCAAAACAAGGCAATGAATGAGTTATAATGCACTATATATTGTTTGATAATGAATGAGGATGGTTTTATGACCAATTCGCTCACGCATTTAGATGCGCGTGGACAGGCAAATATGGTGGATGTAGGCGAAAAGCCCGATTCGGAACGGGTGGCGGTGGCGGAAGGGTGGGTGTTTATGACCGCCGAGACACTCACACACATCCGCGAGGGCAATATCAAAAAAGGGGATGTGCTGAGTACGGCACGATTGGCGGGAATTATGGGCGCAAAACGCACATCTGACCTGATTCCGCTATGTCATCCGATACCTTTAACCAAGATTGGTGTTGAAATTGAAATAGAGGACATACGCAACGCGGTGCATATTGTGGCAACCTGCAAAACGATTGGCAAAACGGGTGTAGAGATGGAAGCCCTCACCGCCGTGAGCTTGGCGGCACTCACAATTTATGATATGGCAAAAGCCCTAGACCGCACCATGCGAATAAGCGATATTCGTTTGCTCGAAAAACATGGCGGCGTGCATGGCGATTATGTGGCAGAGGATAAATAAATGCAGGTGAATATTCTGCTATTTGCAACACTCAAAGACCGTGCAGGAAAATCACGGTTGGTATTAGATATACCAGAAAATGCGACCATTCTCACTGTGCGCCGTATATTAAGTGAGGCTTATCCAGAGATGGAGGTCAATGTAGAATTGGCGATTGCCGCCCTTAATCAAGAATTTGCGGTAGACACCGATATTGTTCACAGGGGGGATGAAGTGGCATTTTTCCCGCCCGTGAGTGGGGGAAATCATCTGCCAGAAATTTTTTTGTTGGCAGACACAGCTGTGAATCATGATGACATCATTGCGTCTATCACCACACCAGAGACAGGCGCAGTGTGTTTGTTTAGCGGGATGGTACGCGGAAAGACCGATAAGGCGGGGCATTTGCCCCAAACATCGGCGCTGGAGTATGAGGCTTATGCGCCAATGGCACTTGCCAAGATGAAACAAGTCGCAGACGAAATTCGGGCGCGATGGGCGGGTGTGTTGGGCATTGCGATTATCCAACGGATTGGACAATTGCAGGTGGGTGAAAATACGGTGCTGATTGCTTGTTCATCGGCACATCGGGATAACGGGTGTTTTGAAGCCGCCCGTTATGGTATAGATAGGCTTAAGGAAATTGTGCCTGTCTGGAAAAAAGAGATTGGTTCAGATGGCGCGGTGTGGATTGAAGGCGATTATATGCCCACCGCCGATGATAAACAGCCATAATTGCTTTTTATTGTGTAGGGCAATATGCCTTACCACACTTTTTATAATAGGATTTGCAAGAGGGAGATTATAGATATGACCAGACGAGTAGCGATTACAGGCGTAGGT
Organism: Anaerolineae bacterium; assembly: GCA_034436595.1. Lineage (GTDB taxonomy): Bacteria > Chloroflexota > Anaerolineae > Aggregatilineales > Phototrophicaceae. The sequence continues at coordinate 17,796 of DAOTUO010000043.1, read as the reverse complement.
GCGCTGACCTCTGTGGGACACACGGCTACACAGGCATGGGATTCGATTAAAAACGGTATTTCTGGCGCGGGGAAAATCACCCGTTTCGATGCCAGTACGCATAATGTCCAAATTGCCTGTGAGATAAAAGATTGGAACGCGGGTGATTATATGTCTGCCAAAGAGTTGCGTCGCCATGACCGCTATCAACATTATGCCTTTGCGGTATCCAAAGAAGCACTCGCTCAAGCCGATTGGAATATCACCACCGAAGATGAACGTTCCCGCACGAGTGTGGTGGTGGGGTCGTCTGTGGGTGGGGTAGAGAGTCACCGCGAAAATATGCTCATCGTGCATGAGACGCATGACCTCCGCAAAATTAGCCCGTTTGGAATCCCGATGTTTGTCGCCAATGGCGCAAGCAATATGCTCAGTATTCATATTGGCGCACACGGTCCAAGCCAGACATTGGTCTCTGCTTGTGCGACTGGTGCAGATTGCATTGGCTATGCCTTTGACCTCATCCGCAATGGACGGATTGACCGTGCGTTGGCGGGATGTAGTGAAGCCCCTATTTCTGATTTGGGGATTGGCGGGTTTGACCGTATTGGGGCGGCATCCCGCAATAATGATGACCCCGTGGGGGCGATGCGTCCCTTTGCCAAAGACCGCACAGGGCTAGTATTTGGCGAAGGGGCGGGGGTGCTGGTGCTAGAAGAATATGAGTCCGCCAAAAAGCGTGGTGCGGTGATTTTGGCAGAGTTATGTGGTTATGCGTCCACATCGGATGCCTTTCATCTCACAGCACCAGACCCCGATGCACTTGGGGCGGTACAAGCGATGCGCTTGGCGTTGGAATCGGCGGGGATTAATGCCGACCAAATAGACCATATCAATGCACATGGCACCGCCACGGCACTCAATGACCCAATGGAAACCAAAGCCATGAAACAAGTTTTTGGCGACCATGCCTATCAAATTGCCATCAGTGCGACAAAAAGCATGACGGGGCATGGCATGGGGATGACCGCGGCATTGGAAGCTGTGTGGTGTGTGATGGCGCTCCGTGACCAAATCGCCCCGCCGACCATTAATCTGCACGAAAAAGACTCTGAATGTGACCTAGACTATGTGCCACTGGTTGGTCGTGAAGTGAAAATGATCTATGCTATGAGCAACGCCTTCGGCTTTGGTGGACACAACGCCTCGCTCATTTTTAAGAAGGCGGAATAGATGGATTTACAGGCACTACAAGCCCGTTTGGGGATGCGGTTTGAGGATGAGAACATGCTCATGCAAGCCCTCACACACTGCTCGTATAGTAATGATAAGGGGGGGAATATCCCCGATTATGAGCGGTTAGAATTTTTGGGAGATGCTGTCCTCGATTTTATTTCTGCTGATTTTTTGTATACCCATTTTCCCCATGTGCCAGAAGGAGAACTCACATTGTTGCGGTCTGCATTGGTCAAGACAGACGCATTGGCGCAATTGGCGCGGATGTATGGATTGGGCGATTATATCCGTATGAGCAAAGGCGATGAGCAAGCAGGTGGGCGCACACGGGCGAGTATGTTATGCGATGTATTTGAGGCGCTAATAGGGGTGATGTATTTGCAAAAGGGGCTGGAAGCGGTACGTGCCTTCATGACACCCTTGCTTTCTGCCCGCGAAAGTATCATTTCCGATGAGGCAGTGAATAAATCGCCACGCAGTCGCTTTCAGGAATGGGCAGAAGCCACCCACGCGATTACACCCCGTTTTGAGGTGCTATCGGTGGGTGGTCAGCCACACCAACCCAATTATGAGATGGCTGTATATTTGGGCAATCGCCTTATCACAACTGGATATGGGACTAGCAAAGGTATTGCCGCAAAAAATGCCGCCCAAAATGCCCTGTTGATGGTGCAAGCAAATCACCCTAGTTTAGCCGTATTACCATCCGCAGGGGCAGATGGTCAGAAGCCTGACGGGGGATAATTTGACGCTCGGCATCGGGTGGGATGACCGTGATTTCTTCTACCCGAAAAATATCACTCTCCCACGCCCACAAATAATCCAAACGCGCCCGTAAGCCTGTGCGGATGAAGGTGACGGTGGTCTCTGGGGTGGCATCTGCCAGATGATCGGTGAAGCCACTGCGAGTTAGGCTACGGATAATGTCGGAACTGGGGATATTGTTGAATGTCCCGCCCATGACACGTCTGCCCTCACCACCATCTTGCAGGATATGGGCGTTGATAATCTGAAAAATTTGCGAGAGTTGTTCTTGTTGCCCGCGTTCTAGGTCGCTGACGCTCAAAATGCCACCTGTATCTAAAAGTGGGTCTAGCCACAGGTTGTATAGGGTGATGACGTTGGCATCTGGGCGAATTTGTATCCGTTGCAGACCTGTCCGTGTCGCCACACTATTTTCTAGTGGGTAGCCATCGGCAAAGACAATTGGTACTTTCGACAATATCGCCAAGCCTTGTATCCCCTCATTTGGGGCATATACGCGCACATCCATCCGTAGCCGTCTGGCAAGCCACAGGGCTTGGTCTACGCCAAAACTGGTCATACGCCCCACTTCGACCTCTTGCAATAGCACCACATCCGCGCCACTAAATTCGATGGTATTTGCCATCATCGCCAAATCGGGGTAGAAAAATTCGTTATAGCCCCCATGAATGTTGTAGGTTAGCACCAAAATGCGTTGTGGATTGAGGCTTGGCTCAATGATGGGCGGACGCGAATAAAACGCCGCGCCTGCGCTCATCCCTATTACCATAATTAGGGTGATGACGGATAAAAATGGATTGCCACCCGACCACGCAATACGTCTGCGCGTTTGGATGATGGGCAAACAGGCGATAAAGGTGGCGAGGAGCAATAATCCCAAGCCAAGCCCCTTAAATCCGCGTAATAGCGGTGGGACGATGGGATTTAGCCCATCTAGTGGCGGGGCAAAATTTCGCACAAAGGCATATTCATAGGTGAAAATATCTCCCACATATAAGATGATAAAGAATAACACCCCAAATATGAGCCATAATCCCCCCAAACTGCGTTCTTTTTGTGCTTTTGGACGGATAAGCCACCACCATAATAAACTGATGGTAAATTGTGCCAGCACCAACGAAGCCCCTGCGATGATTCCTGTCAGGCGTGTGCCAATAACAACAAATAGCATGGCGATGAGCATCCACACCCAGCCACGCACGCCTGTATCGAATAGCCCAATAAAGCGCCTAGCATACGCCCTCACGGTGGGCATGAGGGGTAAGAGGGTGGCGACCATCACGGGGACTACCAAGAGGGTATAATCGCTAGAAGCACGTCCCGCAACCGCATTCGGAAGTGCGAGGAGCGATACTTGTAGAAATAATAACGCCCCAAATGCCAAACCGCCCCATAACGTGAGCAGAGAGCTATCCGCCGATACATCTTGAGCATCTGGCTTACTCAGTGGGTGGCTTAGAAAGGCGATGGCGCTCATGACGATGGTCACGATAGACAGGATGAGTTGCACATTGAGATAATTTGCGCCCCATGATGGGTCTAGGGTGTTGCCATAGGCGCGGAAAAGCTGGTCTATGCCAAATGCGAGAATCATCATGGGGGCGAATAATTTGCCCCGATGACGTATCAGCAGAAGGATATAAAGCAATCCGCCACCGAGTGTAATCGCCGCGCCAAACATATCGGGGCGTAATCCCATGTTGGCGAGCATCCAATAGCGCCCAAAAGCCGTGATGCCCGCCGCCACGATGATAACGGGGCGAAATCCGCCGATAAAAATGCCTAATGCGGGCAATGCCAGCATATAGACCAAGAAGCTAATTTCGGCTGTGGCGACACTCGGCTGGACTAATCCGAGTAGGGTGGGGTCTATTTGGGCGGGGTTTAATGTGGGGAATAGCGAGGCACTCCCCATACGCGAATAGACCTCTCCCAATAAGAAACGTAGAGCTTGTATGAAGAATAGCCCAATGAAAACCGCCTCTATAAGGGCAAAAAAGGGGTGATTTGTTGTTAGAAATGAACGTATACGGCGCATTTATCCGTCCTCAGTTAAGGTTTGTTAAAGGAAATGGCTCATAAAGATACTTTTGGGTGTATACTTTACCAAATTTATCACAAGAAACTTTGGGTGCAATGGTAGCACCCCGATTGGAGTAAAGTCGTTGGAAACTGTAAAAACACTCCTGCTTGGTGGCACAGTCGTCACCATGAACGAACAATTTGATGTGTTTGAAGATGGCGCAGTCGCTATCAATGGGCATCAGATTGTCGCTGTTGGCACACGCCAAGATATTGTAGCACGTTATGAGGCAGATGAAGTCATTGAGTGTGACGGAAAATTCATTTTGCCCGGTTTAATTAACGCGCATACCCATGTCCCCATGACCCTTTTGCGTGGTTTGGCGGATGATTTGCGCCTTGATGTGTGGTTGATGGGCTATGTGATGCCCACAGAACGCGAATTTGTGAGCGAGGAATTTTGTCGGCTTGGCACAAAAATTGGATGTGCCGAGATGATTCGCAGTGGCATTACTGCTTTTGCCGATATGTATTATCACGAGGCAATTATCGCAGAGACCACCGCCCAAATTGGGATGCGCGGGGTTTTGGGACAGACCATTCTCAGATTCCCATCGCCAGATTCTGAATCTTATGAACATGCGCTGGCATATACGCGCAAGTATATCGAAGAATGGCGCAACCACCCCCTTATTACGCCTGCCGTTGCCCCTCATGCGCCCTATTCCAGCACCAAAGATATGCTCAAGCAATGCGCTCAATTGGCGATGCAATACGATGTGCCTGTCCTCATCCATATTTCAGAGATGAAACAAGAGGAAGATGATAGTTTTGACCAATATGGGATGCGGGTCGTGCCGTGGGTGAAGTCTAGCGGATTGCTCAATGCGAAGGTATTGGCGGCGCATTGTGTTCATATCAACAAGGGCGATATGCAAACCCTGTATGAAAGTGATACGACTGTTTCGCATAATCCCACCAGCAACCTCAAACTTGCCAGTGGTATTGCCCCTGTAAACGAAATGCTCGAAAATAAACTCACAGTGGGCATTGGCACAGATGGTCCCGCCAGCAATAATGATTTGGATATGTTTGAGGAAATGCGCCTCGCGGCGATTCTCGCCAAGACTGCCGCCAATGACCCCACTGCGTTACCCGCCCGTCAAGCATTGCTCATGGCGACCCGTATGGGCGCACAGGCGTTATTTTTGGGCGATGTAACGGGTAGTTTGGAAGTGGGCAAATATGCCGATTTAATCGTGGTGGATGCCGATACACTCCACAATAGTCCCAAATTTAAGCGCAATACCGATGCGGTGTATTCGCAAATTATTTATTCGACCAAAAGCACCGATGTCGCGCATGTGATGTGTCATGGCGAGTGGTTGATGAAAAATCGGGATTTGCTCACCATAGATGTGCCACATCTGCTCGAAGAAGCGCGTTTGTACGCCGAAAAAGTGGATGCCTTCCTCATTGCCCATGAAGGTGATGTGCTAAAGAAGCTCATCGCCGTTGGTGGGGTAGAGCGTACCGAGAGCTTTGAGGTGCAGGTGAAAGTGCGGATTACCGACCCCGAAATCGTGCAAAAACTCCTTAAGACGTATGAGGTAGAAATTTTGCGCGAGACGCATTATCACCAATACGACACCTTCTTCTTATTCGATGCGCCAGAAATGGGGCGTGTGCGTTATCGTGAAGATGATAAGATGGACGAAAAAGGCAATGTCGCAGAAGTGCGTGCGCGCCTGACTTATACTAGCCCCAACAAAGAACGGAGTTTTAACTCTGCCATTTTGCTCTCGCGGTCACGGTTTATTGCCCCCGCAGACCGTCCATTGCGCTTTTATCGGGAATATTTCCAAGCGGCGACAGTGGTCAATTTGAGCAAAGACCGCCGACGCTGGCGGATTTTATACCAAGATGTGGTGTATTTTATCAACCTAGACCGCATGTTGGATACCGATAGCAATGAGATGTTTTTGGAGATTAAATCGCGCACATGGTCTTTGTCTGATGCCGAACACAAAGCCGATGGCATCCAACGCATGTTGAGCGTGTTGGGAATTGCCCCAGAAGATTTTGTGTATAAAGATTATCTGGAAATTTATCAAGAGGGTGTGGTGGGATAAAACAGGTGGCGGACAAACTTTGATGGTGTGTCCGCCATTTTTTATCTTTTAGCTCTACAAAATTTGGATGCTCTCTGTCCCCCAGATAAAATAGGGGATATATAAGGCGTTGCCATCTGTATCGGTTGGAGATGGGATGAGAGAGATATTTAGGGATATGCCTCTTTGCCATTCATGCGTGGATAGGCGATGCCCCATAGCACCAACGGGATGAGGCTAATCACCCCTGTGCCAAAACTGATGAGGCTCAAATTATTGGCGATTGTGCCATAGGTGAGCAGATTTAGCCCATCGCCCATGAGACTTGTATTGAGGGTTAATAGGGGCGGGATGATGGACTGATTGAGGCTGTCTACCCATGCGCCATGCGCGAGGGTGCTAATGACAGTGATGAATTGGAAGAAGGCTAAATCCAACGAAAAAACACGCCCTAAATATTCGTCTGGGACACTTTTTTGGATTAGCACTTGGCTATATGTCCAGTTGGCAGAACCACCCATTGCCCGCATAATGATAGCAACACACACCATCAGTAGGGATGCACTCGCACCCAGCAATGCCCATCCCAATACCGCCCATAAAAAGCCGATGAACACCAATCCACGCATCCGCGCGATTGACCCGTCATTGATTTTATTCAGCAAAAACGGACCAATCACCGCGCCAACACCAAAGGCACTATACATAATCCCCAGTGAGAGTTGCCCATTTAACCCAATAATAAAGACTTGGGTGGCAAAAATGGTCATGAGGGCATCTATATTGCCGATGCTAGTTGCGCCTTTGATGAACATGGTCATGAGGGTGCTAGGGTGTTTGGCAATATAGCGCAGTCCTTCACCAAATCCACCGACATGACGGGTGGTGGCGGTGCGTTCTATTTTGGCGGGTTGGACATAGTTGATTTTGCTGATGAGCCAGCCCGCGAGGGCAAATGTGAAGGCATCTATGACCAATGCGATGGCTGTGCCAAAAATCGCCGCCACAATGCCCCCAATCACCGCGCCCAACGCCAACATCACCGACCATGTGACACTGGCGAGGGTGTTGGCGACAATGATGTCTTTTGGCTCGACTAAGGCAGGTGTAATGGCAGATTGACCGGGTTCAAAAAATGCCGATAGCGAAAACTGGATGAAGGTCAACAGATAAATCAGCCATAGCTTATCTGGTGAATCTGCGAATAAAAAGAGTAAAATCACCCCTGTTCTTAATACATTGCAGTAGATGAGGATTTTTTGACGGTTGAATCGGTCTACCAAGACACCTGCTATGGGTCCGATGACCATCGGCGGGATAACCCGTGCGAGTAGAAATAAGCTAAGCGCCAAGCCAGACCCATTAGAATAGATGCTGACCAACGCTAAAAGTGCAATGGTATTGAACCAATCGCCCAATAAACTGACCACCTGAGAAATCCATAGCAAACGGAAATCACGATTTTGGCGTAATAATGGCAAATAGCTGTTCAAAATAAAATTCCTTCTATCGAATAGAGACACCCGAATATGATACACTGTGAAAACGTGGTTGTGCATATCCAAGAGGAGTGCGGTATTCGTGAGTTTTTTTGACCGATTAGCAGAAAAATTAGGATTACGCTCGGCAGGTGGGGTCAATACGCCATCACAAACAGGGCATGAGACCTTACAAACGCTGTTGGAGCGTATGAAGCGGTATAAGCGTTCTGGCGATTATGATAAAGCCCTCCAAGAAATAGAACACGCCAGCCAAATGATTAGTGGCTATGAACAGTCTCTGGTGAACGAATCGTTGCCATTTGCGTTGCGATTGCACACTGCCGATATTTATACCCATCAAAAACGTTATATAGACGCGCAAAATTTGTTATTGCAACTGCAAAATGACGCAGAATCGCATAAACAGAAGGCATATTTGGCTTATGTGTTGATGGCACTTGGTTCGTTATCACAAGACCAAGCCCAATGGGAACTTGCGCGTGAGTATTATGAACGGGCGTTGCATGTGGGGAAGGAATATAAATTAATTGGCGCGGAAGGTCGCGCACAGGGGCATTTGGCAGACACTTATTTGAATGAAGGCAACGCCAGTTTTGCGACATATTTGCTCCAAGAGGCGATTCCTAAAATTAATACCAGTGGCGATATGGAATTGAGCAGTTATTTTGTGGGACGCTTGGGCGAGTCGCTCATTATACAAGGCAAAAAGGGCGAAGGGCAAAGTTTAATTGGTCGGGCGTTGCGGATTGCCGAACAGATGGAATATCGGCATTACCAAATTCGCTGGCGCAATGTGTTGGCGGTGGAGGCGATGGGCGATGGGTTATATGATGAGTCCCGCCGATTATTGACCAACGTCCTCACCCAACTGAGTACACAATCGCCCAAAGATAGCGAAAAAGTGGTGCTGGTTTTATGCCGATTGGTAAAAGTATGCCTGCGCCTAAATGATATTTCTGCCGCGCTAGATTACTCGCAACAAGCCACCGAATTTGCAGACGGGCTATCTGATGCCGATAAATTGCTACTAGAGGCGACTTTGGGTGTGGTGGCACGGGCAGTCCACGATTATGACGCGACAATCGCTCACTTGCACACGGCAATTGATGGTGGGTATGCTGACCATACATGGACAGAGGGCGAACATAGCCCTGTGGAGATTTTTCGTAATCTGGCGGTGGCATATACCGAAAAAGGCGATTATGTATCGGCGCGGACGACATTCGATAGTGCCATTGCTCATGCCGAAAAACGGGATGACCCGCTCGATAATGCGGCGATTCACCGCGACATTGGCATTTTTTATATGCGTCAAAATCAATTGGATGAGGCACTCAAAGAATGGCAAATTGCGCTCCGTCTTTATGAGGGACGTGGACAATATGCGCGGGTGGCAAGGCTCTATTGCGATATTGCCCATTTCCGTAAGCAAAGCGGACAGTTCAAACGGGCGATGGCAGATTATCAGATGGCTTTGCAGACGCTCGGCTCGGTGGATGATAGCGAGACACGCGGGGTTGTACTGGCAAATACGGCAATCGCCTTTGTGGATTATAGTGATATGGATACGGTAGACGCATTTTTTGCCGAATCTATTCAAATTGCGGGGCAACTCGCAGACCGCCTTGCAGAATCTACACGGCGGGGCAATTATGGCTGGTTTTTGCTCATCACAGGCAAACCAGACCGCGCCTTAGACATGCTCGAATATGCCCTACGCCTGAGCGAACAATTGGGTGTGAAGATGCAATTGGCGGTTCAGACCGATAATATCGGGTTGGTCTATGATGAAAAAGGCAATTATGAACAGGCGGTGTATTATCATGCCAAAGCATGGGAATTGCTGGTTGGGAATGATGATAATTACTGGCGGGGTATAATAAGTGCCAATTTGGGCAATAGTTTGGTCTCATTGGGCAAACTTGTTGAGGCACAAAAATTGTTGGATGTGGCGCTGGAAAGTGGCAGACAGGGCGATAATCATGAGGTTATCACACGGGCATTGCTGGGGATGGTGCGCCTGCGATTGGCAGAATCATCACCTACAGATGACCTCATCACATGGCTCGATGAGGCACAAACCCGCGCCGATACGACTCATTCGCGCCGACTCATGGGGGATGTGTATGCACTCAGAAGTCGGGTAGAGGCACATCTGGGTGATATGCCGAAGGCGCGAGAAGCGTGGGATAGGGCGGTTAGCATGTTCAAATTGCTCAGTTTGCCCACTGCCGATAGTCAACCTGCGTGGTTATCTGCCCAATAAAACACATAGGGGTGTTTCCGCGTATAAGTAAATAGGGGCATGGTGTGTTATGCCCCAAAATAGACCAATAAGCAAAAGGAAAAAACATCATGGCAAGCGATGAATCACTTTCTGGAGCGTCTTTACTCAAACATGTTAAGGTGTTGGCGGATGATATTGGGGCGCGTCCTGCGGGACATCCGCAAGAGGAACAAGCGCGTCATTATGTGCGGGGCAAGTTGCAGAGTTATGGCATTGAAGATGTTGAAACTATCCCCTTTGACACCATAGATACATGGGGTTATGGCATAATCGGCTCGGTAGTGGCGGGGCTGGCAGGTAATATTCTTGGTGGTCGGGTCATTGGTGGTGGCTTGGCATTGTTGGGTTTGCGGGAGCATGGGGCTACACTCACCATGCAAAATAACCTGCTAGCGCCATTTTTCCCCAAGCGACAAGGCGGGACAGTTATCGCCAAAATTGCCCCCAAAGGTGAGGTGAAGCACAAAATTGTGTTGATGGGACATGTGGATACCAACAAGCACCGCAAGAGTTTTTCGCCAACAGGTAAAAAGTTGTTATTGCCCTCATCCACACTGATGACGGCGGGGCTATCGCTCAACCTGTGGGCATTGCTCACGGGCAAGCAAAGCCTACGCCGTTTGAGTGGTGGGCTATTGAGTTTTGCGCTGTGGCGATTAATTGCCGATGAACGGGCAGACTATATAGACGGTGCAAATGATAATGCCAGCGCGGTGGCGTGTGTTTTGGGATTGGGCGAATATTTCGCACAAAATCCGCCCGAAAATACCGAAATCTGGCTGGCATTTACGGGGTCTGAAGAAGTTGGGTTATATGGTGTGCGAGCATTGCTCAATCAATATGAAGAGACATTGCGTGATGCGTGGTGGATAGATTTTGAGATGGTCGGCGCGGGTGATATTGGGTTTGTCACACGCCATAGTAGCCTGAATTATCTCACGCCATATCACCCACATGAGGAGATGGTCGCCATCGCCCAAAAAGTCGCAGATGAACATCCTGATTGGGGGATTAAAGGCACGCCCATGACCATTTTAGAAGAGGTGTTGCCACTCCGCCAAAAAGGGATGCGGGCGATGTGTGTGGTGGGCATTGGCGAAGATGGTTGGCTGGTGAATTGGCATCAGCATAGTGATAACAGCGAGAATATCCAACCAGAATCATTGGAAAAAGCCGCAAAATTTGTACAGGCGATGTGCCACGAAATAGATAAGGGATAATATGGCAAAAATTTGGTGTATTTCTGCCCCTCTGTATAGTCATACCGATTGGGGTGGTTTTTTGCGTACCGCGCAAGGCTTGGCGGAACTGGGGCATGAGGTGATTTGGGTTAGCACAGAAAAATTGCGCGGGGCGATTGTTTCGGCGGGATTGCCGTTTTATCCCATCGCGCAAACAGGCTTTTTATTCCCGCCACCCCCCGTGCCTGATGTGACGACTATCCCGCCACAAGAGGCGGTGATGTTGCGCTATCGGCGGGCATTGGATACGTGGATGAGTGTGGATATTGTGGCAGAGGCAACCCAAAATCTGCTGGATTTGGCAGAAAAAATTGGCACACCAGACCTCATCCTCACAGACCCGTTTTTGAGCGCATCGGCGCTATTTGCCGAAAAAATCGGCGTGAAAATGATTGTATGTGGGTGGCAGGCACAAGCCGATTTAAATGCCGATGCACTTTTTCCTGTTCAACGCAATTTAGCCACCGATAGCCAACAACGCCTCGCAAAATTGTGTGACCAATTTGGTCTGGTGGGGGAAAATTTTTCTAAGGGAGCAACGACCTCTATCCTGAGTCCGCATTTGCACATTTCGTATTTTACCCCGCGCTGGTATATCGCAGAAGCAGGCACACTGCTCGGGCAAAATGTATTTGTGGGTGGCATAAAACCCACGCCAAAAGATGTTCCACCCGCATGGCTCACCGATATTCCCCAAGATGTGCCATTGGCACTCATCACATTGGGGACGACATTCACAGGGGATTTGGGATTTTATAGTTGGGCGGCGCAGGCGGCGGCGCGTGAGGGCTTATTGCCTGTAGTGGCGATTGGGTTTAATCCGATTGCACCACAAGATAAGGCGATGCTGGTGAAATCTTTGCCACAAGGGACGCGCTTGGTGAATTTTGTGCCGTTTGAGCATGTGTTACCGCGATGCAAAATCATGATTCATCACGGCGGGATGGGTACGACTCATTATGCGGTGGTGTTTGGGGTGATGCAAATTGTTGTGCCACATGCGGCAGACCAACGGGTGCAGGCAAAGCGGGTGGCACAAGCCAGAGTGGGGCTAAACCTGACGGCGCATGATGTTCGGCAAGGGATGCTCAAAGATGGGGTGCGGGCGTTGGTGCATGATGATAAAGTGCAGATCACTGCCACCCAATTGGCAGATGAAATGGCGAATTTGGGTGGGGTGGCGCGTGCGGTGGATGTGATTCAATCCATGCTATAATTTGGGGAAACAATCAATGATAGAGGATAGTTTGCCATGCTAAAAGAAGCCCCTATTTTTAATTTGAGCAAATATATTGAATTACGCGATGAGCGTCCCCATATACGCGGACGGCGTGTGTCTGTTGCAACGATTGCTCACAGCGCCCAAACACATGGTTGGGATGTCCCAACTTTATGTGAACAATTTACATTGAGCCAAACTGAAGTGCTATCTGCCTTGCTTTATTATTCTGAATATGGCGTACAAATAGAAGCACAGGAAGAGGCTTATCAACATGAATTAGATGAAGCACAAAAGGCATTTGATGAGCGACAAAACAGATAAAATACGATTTTATTTTGATGAACATATGCCTCGTATTGTGCAGAAAGCCCTGATTGAACAACGATATGATGTGATTATGGCTGTTGATGTGGGTATGACTGGCAAAGACGGTGATTCTGAACATCTGCCTTATGCGACAACTCATCAATTGGTGCTTTTTACTCGTGATAGACCTTTTGCAGGACGTACTGCCCAACATACAGACCACACTGGTCTGATTTGTTGGACAGGGCATGATGACGATTTTAGTGGCATGATTCGGCAATTACTCACCTTTGTCAGTCATCACACCGCCATAGATTGTTTTGGGCAGGTGTTTTGGATAAAAGACAATCAAGCAGGTTTGTGACCCGCAATGATGATATAGCTGTGGTCAAAATCGGCTTCTGGTGTGCCGATTGCATGCGGATGCAAAAATTCTTTCACATCCTTTGGGGCTTGATGGAGCATAATTTCGAGTTTTTCTATCGTCTCTGGTGAGGCATTTTGCCGATTTACCCAATCGAAAAAACCACCGGCAGATTTGTGCATGAGGAATGTTTCATCTACCACCAAACCGGCATCCAAATACATTCCGCGCCACTCGTATTCGGCATAAATGCGGTGATGGGATGGGTCACGCAGTTGCTCAAAGGCATCTATATAACGGGCGGCATGGTCGTTTTCTGGGGAATAATGGTCTTCGATGACCAATTTGCCATTGGGCTTTAATACCCGCGCACATTCTTGGACAAACCGAAAACAATTGGGAAAGTGATGTGGGGCGATGCGACACGTCACTAAATCGAAACTATTTGGCGCAAATGCCAGATGTTCCGCATCGGTTGTCGTATACACGGTGTTATCATGTTGTGATAGTAGCGTTTGGGCGGCGCGGAGCATTTTGTAGGTAATATCACCTGCGACCATCAGTTTAACACGCGGGGCGATGAGGTTGGCGGTATGTCCGCCTCCTGTAGCAATATCGAGGACATGCCAATGAGGTTGAGGGTCTGTCAGCGCCAATAATTTTTGCAAATCTTCACCCTCAACATGCGGGGTACTGGTGAGATAGGCGGTGGCAAAGTCGCCAAAACGTTGTTGTGAGAGTGATTTGGGGTCAGTTGGGTTGCTCATAGGGGCTTCCTCTAACAAATTGTATTATGCGAAAACGACAATTTATTATATCATTGTACACGAGCTATCGCACATGCGTTATAATGTTAACATCATGCAAAGGCTATTCGTGTGTCATTTGAATTTGAGATTATCGCAACTGATGGATTGGCGCGTGCAGGTGTGCTTCATACCCCACATGGGGATATTCCCACACCCGTTTTTGCGCCTGTAGGTACGGTGGCAAGTGTTAAGGCAATTCCCCCCAAAGATTTAGTAGAGATTGGTGCATCGCTCATTTTGGCGAATACCTATCATCTCTATTTGCGCCCAACCGATACCCTCATCGCAGAGATGGGCGGGCTACATCGGTTTATGGCATGGGATGGTCCGATACTCACCGATTCGGGTGGGTTTCAGGTATTTAGCCTCACCCAAATCAATAAAATTGATGACGATGGCGTGACATTTAAGAGCCATATAGACGGCAGAAAATTGCGCCTCACACCAGAAATTTCGATGTCTATCCAACAAAATTTGGGCGCAGATATTATCATGTGTTTTGATGAATGTCCGATTCCCACCGACCGCGCCATTGTGGAACGGGCTGTGAAGCGCACTAGCGATTGGGCAGTAAGATGCCGACAGGCGCATCCCGATGATACCGTACAGACGTTATTTGGGATTGTGCAAGGGGGGATTTTTCCCGATTTACGCGAAAAATCTGCCGAATTTTTGACACAGCTCGATTTTAAGGGGTATGCTATTGGTGGTCTGGCGGTGGGTGAGACAAAACAAGCCATGTACGATACATTGGATACTACCACACCACTTTTGCCCGCCCATAAGCCCCGTTATTTGATGGGGGTTGGTGAACCTGATGACCTTGTAGAGGCGGTGATGCGAGGCATGGATGTTTTTGATTGTGTGATGCCCACACGGGTGGCACGACACGGCTCGGCACTCACACCCGATGGTCGGATTAATATGCGGAATTTGGCTCATGCACGCGACCATTCTCCGCTTCAGGTGGGATGTACTTGCTATACCTGCCAAACATTTACACGGTCATATTTGCGCCATTTGGTTCATTCAAAAGAGTTACTGGCACATTATTTGCTCAGTTTGCATAATATCCACTTTCTAATTGACCACATGCGCCAAGTGCGAGAAGCAATTATAGAAGGGCGCTTGCAAGCGTATTCGACTCAATTTCTAAAACGCTATCTGCGGCTAAACTGAATTTATATATATGAAGCCTGTTCAACGCACATTCGCCATTGTCGCACTCACCACTACGCTGGTGAGTTGTGGTGTTCGCAATTCCCCCGCGACTACACCGACATTAACCGCCATTCCCCCGCGTGTTTCTGCGACAACGGCGACTTACCCTCTTATGAATGACCTCATCCGCGCATACGGTGATGGCTCATCGGCGTATGTCCTCGAATTGTATCCCGCCAATCATCGGACACGGCTAGATGATTTGCAGAATAATCGCACGCAATATTTTGCCACGCACCATATCCCCCAAAATCAATCGTTATGGGCGGCACCCATCGCCCAAGATGGCATCGCCATTATCACCCATCCGCAGACTAATTTGCACAATATTACCCTAGACCAGCTACGCCAAATTTATAGCGGTGAATGGCTCAAATGGGCAGATGTGGGCGCATCGGGTGAGGATATTGTCGCTTTTAGCCGAGAAGAGGGGAGTGGCATCCGTGCTGAATTGGAGCGGATGGTTATGGGCAATCGTCGGACAACCGCCAATGCTCGGCTCGTCTTTACAGAGGCACAAATGGTCAAGCATATTTCTGAGACGGTAGGGGCAATAGGATATGTGTCATGGGGATATTTGAACACACTCACCGACCCCAATATCAGTGTTATTTCTGTGAACGATATTTCCCCCTCGCTCACCACGATTTACGACCATGTTTATCCCCTCACCAATACCATTTATATTGTGGGCAATAGTGAGCCACAAGATGATACCCGCGTGTTTTTGGGGTGGATTCAGAGTAGCGATGGACAGACTGTGGTGATGCAATCTTTTGTGCCGTTGCTCATGCCTATGTCGCAGGGACGCTAAAATTTCCTAAGAATGTAAAGAGCATCATGTATAATAGAGCAACCGTTAAGACCCACAAGGAAATTAATGATAGGTTGCGGGCATTGCGGAGACGCTCACGGCGTTTTTCCATGAGCATTTCTGTCTCACGCAGACGGTATAACGCGCCCGCGGCAGAGATGTTATTGGGGTTGACACGCAAAACATTATCGAGGCAGACAATGGCTTGGTCTAACGATTTGACCACCACCGCCATCCACAACCACGCATGTTCAAAATTGCCATCCTCTGCAATGAGGCTACGCAAAATATCATATGCCTCTTGACGCTTGTCCTCTTTGATAAGGTCAATGGCATCGAGTAGGTGGTCTATGCGAGATTCTTCTGGCGGGGTGGTATTTTCTGTCATAGGGTTACATTTTGAAATAGGTCGTGTTCGTCAATTTTGTATTTGGTGGGTTTTGGATAAATGCGGGTGAGTGCTTGCTTGCCACTGAGCATTTTCCGCAACCACAATGGCAAAAAGCCATTGCGTCCCCCGCCTTGACTGGCATGGCAGGCGTTGGCATCTTGCCATGCTTGCAGATATTTGGCGATATTGACTTTGGTATGGCTGGGTTCAGAATTTTCTAAAATCGCCACAATATCAATATCTTTATTCGTCCCAACAGCACGCGGATTTTGCCCACGCAGGCGCATGAGGAATATGCCGATTTGGATGGTGCTTTTGGGGATATTGGTATAATACAATTTTTGGGGTGCATAAGCGGGTAGGTCATCTGGCAGATAATTTGCGTCAGATGCCAACGCAAAGGCTTCGGTGGTGGCGCGTTGGATGGCGATATGGTCTGGATGCCCATAAGCCCCATATTTATTAAACGTGATGACCACCTGTGGCTTGATGCGTCGAATTTCATGCACCATCATATCTATCATGACTTTGGGGGAATTTTCCCAAATATACCACGAACACGATGGGTCTTTGCTGGTCTCTGACCCCATCATGCCACTATCTTTATAACCCACTTTGATGACTTCTGTGAAGCCCAGTTTGGCAGACGCACAATCGAGTTCACTGAGGCGTAATTCGGCTATACTGCCATATTTGCCTTGCATGGCTTCTGGGATTGTGCCGACATCACCATTGGTCGAACATACATAATATACTTCTACACCAGCTGCGACATATTTTGAAATCAGTCCACCTAGCCCAAAACTTTCGTCATCGGGGTGGGCAAAGGCGATGAGCATCCGCTTTTTTTCCATAATTGCTCCTTGTTTATAATTCACATTATATCAGATAGTGAATAGGTGTAGATTCTTTCGCATGGGCTAAGTTATGCCCAAGATGATAAACTGTGCTATGCTATGAAAATCGTTCAAAAAATGGAATTTTGTCTCATGTCTGATGATATAACCAAACAAAACGCATGGATTCGCACTAAAATTAATGTCGGTGATAGTGAAGATGCCCGCGCATTGTTGGCAGAGGCATTGCCAAAAGCCGATTCAGAGACCTATTATTTAGCCTCATTGATTGCGACTACCGATGAAGAACGCTATTTTTATTTGGAGAATGCCATTGCCTTAGACCCGTCCCATGAATTGGCACAAAAAGCCTTTGGCGAATTATTTGAGCGCAACCCACACTATTATGACCCACGTAAATCACGAGGGTTATTCATCACCTGCGGAGTTTTGTCAGTTTTAGCGGTGGTTGGGATGATTATCGCCGTCATTTTAACATGGCAGTGATGCTTTTATGCTTGTGGCATATTTCATGTATGTGGTTATTAAAAAATAAAGATACTTAAATAGAAGTACAAGGGTAATCGCATCAAAATAGGTTTAACCATATTTTATTTTTTGTGGCTGACATACGAGCCTAAAGGCTCTAGTACAGCCATTACATCCCTCAAAACGGGTATGTGCGTAATG
>DAOTUO010000042.1:0-2332 GCA_034436595.1 Anaerolineae bacterium | reverse complement strand
TAATTATATAGCGAAGGTTACTTCTTAAAGACGGTATAAAATATTTTTTTATTCTATGGCGGATATACGCACTGTGTGCGATGATCGTTATTCATAACTAGCATTAATTTTGCGTATGTAGCAGGTTATAATTTCTCAATACATAATTTACGAAAACAGCATTATAATGATCGTGACCATTTTGGTCTTGGGATATAACTTTAGGGGAAACAAAGTATATGGATACAGTGGTCTCGATTGCACAAAATTGTATTGTTGTTTTGGCGCTCGGATTTTTATATGACGCATCATATCGTCTACATTTGCACCGCCCAAAAATCCGCCTAGACATTCTGTTGGGTGGGATTTTTAGCTTGCTCATCGCCATCATGCACTTCACGCCCGTTTTGCATATTAATCTCGATATTCATGTCGCGTTTGTGATGCTCACCTATAGTAGTTTGGTCGGTGGGGTGGTGGCGGGCATCATGAGCCTGCTCATATATGTCGGCATAGATGTATTTATTTTCAGTGACCCTATCACTATCGAGTATCTGATACTTTTGCTGTCACTCACGGGCTTGGGATATGCTTTGCGCGTGGGGTATAAATCATCGGTGAGCCAATATACCGTAACCGAATTACTCGCCGTGTGCTTTGTGCTCATTTCGTTGATGATACTCATCCCACTCGTATTTAATGCGCCGAGCCTGCTTTTTAATGCACCGATTTTGTTTTTAGGACTCATCACCACCGTATTTTTGGTATTTATGTTCACGGGTGTCGTCTTGCGCCGTACCATGACCCTGCACCAATCCGAAGCGGCTTTATTGGCACGGTCTGCGTATGAGGGCTTTTTATCCAAAGCCATTAGCGATGAAATTTTTCAGATTACATTCGATAATAAACAGCAAGTGACGGGCGTTGAGCCACTGTTATTGCAGGGTAATGGCACATTCTCCACACCGATTGGCTTGGAAAATTGGCGCACATTGGTGTATCCAGAAGATATTAGCAACACCGAATCGTTCTTAAAACAGCTTTTTTTGGGCGAAACCATGATAGCCGAATTGCGGATTAAGATTGTTGCCACAGGGCTATATGAGTGGCGGCGGGTGTATGGAATGCCGATTAAACACCCGGTTGAGGATTATGTTTACCGTGCGTATATCGCCAGCAAGGATATTTCGCCCGAAAAATCTGCTCGTTTTGAACACGAAGCCGCCCAATTGGAGCGCGAGCGTGTGGCGATTTTGAAGGCGTTTAGCCTGCAATCTGAGCATCAGTTCCGCACACCTCTGAGTAGTATCCACACCAATTTATACCTGCTCCGCAAAGTGAGCGATGAGCAAAAACGGGCGCGTTATTTAGATGTGATAGAAGAGCAAGCGCGTCTGCTGATGGAATTGGTGGAGTCGCTGAGTTTGCTCACCCAAATCGAAATCCGTAATGAATTAACCGAGTATTCGCTCAACATCAACGAAATTGTGCAGGGATTATTGCCTAGATACATCAAAGAAGCAGAGGCAAAAAAGGTGACAATTGAGGCGGTACTGGCAGAAAAGTTGCCCAAACTGCGCGGGAATCCGTTGTATATCAAGTCGTCTATTCACCATCTCATTCGTAATGCCGTTGCCTATACGCCATCGGGGGGCAATGTGACCGTCATCACCCGCGTCACACAAAATATTATGGGGAAAAAGGCGATTGAACTGGTCGTAGAAGATACGGGCGTGGGTATGAGCGATAAAGTTTTGGCGCACGCCTTTGAGCGGTTTTATCGGGCAGATGTCGCACAGACTAGTTCTGGGCTTGGGTTGGGATTGCCGTTGGTCAAAGAAGTGGCGTTGTATTATGGGGGCAAGGTGAACCTGTTTAGCACCATCGGCAAAGGGACGGTGGTCGTTTTGTCGTTGCCCGTGATGTAGAGGGTAGCCGGCTTTTATCGTTATGGCGTAAGCGTGTAGCAGGGGAAAATTATTTTGGTTTATAAAGGGTAACAAGACACTTTTGCAGTTTTTTAGGGGTTATAATAGCTACTTAGAAATTTCTCTCTAAGTAGTGAGCCGTTGTTTACTGTCCTCGTTGCCGCTTACTAATGGAGCAACGATTTTAAATTCAAATGATTTCAATCAAAGGCAACAAACCTGCGGACGCGATATAAGGCTTGCCCGTAGTTGTTTTGATGATTTTGCGTAGATTTGGTATATGGCGTAGGGGCTTGCCATGGCAAGCCCGATTTTTACGGTTGGTTGCGGGGGGTTTGCCATGGCAAACCCCTACATCATGCCTATCTGATCCTAAAAATCGGCAGACCAACCCCATTTAGGGGGTTTTGGTCATATACGCAGGT
>DAOTUO010000041.1:0-28516 GCA_034436595.1 Anaerolineae bacterium | reverse complement strand
ATAATATCCCGATTTACTCTTTTTGTTGGTGGTAGTGGCTTGGGCATAACTACGGTTGCCATAGATATTTTTGCCACTAGAAGAGGTTTTAATCTCTACAGAAAAGTCAGGGTTGGGCATATAGACCAAATCTTTATCGTCTGTTCTCACACCTTTATTCCATTGGTCTGGATAGCGGAAAGCCAATTCTAGGGGAATGAGTTCATGCAATAAAAATCCCATAATTTGCGGTGCAGGCAAAATGTCTTGTCCAATACGAAATGGTTTTGTACCGATTTGGGAGTGAAATATACTCTCCCAAGAATCTATAACTATCTCATATAGCTCTGTGGTGGAGATAGGATGTTGCGAAATAAGTTCACGGGTTTTTTGCTCCCATTGGTCATCAGAAAGACCATCGTATGGAGAAGTTATCATAATGGCAACCCTTTTACCAAATCTGCAACAGTCACATCTAACGCCTGAGCCATTTTGATAATGTTTAATAGCGATACATTACGTTCACCACGCTCAATGCCACCGATATAGGTGCGATGCAACCCACATTTTTCTGCAAATTCTTCTTGAGATAGATTGCGCTGTTTGCGGATTTCGCGCACAGTCTCGCCAAACTGTTTGAGATAAAGATGATTTATCATAGACATAGACTATATAAATGTGATGCTTTTAAGTCTACATATTATAAGTATCTATTTTTGCTCATCAGCGTACCTGTGCTATAATTCGCATATCATTCGCATCACTGGAGTTATTGCCCATGTCGCGCATCCCCAAGACGGTATTCATCAGTTATCGGCGTACCAACCAAGCACACGCTATCAAACTCTATCAACTGTTAGAAGAGGCAGGTTATGACCCCTTTTTGGATATTAAGAATTTGGGCAGTGGCGCATGGCGGGTGATTATCCAGCGCGAAATCCAAAAACGCGCCCATTTTATCCTGTTGCTCACCCCATCTGCCGTAGAGCGCCTCACAGACCCGCAAGATGTGTTGCGATTTGAGATAGAAACCGCGCTCGATAACAAGCGGAATCTCGTGCCATTGATGTTTGAAGGATTTAGCTATTCAGACCCGCGCATCAATGCCTATCTGACGGGCAAATTGGCGATATTGAGCGAATATAACGCCTTCCCCATCAATTGGCGTAGGCTGAAAAAAGACATCCAAGAATTAACCACCCGCTTTATGTCGGTACACCCCGATGATGTGGTGCATCCACAACCCCTAACGAATGATGATGAATTTGCCGATGGCGTAGATTTGGACGACATGCTGGTGATACCAGAGCCAAAATTGGCAGAGGCAGAAGAATCTTTGGATATGGATGATGAAGTGGTCGTGGCGCGGGAGAAATCTGCCCCCAAACCCCCAATTCAACCCACTACCTCGCCCAGACAGCGCGATGAGCAAAAAGAACGCACAGTTGAGGGGCAGAAAAAATCGTCTGGTGGTTTATTTGGATGGGTAGGCGATATTCTCAATCCACAACGGGGGTCTGGAATACCCGCAGACACACCGCCATCAGAAGAAGGGACTTTTTCTCCACCATCACCAACCCCATCACCGCCGCCACAGAGCAAACCCGCCCCAAGACCAAGCCAATCGCCCGCGCCTATCATGCCATTGCCATCTGTGCCACCGCAATCGGGTGTGGGGTGGCAAACCCAGTCTGGCAACGATATGAGCGAAGCCGAGTTGCTCTTCATGATGCGCGATGCCCTCTCCCAATTGCCCCCCGTGACCGATGACGATTTGGCGGCAGAAGAGGCAGAAGAAATTAGCTAATGGAAAACCGAAAATAAATACTTTGTGGCGGACATACGCTCTGCTAAGTCCGCTACAAACGATACCTTCAGGGCTTCAAAATCGGATAGCCATCGGGTTTTGGCGCAAATTATTGAGAAATGCTACCGATTTAACTACGTACAAGCCTTACATGCCGTCCACAGGGGGGATAGGGGCTGGTTTTTGCCAGATTGTTTATGAGACAAAGCCATTAATCGGCGCAGTTTTTTGTGACGGATATAGGAGTGGCATGAAATATCAGATTCAGCACAACGGACACACCATCACCTATGAGGTGGTGTATGCCAAACGAAAAACCCTCGAAATTCGTATCCATCCCGATTTACAGGTGGTGGTCAAAGCACCATCGCGCACCCCACATGCCTTCATTGATGGATTGGTGCAAAAACGGGCAGACTGGATACTCACCAAACAGCATCAAATTGCCCAAGCACCGCGCCCACATGCTATCCAATATATTTCTGGCGAAAAACATTTTTTTCTGGGACGTGACTATGAGTTAGCGGTCATCGCCACAACGCGCCGTTCATCCGTTTATATAGATGATAATCGGCTAATAATACAAGTCTCTGACCCATCCGATAGCGCACGGGTGAAAAAAGTGCTGGAGGGGTGGATTCGCAAACAAGCACACACCCTATTTTCAGAACGCATCGCCATTGCCCTTGAGCGGTTTGAGAACTATCCCCTGTCCCCATTCGACTGGAAAATCAAGCTATTCAAAGCGCGGTGGGGAAGTTGTAGTAGCACGCGGGTGGTCACGCTCAATTTACACCTCATGCGCTTGGAGTTGGCGTTGATAGATTATGTGATTGTGCATGAATTGTGCCACCTACACGAAATGAATCATGGACGGGGATTTTATGCCCTAATGGATGCCACCATGCCCGATTGGAAGCATCGGCGCAAATTATTGAAAGCGCATCGCCTGTCATAGAGATGGGGATAATATAGGATGATTTTGGAAACACACCCAAACAATAACAAGACAAATCCGAAGCAGAATAATAGAATGCGGCGCATATTTGTTGTTTGTGCTATCATCTTGGCGGTATTCTGTGCTTTTATAACCCTTACCACTCCACGCCCTACGGTAGTAGTCGGTATTGGCTTTTTTGCCGATTCGGATTGTGTTGCGTCATGTTGGCAAGGATTAAGACCAAAATAATCTACGATGAGTGATGTTGAAACATTTCTGTCACAAAATTTTACCATACTTCGTACCCACATATTTGATGGCATCGGATTGACAAAAGGGTAATCGCATCAAATAGGTTATGGAGAAACGAAAACAAATCCATACGATTATTGTCTTAAGAGAACATTTCAATTTGGGAGTATTTTTTAATATTTTTATGGCTGACATACGAGGCTAACGCCTCTAGTCAGCCAGTACACCCCTCAAAATAGGCAAAATTGTACTGGCTGACTAGCACGCAGTGCGTATGTCAGCCACAAGGCAAAGCCCTGAAAGGGTACTCTTTTTCTAAAAATCATTTGAATTTAAAATCGTTACTCCATAAACAGGGGGAATTATCCCCCTGTTTTTTATTCGTGGTCATGACCATCGTGGCTGTGGTCGTGTTCGCCTTCGGCATGTTCTGGAATTTCTAATTCAACCAATTGGTCGAGCAAACTCCGCACGGCAGGTTCTGGCAATGCACCCGCTTGGTTAAATACAAGGTGCTTATCCTTAAATAACATCAGAGTGGGGATGCTCATCACCTGAAAATATTGTGATAAGGCGGGATTGCTATCCACATCCACTTTGGCAATTCGCACTTTACCGGCATATTCACCCGCCAATTTGTCTAGGATTGGGGCGACTGCGCGACAAGGTCCGCACCATTCCGCCCAAAAATCCACGAGTACGGGCAAATCGTGGTCTATGACTAGTGTCTGAAAATCGGCATCGGTGACATTGACTGGTTTTGTATCCACGTTGAATATCCTTTGTGATAGCTTATAACATTCTTAAGGATATGACGCAAATACAACGGAGTATCTTACGCTTTTGTGATGGTCGTATGACAAATATCACACCGCCAAAGCGTAGATTGTTGGGGGACATTCAATTTTTGCGCCACGCGCAGGGGCCAAACCTGTGTGCCAATATACGCAAAAGAATCGGTATTATGGCACGAAGGGCAACAGGTTGGTTGATTGGTATGAATTTCAACCACTGCATGATTTGTGTGTGTTTTAGGATGTGTTTGTGCCGACATAATACAACAACCAATAGTTTTTGATAGGACAAAAGTTAACACTTATTTCATCATACCCCAAACTATAGTCTGTAGATTGTCAAGAATTGACTAGATTCGGTTTGAGAAAATTAATCCAATTTATCCGAATATAAATCGGAGCGCCACAAACACCAAAAATACACCATAGAGTTGTTTAACCGTTTTGGACGGCAATCCCAAAGCGATACGTGCGCCAAAAAACGCCCCCATCACCAACCCAACTGCCATTAATAGTGCTACGGGAATATCGAGCAATCCCTCTGCACCATATCGCAACACCCCTGGCAAGCCCACAGGCAATAATAACGCGCCCAAAGATGTTCCAACGGCTAACTTTTGGTCGTAGTTAAAAAATCCGACCAGCGCAGGCACAATCACCGCGCCTCCGCCAATGCCAAACATGCCCGATGCAATCCCGGCCACCAAGCCGATACCGAGTGGCACGATGGGCGATGTATTGGGTGGTGCGGTAATATTGGTCGCTTTAACCGCAGGGGGTTCTATGCCTGTGCGTTTTGCCTGCCAAATAAAATATACTTGGCGCGGTTCAATAAAACGCCAGCTCATATACAGTAAAAATGCCCCATAGACTTGTTTGAGAATATCCCCAGGCAAGGCGATAGCAATGGACGCGCCCACCCATGATGTGATGAGCAAGCCAAGCGCGATGAGCGCCGCCGCCCGCACATCTATCAGTTTTTTGCGATGATATTCCAGGACGGCAAAAATGGCGACAGGCATGAGGAGCGCCGCCAGTGAGGTGCTGGTCGCTTGGGTAGTGGAAAATTCCAAAAAGATGATGAGTACAGGCACAATGACCACACCGCCACCAATGCCAAACATCCCAGAAAGAACCCCTGCCACAAAACCAACAATGAGGATACCAAACCATGCTGTGGGCATAACTTTCCCCCCTTATGGAACAACTATTTTGAATTCAAAAGATTTTAAAATTTCAATGGATAAGCATTGTCAAGTCAATTATCAGCTTAAATCACCCCCAGCCCCCTTATCCCCACTGCGTGGAGAAAGGGGGAGAAACCCATTTTAGGGCAGGTTTTAGCCCCCGCTCCAATTTTTTGGGGAGGGGGTTGGGGGTTTGGGTGAAAACACGTTTAATGATGCGTTATTGACATAATCCTATGAATTTGTTTTCGGTTCTCCATAAAGAATAAGGCGTTTGGCGATGATGAGGGTTTCATCATCAAATGTACCTTGATGCTTGGCAAATTGAATCACCGCAGATTTTACCGCTTGGGCGATGAAATCTGCCGATTCATCTGCCAATGATTGAATGATTCCTATCAGCCGTTCTTCTCCAAATTCCTCATCATCAGCATTAATTGTCTCGGTGATGCCATCGGTATAAAATGCCAAAATATCACCTTGCTCAATTTGACAAGCAGATTCGGCAAAGGTGGCATTGGCAAATACACCCATCGCCACCCCATGAATGGATAATCGGGTGCATTTACTTGTTTGCCGATGAAAATGAATCGGTGGCAGATGCCCCGCAGACGCATAGGTCAATTGCCCTGTTTTTTCGTCTAAATAACCGACAAAGGCAGTGGTAAACATGCCCGATTGCTGATTGTTGAGCATGGTGCTATTGGCACGATGGAGCAATTCACGCGGGGATAAATTGAGTTCTAGTGCAAAGCGCAATACCGTCACACTAAGCGCCATAAAGAGGGCGGCTGGCACACCTTTTCCAGAGACATCCGCTACCACAATCGCCAGTCGTCCATCGGGTGTGCGGATAAAATCGTAAAAATCGCCTGCGACCTCGTGCATGGGACTCCAATAGGTGGCGACTTGCCAGCCGTTTAATTGGGGTAGCTGGTTGGGCAAAAAACTCTGTTGGATGGTCTTGGCAGTGTCTAATTCTTGATTGAGCAATTGTTGGGCGATTTCTTGCGAGAGCAGGCGGGCATTTTCGATACCGATGGCGGCTTGGGTTGCCATTGCCGAGAGCAGACGCTCATCGCGGGCGGTGAATGGCTCGCCTCGCTTGTTCATCACCTGAATGACACCAATCACCTTTTGTTGATGATTCACCATCGGCACCGTGAGCATATTTCGTAATACCAGATTTGCCTGTGTGGTGAAAATGGTGTTGAGCCGATGGTCTTGTTCGGGTTTTTCGATATTGATGATTTCCCCTGTGAGTGCCACTTGCCCCGCAATGCCTTCGCCAATTTTCAGACGAATTTCGCTCAGATTTTCATCACGTAGAATTTTTGAATAGAGTTCCCCCTGTGCTTCATCGAGTAGATAGAGGGTGCTACGCTCAGCATCTAATACTTCTTGGACTTCTTCGATGATAACATCGAGTAATTTATTGGGGTCGGTGGTGGTCGCCATGACTTGGCTCACACTGAGCAGAGCATTGAGTTGTCTGCGGGTGCTGGTGCGTTGTGCGCCTTTGCTCAGATAATCCAGATGCTTGGTCATGATGAGCATATTTGGCGAATCATCCCCGCCTGTAATCCATACGGCAGAATCCATAAGGTGTTCAATTAGATGCACCCCCATACCCCCGCGTGCGCGTTGGTCAATGGGGGCGGTTTTGTCATATTGGGGTAGGGCGCTACGGTTAAATGGCAGACCCCAATCGAGCAAATTGACATGCAATTCATCATTGGTCGTTTCGATGATGAGCATCACATCCCCTTTGGTGGGGGTGGGGTAGGCATGATGGCAAATATTGGTGAAGGCTTCGTCTACTGCCAGTTCAATCGCAAAAGCCGTCTTTTCTGTGAGGCTGAGTTGCTCGCCAACACCATTGACAATTGCGGTTAGTAGGTGGAGATGATCTATTTTGGCACTGGTTTTGAGTTCACATATAACAGGCATAAGCAGTTTCTCAATATGACATATTGAATATAAAATTTGTGAATTTTGTCACAAGACGAATTTATCACCACATGCTATAGTGATGGTATGAGTTTGGTTGTTTAGATGATAAATCAACTCACCTAACTTTACGAATATCAATAGACCGTAAATAAATTCATGTACGGTAATTCACACAACTTGGAGGCAATATGAATACCCCAAATAATCTAAAACATGAGAAGCTATACGTATGGGTTGACGATATGGTGGCGCTTTGCAAGCCAGATAATGTGGTATGGTGCGAGGGGTCTGATGAAGAATATGACCGCATGTGCCAAACTCTGGTAGATGCAGGGACTTTTACCAAACTCAATGAACAAAAACGCCCCAATAGCTACATTGCCTTCTCCGACCCCAGCGATGTGGCACGGGTAGAAGACCGCACTTATATTTGTAGTGTCAATAAATCGGATGCGGGTCCCACCAACAACTGGATGGAACCAAAAGAAATGCACGCCACACTCAACAATTTGTTTGATGGGTCTATGCGTGGACGCACGATGTATGTTATCCCATTTAGCATGGGTCCGTTAGGGTCGCCGATTGCCATGATTGGTGTTGAACTGACCGATTCGGCTTATGTGGTTGCCAACATGAAAATCATGACCCGTATGGGTGCTAAGGTGTTGGATGTACTGGGAACAGATGGCAATTTTGTGCCATGTATACACACCGTTGGCGCACCACTCGAAAAAGGTCAACAAGATGTGATTTGGCCCTGCAATAAGACCAAATATATCGTGCATTTTCCAGAAGAACGCGCCATTTGGTCGTATGGTAGTGGTTATGGTGGTAACGCTCTGCTGGGTAAAAAATGCTTGGCGCTCCGTATTGCCTCCACTGTGGCACATGATGAAGGTTGGCTGGCAGAACACATGCTCATTTTGGGTGTAGAAGACCCCAAAGGTGATAAGACGTATGTGGCGGCGGCATTCCCAAGTGCGTGTGGCAAGACCAATTTTGCTATGCTTGTGCCACCAGATGTGTTTGATGGCTGGAAAGTCACAACAATTGGTGATGATATTGCGTGGATTAAACCCGGTGACGATGGCAAACTCTATGCCATTAACCCAGAAGCTGGTTTCTTTGGGGTTGCCCCTGGAACTTCGATGAAATCGAATCCCAATGCGATGATTTCATGCGAGAAAAATGCGATTTTCACCAATGTGGCGCTGACCCCAGATGGTGATGTGTGGTGGGAAGGCATGACCGATGAAACTCCTGCACAATTGACCGATTGGCAAGGCAACCCATGGACACCCGCCAGTGGCACAAAAGCCGCGCACCCCAATTCGCGCTTTACTGCTCCTGCAATCCAATGCCCTGTGGTGGATTCTGAAATTGAAAATCCACGCGGTGTCCCCATTAAAGCATTCATCTTTGGTGGACGGCGTAGTGACACTGTGCCTTTGGTGTATCAGGCATTTAATTGGAATTATGGTGTGTATATCGCCGCCACGATGGGTAGCGAAATGACCGCCGCCGCCGCGGGTACGGTTGGGCAAGTGCGCCGTGACCCCTTTGCGATGTTACCTTTCTGTGGGTATCATATGGCAAGCTATTTTAATCATTGGTTGCAATTTGGACGCGATATTGCCAACCCACCCCGTATTTTTAGTGTGAACTGGTTTAGAAAAGATGCCAATGGCAAGTTTGTCTGGCCTGGATTTGGCGAAAATATGCGTATTCTCAAGTGGATTGTAGAACGTGCCAACGGTAAAATTGGCGCACTCGAAAGCCCACTTGGTTGGATGCCCCGTTATGAAGACCTGATGTGGGATGGCTTGGACTTCTCTGAAGATAAATTCTATGAAGCCATGTCAGTTGACCGTGACCTATGGGTGAAGGAACTTCTGCTCCATGAAGAATTGTTCACCAAGTTATATGACCGCCTGCCCAAAGAACTGATATTCATGCGTGAGTTATTGCTTTCTAGCTTGTGGCGCTCTCCAGAACATTGGGAAATGCCTCATGACCGTAAGAACGAATAAATAGCTTTTCTCCTCCTGAGTTATGCAAAAAGGCGCAGTCACATGCGCCTTTTTGCATTTAGATAATTCCGCGCATACGTAAATCTGCTATTTCATGCGCTGATAAACTCAATTCATCGCGCAAAATTTGGTCGGTATGTTCACCCAAGCGGGGTGGGGGGAGATATACGGCTGGCGGGGTATGGCTCAGGCGCATGGGTGAAGCGAGCATGTGTGCATCGGCAATGCCCATCGGCACGACCATCTCACGTTGTTGGGTGTGTGGCAGATTGAGTGCCTGTTGGACGGTATAAATTTCGCCCGCGGGGACATCCACCGCCAAAAGCGACATGACCCAATGCGCGACGGGCTGTGTGATAAAAATACCACTCAGTATGCTTATCAATTCACCCCGATTTATCAGTCGGGCTGGATTGGTGGCAAAGTGAGAGTCTGTTGCCATGTGGGGATTTCCCAGAACGGCGCACATCGCCCCAAATTGGCGGTCGTTGCCCACTGCCACCACAAAATCGCCATCTGACGCAGTGAAAGTTTGATATGGCACAATATTGGCGTGCTGATTGCCATATCTGCCCGCATCGTTGCCCGATATAAGCACATTGCTGGCGACATTGACGAGTGCGACGAGTTGCGAGTCGTAGAGTGACATATCTATAAATTGCCCGATACCTGTTTTTTCGGCATAGCGAAGAGCGGCTTGGATGGCATTACACGCAAATAGTGCCGTGAATACATCTGCGACTGCCACACCGACTTTATGCGGTGTGCCATCTTTTTCGCCTGTGATTGCCATGAGTCCTGTCATGGCTTGTAAGACAAAATCGTAACCCGGACGGTCTCTATAATCGCCCGTCTGACCAAAACCCGTGATACTGCAATAGACCAATGCCGGATTTTTGTTTGACAGCGAGTCATAATCGAGTCCAAAGCCTGCCATTTGTCCCAGTTTGAAATTTTCGATGACGATATGACTTTTTGATGCCAATTGCGTGGCGATATGTTGCGCGTGCGGATTTTTGAGATTAAGGGTGATGCTTTGCTTGTTGCGATTCACACAGGCAAAATAGGCGCTGATGCGGTCTTGTGGATTGCCAACCCACGGCGCACCCCATGCACGGGTTTCATCACCACTATTGGGGGATTCGATTTTGACAACATCTGCGCCCAAATCTGCCAGCATCATGCTACAAAAAGGGCCCGCTAACACACGGGTAAAGTCGAGGATGCGAATACCTTGTAAGGGTAGGGGAGACATAAATATCCTTTTTAACAAGAAACGCCGTTGCTAATTATTATAGATGAGGGGATAATTCCCCTAACCTTGTACGATAAGGAGCGATATTGTGGAATATTTAGAAGAAGAAATAAATGGTGTATCTGTCATTACCTTTAAGGGACGGATTGACTCGCAATTGGCATTAGACCTAGAATCATTGTTACAAAATATTTACGCATTGGGACGATATCGGCTAGTGCTAAATATGGCAGATGTCCGATATATGAGTAGCGCGGGGCTACGGACACTAGCTGATATATTGACAAAAAACCGCGAAAATGGGGGCGATTTGAAATTGGTTGCGCTGAATCCAAAGGTATTGCGGGTATTTGAGGTGATTGGGTTTAACAATTTCTTTTCACTTTATGACACCACGGAGCTGGCTATAGCCGATTTTTGAAAAGTTTGTGAAAGTAAATGTTGTAAAATCTTGTTTATTTTGTCTGATTTTAATGAGCAAGAGACTGCAATATCTGTTATACTATTTTTTAATTACGGTTAAAAATTATTCGCCGATGGTGTTGGAGGTTTTATGAAATTGGTCAAATTTTTTATCATGTTGGTTGTGCTGGCATTGCCTTTTGCTTTTGTGAATGCACAAGAAGATGAAGAAGTCGTAGAAGCTGTTTTATGGAGCGGGTCGTATGTGTTGACCGCAGAATCTGGCAGTTTTGTTGAAGCCGATGACGATGCTTTCATGCTCACATTGAGCGATGTTTCGGCTAATGCCAATTGGATTGTTAACATCCCTAGCTTGGCGAGTGGCTTTATATCTACACAAGATTTAATTGCCTATTGGACATTTGAACCAGAACTCACCGCCACCGCCCTTGTCACCACCGAAAATGAAAGTATTTTAGTGACATTGAGCCTTCAGAATGACGAAGCATATGATGTTGAAGCCGAAACACTCACCTTTTTGGCGACTGTTTCATCTATCACCCCATTTGACCCAGAAGTGGACGCATCTAAGGTTGAATTACCAGAAGAATTTGAAGTTGTGACCCTCTTTATCAATATGGATGTTGAATTTGCAGAAGGAATTGCGGCGGGGTCTGTGGCACGTAGTGAAGGTACTCGTAATACTGGCACAACAAAAGCATGTACCCCAACCCCAGTCAAAAGCTGTCCCTAATCAATTATTAGGATAGTGCTTTGACAGGTTTGATAGAATCTTAAAAAAGAGTAGGTTAATTCATTACCTGCTCTTTTTTATTGCTCGCTATTCGCAAAAAAGTTGTTTTATGGATATAATATTGTTGCTTAGAAAAATAATCAGGAGCAAGCCACTGTGAAGCGCAAACTGAGGTTAATCATACTTATCGGGATTTTTCTCGCGGGATACATGACTTTTGCGCCGAGCGATGTGGAAGTTGTCGCACAGGGTGGCACAGGTAAATGTGATGAATTTGCGGTTGAAGCCGATTTTTGCCAAACGATCGACGATGAAAATCCGTTTTGGGAATATGCCTTTCGGGTGCGGAATCGGGGTAGTTTGGTACAAATTGATATGTCGCATATTTTAGAGGGTAGTGAACTCGATACCTACCTCTATTTAATAGACTCATTTGGCAATACTGTTGCCGAAAATGATGACCGCAGACGTGGCGATGTAACTTCTTATGTCGAATATCCACAGGCGGCGGCGGGGGTGTATCGTATTATTGCCGGGCGCTATGGGTTAGAAGATGGCGACACCACTGGCGATTTTAAACTGACAATTGGGTTAATTCCCCCCGCAGAATTAGCAACACAACAGGCGGCATATCGTGTTAGACCCGGTGAATTGTTTGATGCAGGGTATCCGTTATTTGATGAGCCACGTCCCAAAGCGGAGTGGACAATTTTGGCTTATTATGGTGCCGATAACAACCTTGAACCCGGTCTCATTAACGACTTTCATGAATTTGAATTGGCGGGTGGTAGCAACGATAATGTGCGGATTATTGCCCTCTTAGACCGTAGCCCAGAATATGATACATCCAATGATGATTGGTCTGGGGCGCGGTTATACGAAATTCAGGGTGGGACAATTGCCGATGCGTTTCCACCGACCTTAGCATCGTCAGAGATAACCGACTTAGGCGAGATTGACACGGGTAACGGAGAAGCCCTGGCACAATTTTTGGTGTGGGCAATTCGTAATTATCCCGCAGAGAATTATGTCATCACGTTGGGGAGTCATGGGGCAGGGTGGGAAGGTGTTATCACTGATGATTCTGCTGATAAATCTATCATCACTATCCCCCAATTGCGCCAAGCCTTTTCTTTAGCTATTGAAGAAGCAAAAGTACAAAACCCCGATTTTAATAAATTTGCATTTCTTATCAATGATGCGTGTTTGATGAGCAGTGTCGAATTTTTTGCACTCACCAAAGATTATTTTACCTATGCGTTGGCTTCACCCGAAATTGTCGTAGATCCCGCGCATGATATGGCGCTTTTTGCCAATTATATGAATGAAAACCCAACCGCACCCGATTTTACGGTAATTGGTCAAGATTTGGTGGATAAATATATCCAGCAAGATATTTTGCTCCGTCAGGGGTCTGGTACAGAATATCTGACCAGTGTGGTCACAAATTTGCAACGCTTTGGCAATTTAGAATTGGCGGTAGAGGCGTTTGCCGCTGTTGTGAATGCCAACCCACAGGTACGGGCGTTTACGATTGGTCAGGCAAGGTCTAATACCTATGTATATACTAATTTTGCCAATAGCAACACCAAGATAGATTTGGGAAGTTTTATGCAACGGGTGATTGCCATTGCCCCCAATGATACCGAATTGATTGATGCGGCAAATTTGGTGTTGGATGAATTGCGAAATGTGGTGGTTTATGCGGATGCTGGCGCACAAGTCAGAGACCGCATTTATTATTACAATGTGTTTTTCCCAGAAAAAAGCAAAGATTTTTCGCAAAATTATTTTTATCAGACCCCACTAGGTGAATGGAGTCGGATGTTGCGAAATTATTTTGCGGCGGTGACTCCCAAGCCATGGACGGGGGATTCACCATTTCATTCGCCTATCGCCCCCAGATTAAATGTGGTCACACGGTATCCAACCGAAGCGGTGAGCACCCTCAATCCATTTTATATTGATGCCGAAATCATTGGGCGTAATATTGCCTATGGCGAGGCGACAGTAGACCAATTGCAAGAGGACGGCACGATTGTGCGGATGTATAACCAACGCCTGCTTGAACCGGGTGTTGACGAAAATGGTAATTTTGTACGGGTGAATCGGTGGGAACAGGGTATCACAACCAATTTCTTTAGCTGGTCTGGCGAACTGCCATTGGTGACAAACGGAACACTGAGCAATTACGAATTTTTGAATATTGGTGAAGATGTTGCCGCGCTTGAAGGGCGGTATCGCTTGCCAGATAGTAACACATGGAACGATGTCACCATTACTTTTAGCTACGATGGTTTTTCTGGTGGACAATTGCAACGGGTCATCAATAAATCTGATGGCAATAGCGCCCTTGCCGTGATAACCATACCCACAGGGGCAATTTTTCAGACCTACAAATATCTGGTCACGGGCGATGGACGTGTAAGCGCGGTTGAGGGCAATGAATATGTTTGGACAGAGACGGGCTTAACATGGCAATATCAACCGTCTCCCAGTGGTAATTATAATGTTGGTGTGTTGATGACGGCATTTGGTGGCACGACCGGTTTCATCTCAGAGACCGTCTCGGTTGAAAACGAGGGATTGCCCACCGATTTACGCGCAGAAACACGCGCCGATATTGGTGTGACCATTCCGCGCCCACAAACATGGATCCCATTGGCATTGAACAATACATTTGCTGTGAATCCGGTATATGGCAATATACCCGTCTATCAGACCAGTGACCGCGAAAAGGGTAACTTATTTGCGCTGATGTTTAGTTTTCCGACCAGTGTCTTATCCGAAGCCGTTCAGACTGCTTCTGAATATAATGTATTTACAGTTATTGGTGAGCCTACCCCCATTGTGGTAGATGGGCGGGATGCTCTGCAATTTGATTATACCCGTGAAGCAGGCGGAAAAGCGCGTTCTGGACGGGCATTTGTTGTATTGCAAGAATATGCACCGGGCGAAACATACGGGATTGTGTTGGCGAGTGAATCAGTAGATGGTGAAGGCAATTTCGAGACTTTTTATCCCACATTGGTCGAATATGCACAGTTCTTTGACCAGTTGGGTTATGACGCATCGCGTGTGCCTCTATGGCAAGCAGACCGTTTGGTGGGCGAAGAACTCTATTTTGTCCCCATATCGTGGGTACGCACCACACCAGAAGATGCCACCGATGAAAACGGTGTGGCACAATATGGTGTATGGACTCGTTATACTCCTGCTGGCGGGGTTGACGGTAACACATTCTTGGCGATGACACGCTATATTCTCGCCTCTGGTGTTGAGAGTGGTGTCAATGTGTTGAGTAATGTTATCACAGGGCAGGCATTGATTGGCGCAGATAGCTTAGAAGTGATGCAAAATCGGGCGTATAACGGGCGTTACCATACATGGGATACCACCATTTATCGCGTGATACGCGCTGGTGTTCCCTATATTGGACGGGCGTATGCCACAACTGTTTTTGGGACAACGTATGCGTTGTGGGCAGAAGTGCCAGAAGACGATAATACCGATGCGGTGTATATCAACTTCATTGAGCCGACTATAGATAGCTATCAGATTTTTATTCTCCCGCCCGCTCCACCCGCCGAAGTAACAGATGAAACGCAATAATATTTATAAGGACGGCGAAAGAGCCGTCCTTTTTGATATAGGTGAAAAAATGACAACATTCAAAATAAATCATGTCGCAATTGTGGTGGAAGATGTGGATGTGGCGCTCACATTTTGGCGCGATGCGTTCGGATTGCCTCTTGCTCATGTGGAACACAACGATGAAGAGGCGGTGCAAATCGCTTTTTTGCCTGTAGGTGAAAGTGAAGTGGAATTGCTCGCGCCACTCACCCCAGAAAGTGGTGTGGCGAAATATCTGGCGAAAAAAGGCGCTGGATTGCATCATTTGTGTATTGAGGTGAGCGATATAGACGCAACACTCGCTCAATTGAAAAATCATCAGGTTGAACTGATTAACGACACCCCCAAATTACGCCCCAATGGGACAAAATATGCCTTTGTGCATCCCAAAAGTACGGGTGGGGTTTTATTGGAATTATACGAATTGGCAAACCAATCATGAGTAAACAACACGAAGCCGCACTACAGAATTATCGGACGACACTAGAAGAACATCGGGAGAGTGGTGATAAGCTGTTTATGGCGCATACACTAACCGATATAGGCTTCACCTATTCCCAAATGGGCGAGACAGAAACGGCTTTGTCGCAATATGAACAAGCCATTGCCCTTTATCGGGAATTGGAAAATCGTGAAGGCGAGGCATTGGTCATCAATAATATCGGCAAGGCACACGCCAATGCGGGCAACCGCGAGTTGGCGCTGGTAGAATATGACAAAGCCTTGCAAATTCGTAAAGAGATTGACGACAAAGCAGGTATTGCTTCTACACTCAACAATATTGGCGGATTATATGCCCTAAAGGGCGGGGATAAGCGCAAGGCACTCGCCTATTTTGAAGAAGCATTGCCTATTTTGGTCGCGCTGGATGATAAAGCGGGGCAGACGATAACGCTCGCCAATATTGCCGCATCGTATAAAGCGATTGGCGAAGCCAGAAAAGCCGCTGGGATTGCCAAACGGTTACGTGACCTCGAAAAACAAATCCGTGATGAGCAAAAACGGAATAAGAAGATTGAGAAATTGCACAAAGACACCGAAGCCAGTTAGATGCGTGCCATCGCCCATTCTGCATGAACACGGATGAGGTCATCCCCATGTTGATGGGCGTGTTCTAGGGCGGGTAAAATGGCTTTATCGCCCCAATTGCCCGCCGCAATGCACGCATTACGAATGAGGCGCACATGCCCAATGCGCTCAATGGGGGTTTTTGCAAATAGCGCCATAAAACCGTCTTTATCCAACATCAATATTTCGGCTAGGGGTGGTGCGACATGATGATGATTGGGCGGGATAAAATAGGGGTGGGTGGTGTGGCTCACAAACCGATTCCACGGGCAAATATCCTGACAAATATCACAGCCATAAATCCAATTGCCCATTTGAGGGCGGATGTCGGGGTCTATCACATCCTTATGCTCAATGGTGAGGTAGCTAATGCACTTGCGGGCATCTAAAACATACGGTTCTGGAAAAGCATCGGTGGGGCAGGCAGATAGACAACGGGTGCATGTGCCACAGAGGGTTGGCTTGTGTGGCGTGTCGTATTGCTCAAAGGGGTAATCGGTCAAAATTTCGCCAATAAAAAAATAACTGCCCCGTCTTGGATTAATGAGCATGGTATTTTTGCCAATAAATCCGAGTCCTGCTTGTTGGGCATGGGCGCGTTCTAAAATTGCCCCTGTATCCACATACACTTTATAGCCCATATTGAGACGTTCCCCAAACCATGATGCGAGTGCTTCTAGGCGGGGTGTGAGCCAATCGTGATAATCGTACCCCCACGCATAACTGGCAATCCGTCCACGCGATGGGTCTGTGAGAATGTCTTGGGGGATATGAGCGCGATAATCTACACCCACTAAGATGAGTGATTGCACCCCTTGTAGGATATGATTAAGATTTTCACGCCGAATTTGCCTATCTGGACGCGCCATATAGCCCATTGAACCGTGCATTTGCGCGTCTATCCAACGGAAATAAGCGTTTAGGGTGTTGGCGGGTTTGGCGGGGATAATGCCTACCACATTGAATCCAAGTTCCATCGCTTTTTGCTTGAAGGCTTGTTCTGGCGCTATATTCATGATGCCCCGTTTGATATAATGATTTTACAATGCGATTCTATTATATAGCAAAATGATGGATAAAATCTGTGAAAAAAACCAATAATAATATAGTGATACTGGTTGTGTTATTGCCACTCGTCTTGGCAATAATTGCGATGGTTATATTGATGTTGTCTGGGCAGATTGTTGAGCCACAAACCACAATAACCACCACCCCTGCACCAAACAGTGATGGTGTGAGCATTTATAATCCATCCAGAGAAATTCAAGATTTTGCGATGCCTGCTAGCACAGGGGCTATGCTCAATTTGAGTGATTTGCGCGGGAAATTGGTGTTGTTATCGTTTGGATATACACGGTGTCCGGATGTTTGCCCCGTCAATATGTTGGATTTTTCCCAAGTGAAGCGGTTTTTGGGCGATAATGCCGATGAAGTGGTGTTTGTGTTCATTAGTGTGGATGGCGAGCGCGATACACCCGATTTGTTGCGCGATTATCTCTTGCGTTATGACTCCGATTTTATTGGATTGAGTGGCACAGATGAGACGTTGATACTCATTCAAGAGGATTATGGCTTGTATTATGCCCGTATCGAAAATCCGCGTGCGCCCAATGATTATATGGTAGACCACACTGCATCACGCTTTTTGGTGGATAGGGAAGGTCGCTTGAGCCGTGTATATTCGTTCACAACTGACCCTCGTGCGATGGCACGCGATATTTTGGGTCAATTGGATGGATAAAAAAGTACGATGGGGTGCATTATCATCATGCACCCCAGATGGATTTATCTGCGTGGTACTCTGGGTAAGACGCTACAGACCACCTCATAATTAATCGTCCCCAATTGCGAGGCAATTTCTTCTGCGGTGATGCGGTCATCGCCCTGTTTACCCAATAGCACGACTTCATCGCCCACCGATACATCGGGGATGTGTGAAATGCTAATGACACTTTTTTCCATGCTCACCCGCCCAATCACCCGCGCCCGTTGTCCATGTACCAATACCTCGCGCCATGAATTGGGCGCACGGCGGAAGCCATCGGCATAGCCCACTGGGATAACCGCGATGGTCTCGTGGGTTTGGGTGATATAAGTATTGCCATAGCCTACTGGATGGTTGGGTGGGAGTGTTTTTACTTGGGCGATGATGGTTTTCCACGACATGACAGGGTTAAAATCGGCAGATAGGCTTACGGTGGGGGAGGGGTGAATGCCATACATCGCCGCGCCTGTCCGTGCCAGCGTAAAATGCCCATCGGGATGCGCCAGCGTGCCTGCACTATTGCCCGAATGAACATATTTGAACTTATAGCCGAGTGCCTGAATATCGCGTAATAGATTTTTGAAGGTCGTTAATTGGTTGCTGGTATGGTCTGATTTTTCATCTGCCATCGAAAAATGAGTATAAATGCCTTCTACCTCAATATGCTTCATGGAGAGCAAATTGCGGAATAGGGTGAGGGCATCTTCTGGCAATACACCTAGTCTGCCAATGCCTGTATCAATTTTAACATGCACACGCACAACGCCATTATTTTCCCGCGCGATGCGGTCATAAGCGCGTGCTACGGCTAAATCGAATAGGGCGAGGGTGATATTTTGCTGAAGGGCTTCGTGGACAAGATGAAACGGTGTGTAGTTGAGCGCGATAATTGGCGCATGAATCCCTGCATCGCGCAAGGTGAGGGCTTCTTCTAGGGATGATACCCCCAAATAACTTGCGCCATTAGCGAGTGCCGTCTCTGACACACTAATTGCCCCATGACCATAGGCATCGGATTTGACCACCGCCATGAGGTTGGTTTCTGGTGACAATTTATTTTTGATGGCACGGATATTGCCCGCCAATGCTTCATAATTTATCTCTACCCAACTGAGGCGGGTGGGGTTATGAAAGAGAAATGTGGGTAATATGCGGTTTTGGCGCACTAACTGAATATGGTCATGGGGGTCGTTGAGCAGGGCAGATGTGACCAGTTCCATCCGCGCATCACTATCGCCTTTGATGAGGATAATATCATCTTTATTGAGCGAATAGGTGTTGAGGGTGTTCACGGTGTCGTTGGTGGCGTGGGTAATCGTTACCTTATGCACATCCATATTGTTATCGAGGGCGGCACGGGCGGCTAACCCCGCATTTTGCCCGCGTGCGATGACCACATCAGCCACTTGTGAGGCGCGTTGCCCCACGAGCCGATGTCCCATGCGGGTATTTGACCCCAATCTGCCCATATCCCCAAACACAAAAATGCTCCGTTTGTCTTGAGATTTGACAGCAGAAAGCCATTCCAGCGCCGCGAGCGATGAAAACGGATTAGCGTTATAAGTGTCATCAACCAGCAATGCGCCGTTTTTGCCTTTTAGCGGATTCATGCGCCCGTTGAGTGGCGCAATTTTGCTGAGGGCATTGAGCGATTCGATGATGGGAATGTCGTAATTCAAGCCAATCATCACCGCCGATAGCACGCCATAAAGCGATAATTTTCCCAATAGGGGCATGGACTGATTGATGAAACGGGCATCACCATGACGCAATTCAAAACGGGTTTCGTTGATGGCATATTTGACATTATATGCCATTAAATCGGCACCAAAGCCCGCAATACCCACTGTTTTGACACTGGCACGCGAATTGCTCCCCATACCGCGCACGAGGTCATCATCATAATTGAGGACGGCTAACCCACTGGGCGAGAGATAATTCACCAACAGCGATGTTTCATCCGCCAAACTTTGTAGGTTATCAAATTCGGTGCTGGCAATTGTGCCGATATGCGTGACAACCGCGACTTCGGGTTGCACTGCCTGAATCATTGTGGCGATTTCTCCGACTTGCTGTGTGCCGAGTTTTAAGACGGCAAATTTGTGTTCATCTGTGAGTTGGGCGAGTGCGAGGGGAATACTGATGCGCTTGCCCGATAGGTGTGGGTTATGCAACACGGTATGGTGCAAACCCAATACATGGCTAATGGCTTCGATGGTGGTAGATTTTCCAGCGACACCTGTCACCCCGATGACTTTTGTCCCAAATTTGCCCAAAATATTGTGCGACCATGCCAAAAGTGCCTGCTCAACATCTTTGACCAGTAGCACCGTAACGCCTGTAGTGTCACATTCTGGAGGGCGGGCGCATAGCACGCCAGAAACCCCGTTTTGGATGGCTTGGGCAATATACTCTTGCGAGTTGCCAAGCGCCACAAATAATTGATTCACCGTTGCCAATTCGTAATCGGTGGCGAATGATTCAAATAATTGGGCGGCTGGCTCTCCAAAGAGTTGACCGTTAGACGCATTGAGGAGTTCATATAAGTTAATCATGGCAGGAATTATAGCATTATTTGGCTAAAATGCGAACAAGGGACTGTGCGAGTCCCTTGTTCTGAAAATAAATTCATTCTAAAAAAATAAGTAGGTGACATGGAGGGGTATGGATAGGTATCAGGGATAGAAACCGCGTGTTTGCAAGGCGGTGGCAACGCGCTTGATGGCGGCAACTTGGGCGGCAGTTCGCATATTGATGTCGTATTCTTCGGCGGTATGGGCGGTAAAGTCGTAGGCTTTAATCATGAGACGGCGCAATTGGCGCGAAATTTCGTCTTGGTCCCAGAAGAAGGCTTGTAGGTCTTGTACCCATTCAAAATAGGATACGGTCACACCACCCGCATTGGCGAGAATATCGGGGATAACCATGATACCCTTGTCATGGAAAATATCATCGGCGGCGGGTGTGGTTGGACCATTTGCGCCTTCAACAATAAATTTGGCTTTGACATTATCGGCATTGATGCGATTGAGTTGGCTTTCCATAGCGGCGGGGATGAGGACATCGCAGGGGAGGACGAGCAATTCTTCGTTGGTGACATTATCGGCGCGGGCAAAATCTTTTAATCCGCCAGTTTCGGCATAATAGGCACGAACCGCTTGAATATCGAGTCCATTGGCGTTATAGATACCACCAGAGACATCGCTCACACCCACAACCTTAAATCCCAATTCATGGGCATAGCTGGCGGCATGTGAACCGACATTCCCAAAGCCTTGCACGACCACACTGATACCTGCGGCATCGGTGATACCATGCCGTTTGAGGGCTTCGACCATACAAATCACCACACCGTGACCTGTGGCAGTATTGCGTCCTTCGCTACCACCAATTTCGATTGGTTTGCCTGTGACAACGGCGGGGACAGAATAGCCAACGGTCATGCTGTAGGTATCCATAATCCATGCCATAATTTGGGGGGTTGTCCCCATATCGGGTGCAGGCACATCGGATTGTGGGCTGATGAGTGGGATAAGTTCAGAGGCATAACGGCGGGTGAGGCGTTCTAATTCGCCAATGCTCAGGGTTTTGGGGTCTACAATCACGCCACCTTTTGCACCACCGTAGGGCAATCCCATTAGGGCGCATTTCCATGTCATCCACATGGCAAGGGCGCGTACTTCATCTATATCAACATGCAAGCTATAGCGGATACCACCCTTAGAGGGTCCCAAGACGGTGCTATGGTGCACCCGATAGCCTGTAAACATTTCCATTGTGCCGTCATCACGGCGGACAGGGAAGTTCACCGTAAATTCACGGCGTGGGTAACGCATGTATTCTGCAATAGAGCTAGAAAGGTCGAGATGTGACACTGCGCGGTCAAATTGTAATAATGCGGTTTCATAGGGGGTAGAAACATTTTGGTCTTTTAAGGCTGATTTATTCATAGTCATACTAAGGGCTGTCGCCATGATTGAGTGAACTCCTATAAGAAATAAAAAGTGTTTTTTTATTTTGTATTTTAATTATCTGCCAATTTTAAATTTTGCACAAGGGGTAATTAGATACTATGCACAAATAGAGTTGTGCCTTAGTTAGTTAGTTTGTACAATAATTCACGAAATGATGATAATATTATGATTTTCATCATGCCCCTACACGAACAGGCTAAAACTTGGGTAAAATAGATAAAAAGGTTCGCGCAAAATTTTGGGATGGATATGACTTTAACAAAGATTTATGGCTTAAATGCTGGTTATGTGGCGGAATTATACGAAAAATACCTCACATCACCCGATTCTGTAGATGAACGCACGAGAGCGTTCTTTGCAAACTGGACTCCGATTACAGAGCAAACAATAGAAATGCCCGCCGCGATGGTGGCGGATGTGCGTAAAGTGACAGCAATTGCCAATTATGCCCAAGCGATTCGGCAATTTGGGCATGTGGCGGCGCACTTAGACCCACTTGGCACACCACCGATTGGCGACCCAGAAATTTCTGTGGAATATCATGGGTTAACCGAACAAGATTTGTATGAATTGCCCGCAGGTTTGATTGATAGCCCATTAGCGATTGGGGCAAATAACGCCTATGAGGTGATTGAATCGCTAAAGGCGGTGTATACCACGAGTATCGGCTATGATAACGACCATATTCGTATTCCAGAGGAACGCCAATGGCTAAAAGAGGCGATAGAGTCACGGCGGTATCGGTTTAATGCCACGCCACAAGAGGCTGTGGTAGTTTTAGACCGCCTATCACAAATTGAGGCATTTGAAGAATTTTTGCAAAAGAGCTTCCCGACCAAATATCGTTTTTCGGTTGAGGGACTCGATACCATGATTTCGCTTCTCGATGAGTTGGTAAGGCTTGCGGATAATGCCCGTGCCGATAAACGTACTGTGGCGATTGCGATGGCGCATCGTGGGCGGTTAAATACCCTGTCGCACATCATGAAAAAGCCGTATGAAGATATCTTGCAAGATTTTGTAGACCCAGAAGACGAAAATGTGGTCGGGTGGCAATCTGGTGATGTGAAATATCATCAGGGACGGGTTTATGATGTGCATGGTGATGGCAAGTTTGTATTGCTCATGCCACCAAACCCCAGTCACTTAGAGGCAATTAACCCGATTGCGGTGGGGATGGCACGGGCGGCTGGCACAGAGAGTAATAAGCGTGGTGTGCCAATTTTTGATGAGCGCACGACCATGCAAATCCTTATTCATGGCGATGCGGCATTCCCCGGGCAGGGGATTGTTGCAGAGACATTTAATTTGTCGCGCCTCCCGGGATATTGGGTGGGTGGGACGATTCATATCATCGCCAATAACCAGTTGGGTTTTACCACCATGCCAAAAGATGCTCGTAGTACACTGTATGCCAGCGATTTGGCAAAAGGGTTCAAAGTGCCTGTGGTGCATGTCAATGCCGATGACCCTCTGGCAGTGGTTGAGGTGGCGCGACTGGCATTTGCCTATCAAGAGGAATTTGAAAAAGATTTCTTGATTGACCTGTTGGGCTATCGGCGCTATGGTCACAACGAATTGGATGAACCCGGTTTTACGCAACCACAGATGTATAAGGTGGTGCGAAATCATCCGCGTATTCGTCAGATTTGGTCGGATAAATTGGTGAAGCAGGGTACTATCACCGCCCAACAAGCCGATGACATCTATAATAAGCATATTGCCACCTTGCAAGAGGCGTATGATGTGGTGAAAGTTGAAGTGCGCCATACCCCCCCATTAGAAGAACCACCAAAGGGTATTGCCAAACGAGTCAAGACCAATGTGCCGATGGAACGGCTTACCTCGCTGAATACATCACTCCAAGAATCGGTGGCAGGATTTAATTTTTATTCCAAACGGCTCGAAAATACAATACTCGCACGGCGCAAAGTTTTTGATAATGTGGATGAACCCCTCATTGATTGGGCAACCGCCGAAGAATTGGCATTTGCCAGTATATTAGAAGATGGTGTTGCTATTCGGCTGACAGGACAAGATAGTGAGCGCGGGACATTTAGTCATCGTCATGCCGTGTTATACGACTCGCAAGCCGATGAACCCAATACGCTTGTCCCACTCCAAGCATTGCCACAGGCAAAAGCATCATTCGTTGTGTATAACAGCCCGCTATCCGAAATGGCGGTGTTGGGATTTGAATTTGGCTATAATGTGACCTCGCCACAGACATTGGTCTTGTGGGAAGCGCAATATGGCGACTTTTTGAATGGCGCACAAAATATCATAGACGAATTTATCGTGTCTGCGCGGGAAAAATGGAAGCAAACTCCTTCGTTGGTGATGTTGCTCCCACACGGTCATGAGGGCGGTGGTCCAGACCATTCTACAGGCAGACCAGAACGCTTTTTGCAGATGGCGGCAAAGACCAATATGCGGATTGTGAACCCCACCACCGCAGGGCAATATTTTCATTTGCTCCGCAGACAAGCCTTGTTGCTCAAAACCGACCCGTTGCCATTGATTGTGATGTCGCCAAAGAGCCTGTTACGCCTGCCTGCGGTGTATTCATCTGTACGTGAATTGGCAGAGGGCAAATGGCGTGCCGTGATTGATGACTCAACTGCTAATCCAGAAGAGGTCACACGGTTGGTCTTTTGCAGTGGCAAATTTTAT
The DNA here is from genome assembly GCA_034436595.1 of Anaerolineae bacterium. Taxonomy (GTDB): domain Bacteria; phylum Chloroflexota; class Anaerolineae; order Aggregatilineales; family Phototrophicaceae. Next base: position 4,050 of record DAOTUO010000041.1, on the reverse strand, counting down.
TATGATTTGGTGCAAAGCGACTACCCCGCCCAACATCCAGAAGTAGCGGTGGTGCGTGTGGAACAGCTTTATCCATTCCCCGCCGATGAAATTATGTTGATGGTCAAGAAATATGCCAAGATGACACAAATTGTTTGGGCGCAAGAAGAACCCAAGAATATGGGTGCATGGGATTTTATGAATTATCGCATCAAGAAATTGGTGGGGATGAATATCCCTGTCAATTATGTGGGCAGACGGCGGAGTTCCACCCCCGCAGAGGGGTCTAAGAGCCAACACTATGCCAACCAAGCGATGATTACACAATATGCGTTTGATTGGAAATTTTGAGTTTTAGCAAATCAGTGAGGACGGCAAAATGCCGTCCCGATAGGCGTTGTGTCTGAATAACAAAGGAGAACGGGATGTCGTTTAATTTAGTTGTACCAGATTTAGCAGAGTCGGTGGTAGAAGCCACTGTATCCAGTTGGACAAAAAAGGTCGGGGATAAGGTCTCGGCGGGAGAAGTGATTGTCGTATTAGAGACGGATAAGGTCTCTTTGGAAGTTACCGCAGAGGGTGATGGTGTGCTAGAGAGTATTCTCACACCAGAAGGCACAGATGTGGAAGTGGGGGCGGTGTTGGGTGTGGTGAGTGGGTCTGCCAGCGCCACGACTTCCCAAGTGATTACCCCTATAAGTGTGACCGCACCGGTGACATCTGAGGCACAAAAAGCCACCCCTGTGGCAAAACGTGTCGCTACCGAACATAGCGTGGATATTGCCCAAGTGCCAAGCAGTGGCACAAAAGTCACCAAAAGCGATGTGCAGAATTTTATCAGTGGACAAAATGCCCCTGCACCTGTTTCCACACCAAAACCTGTTTCTGCGCCAAAGCCAGCGCCGAGTGTGGCAGTGAATGATGGTGGTGGGTATCGTAAAGAGGAACGGGTGAAAATGAGCCGTCGCCGTCAGACGATTGCCAAGCGCCTCATCGAAGCCCAAAGCACCGCCGCCTTGCTCACGACTTTTAATGAAATTGATATGACCGCCGTCAATCAATTGCGGGCGCGGCGGAAAGATTTGTTCAAAGAAAAACATGGTGTGGGGCTTGGATTCAATGCCTTTTTCGTGAAGGCGGTGATTGGTGCATTGAAGGTATTCCCCCAATTGAACGCCGAAATTCAAGAGAATGAAATTGTGTATAAGCACTACTATGACATCGGCATTGCTATTGGTATGAGTGATGGTTTGGTTGTGCCTGTATTGCGTGATGCTGACCGCATGAGCTTTGCCCAAATCGAAAATCAGGTCAAAGATTATGCCAAACAAGCCCAAGACGGTTCATTGGGTATTGAATCGCTGATAGGTGGCACATTTACCATCACCAACGGCGGGATTTTTGGCTCATTGATGAGTACACCCATCCTCAATCCACCACAAGTTGGCATTTTGGGATTGCACGCCATCAAAGACCGCGCTGTGGTGGTCAATGGCGAAATTGTTGTGCGCCCCATGATGTATGTGGCATTGACCTATGACCATCGCATGGTAGATGGTCGTGAGGCGGTACAATTTTTGGTCAAAGTGAAGGATTTAATCGAAGACCCCGAAGTCTTATTGATTGAGGGATAACAAACTTTTCACAAACCATTAAAGTTCTTGTTGGCGATGACCGTATCTCTATGATATGACCATCGCTTTTTAATGCTTTATTTGGCGAAAGTGGGTTATAATTCAATTGTTCTGATATAACATTTTGATAGCGATTTGAATAAGTCAAAAGCGCCAGAAGGTGGGCATTTTCATGGCTGATAATACCTTTGTGCATTTGCACGTCCATACAGAATTTTCATTGCTTGATGGGTTGAGTAAAATTAAGAAATTGGTGGAACGGGCAAAGGAACTAGAGATGCCCGCCATTGCCATTACCGACCATGGGACGATGTTTGGGGTCATGGATTTTTATGAGCAATGTGTCAAAGCCCAAATTAAGCCGATTATTGGCGTAGAAGCCTATTTGTCGCCACGCGGGATGACCGATAAGGAATCGGCATTAGACCGTAATCCTTATCATATTTTGCTCATCGCCCAAAATATGGCAGGGTATAAAAACCTGCTCAAATTGAGCAGTGAAGCACAATTGCGCGGGTATTATTATAAGCCCCGTGTTGATATAGATTTTTTGGCGAAACATTCCGAAGGACTCATCGCCACCAGTGGGTGTTTGGCGGCGCGGATTCCCCGATTTGTGCAAGATGGACGCGATGAAGATGCGTATAAAGCCATTGGGCAGTTCACCGATATTTTTGGAAAAGATAATTTTTATCTGGAATTGCAGAAGCACGATATTCCAGAACAACGCGCTCTCAACGAATGGCTGGTGGACTATAACCGCAAAAATCATACTAGTGTGGGGCTGTTGGCGACCACCGATGTGCATTATGTGATGGAAAGTGACTTCGATACACACGATACGTTGTTGTGTATTCAGACCAATTCGCTCAAAGCTGACACCAAACGGATGAGTTTTTCCGATAACAGTTATTATGTGTATTCCGCAGAAGAGATGTGGCGCAATTTTGGTGAAGTGCCAGAGGCGATTTATAATTCGGTAAAAATTGCCGAGATGTGCGACCTCGACCTCAAGCGGGAAGGGTATCATTTGCCATTTTTCCCTGTGCCAGATGGGTATGATACAGGGTCATATTTGGCGCATTTGTGCAATATCGGGCTAAAATGGCGTTATGGGGCGCGTGCTGATGAGCCAGAATTGCGCGCGAGGCTCGATTATGAATTGAGCGTGATTGATAAAATGGGCTTCAATTCGTATTTTCTCATCGTGTGGGATTTATGCGAATTTGCACGTTCTGCCGATATTTGGTGGAATGTGCGTGGGTCTGGTGCGGGTAGTTTGGCGGCGTATTGCTTGGGGATTACCAACATTGACCCCATTCAAAATAGCTTGTTGTTTGAGCGATTTTTGAATCCAGAACGCAAGACCATGCCCGATATTGACCTCGATTATCCCGATGACCGCCGTTCTGACATGATTACCTATACGGTGCAGAAATATGGTCACGATAGGGTGGCGGCGATTATCACATTTGGGACAATGGGACCAAAAGCGGCGGTGCGCGATGTGGGGCGGGCGCTCAATGTGCCATTGACGGAAGTGAATAAGGCGGCATCGCTGATTCCACAAGATGCCAAGCCCAAACCCCTCATGGAGTATGTCGCAGAAAACCCAGACCTCAAACGGTTATATGATAGCGATAGTCAAATTCGCAAAGTAATAGACATTGCCAAAGAATTACAGGGTGTGCGCCGACACGCCTCTACCCATGCGGCGGGTATTATCATTGCCGATAACCCGTTATATGAATATTTGCCGTTGCACCGCCCAACCACCGCCAAAGATGATAAAGAATCGGTGGATATGATTTTAGAAGCTGTGACGCAATTCCCAATGGAAACGTGTGAGCAGATTGGTCTGCTCAAAGTGGACTTTTTGGGATTGTCTACCCTAACCATTTTACGTAAGGCGTGCGATTTGGTGGATAAACATCATAAAATAAAATATACGATGGATAATATCCCCTATCGGCACGATGACCCCACGATTACACCAGAAGAATTAGAACGGCTCAATGCGGCATTTGTGATGATGGGGAAGGGCGACACGGTGGGGGTATTTCAGCTTGAAAGTGGCGGGATGCAACAAATGTTGCGTGATATGCGCCCCAAAATTTTTGAGAATATTATCGCGGGTGTGGCATTGTATCGTCCGGGACCAATGGCATTCATCCCGCAATATAATCGGCGTTTGCATGAAGAAGAAAAAACCGATTATAAGCATCCCAATCTCGCGCCGATTCTCAAAGAGACATACGGGATTATTGTGTATCAGGAACAACTGATTCAGATTGCGCGGGATTTGTTTGGGTATCGGGCTGGTGAAGCCGATTTGATGCGCCGTGCGGTATCGAAGAAGAAAAAAGAAGATTTAGAAATGCACCGCGCCACATTTGTGGAACGGGGTCCAAAAAATGGCGTGGATGAAAAATCCGCC
>DAOTUO010000040.1:0-7508 GCA_034436595.1 Anaerolineae bacterium | reverse complement strand
CGCAAGCGGGCATTTTTGGCAGGGGGACATTCGTCCCCCCGCACCCCCCTTTAGAAATTCAGAAAATTAGAAAATCAGAAAAAATCCTTTAAAGGCGAGCCACACGAAAACCGATGAACTCGAAGGACCTGCCACTAGGGAAGAGCCTGTAATTAGGGTAGTACCAGCTACGGAACGCGGACACAAACGGCCCCGCCGAGTCACTGTACCATGAGCCGCCCATCAGCACACGCCAATCATTATCATTCCCAGTTGTGCGGTTTTCACCAGTTTTATAGGTCGTCAAGCACCGTTCCCACACATTCCCCGCCATATCCACCAACCCATACGGGTGTGTGTATTTATCTTCATAGTCGCGCACAGGTGTCGTTTTGCCAATTCCCTTTCTATCCACATTGTTATTACACAAACTGGCATCCCACACATTTCCCCACGGGAATTTTCGTTCATCATCGCCTTGTGCCGCCCGTTGCCACATGGCATCGCTGGGAAGCATGATTTTTTCGCCCGTCTTGTTGCTCAACCACTCACAAAACGCCACCGCTTCATACCATGTCATGCTCACCACAGGATAATCATCCCCGTTCCATTTGGCATCATCCCAATAATATGGTTTTTTACCCGTTGCAGTCACAAATTCCCGATATTGTTTATTCGTCACAGGATATTTCGCCATCCAAAACGCAGGCACAGGCACCGTGGTCTTTTTCTTGGCATAAAAATACTCGTCATGTCCATCTTCGGGTCCAAAAGTGACTTGACCCTCTGGGATATAACACCAATCAAACGGCGCTGGCAAGGCAATTTTCGGCTTGGTCGGTGTGATGATTTTGGGTGGTGGTGGTGTTTCAATGACAACCGGTTTAGGTGTCACAATCGGCGGTTTATGACTCCCTGCCAATTTTTCCGCCAAGTTGAATGGGTCAAAATCTATGCCAAAGTCGGTAACATGGTCAATCCACATGGCTTTTGCATCATCACGCAAACGGGGGTTATCGGCTCGGCGTGCCACTTGTTGATACGATTGCACCTGTTCCAGTCGTTGCCCAGCTCGCCTGCCCAACCGCCCTTTATCGGCTGTGATGACCTCTTGAAATAATATTTCTGCTTGGTCAATTTGCCCCTCATATGCCAAATCTACGGCAATATCAAACACCTCTTCCGCCGATTTAGTATCTTTGGCTTTTGGCTCATCAGGACGTTTTGGGGCTGTTTGAGGGGATTTATACTCGCCATCCGACATCAAGTCTCGAATCTCACCAAGCCCCTTCAACAATTCCACCAAAATATCTTTAATCTGCATATCATCAGCAATGGTCAGATATTGGACTTGCTTATCGTCCAATTTTTTGGGAAATGGGGTTGATTTGAGCATAATTGGCAAAATGGGCTTGTTCAGCGCCACCGCATAATCAATCTCTGCCGTGCAATAAATTGAATCAATAGATTTTTGTGTCATCACATAAATGACATAATCACACGATTCAATATTTTCACAAATCGTCCGCCACCAATTCGTCCCAATATGAATCCCTTTGTAATCTACAAAGACCGAATAATTGAGTTCTTCACGTAAGGCTTTGGCAAATTCGTATGTCCAATGCTTATCATCTCGTGAATAACTGATAAAAATATGTTTTGGTCTTCTACCCATGAATAACGCCCACTTTTAACATGATTAATTTTGGGTATTATGCCATTTGTATGGGGTTTGTGCAAATCTCAGCTGTAAGTGGCTTTCTCCCCTTCTCCAGTTTGGAGAAGGGGTTGGGGGATGAGGTTTTCTCTCCTAATGCGCCATGATATACATACTTCTGTACATCCCGCCTTTTGCCAGCAATTCGGCGTGTGTCCCCGCTTCCATCATCTGACCGTGGTCCAGCACCACAATCAAATCGGCGTTGATAATCGTACTCAGCCGATGAGCAATCACAAAACTGGTACGCCCTTCTAGCAACCGCCCCAATGCCGTCTGAATAATTTTTTCGGTTTGGGTATCAATATTGCTGGTCGCCTCATCCAAAATGAGGATGCGCGGGTCTGCCAGCAATGCCCGTGCAAATGACAAAAGTTGCTTCTGCCCTGCTGATAGCAACGCACCACCCTCACGCACTTCGGTATGATACCCCTCTGGCAATCGCATGACAAATTCATCCGCACCCACGGCTGTGGCGGCATCTATCACCTCTTGGTCACTCGCATCCAACCGCCCATAACGGATATTATCCATCACCGTCCCAGAAAACAGGTGTGTCTCTTGCAACACCACCCCCATTTGTTGGCGCAGGCTCTTCTTGGTCACATGGCTAATATCGTGTCCGTCAATCAAAATACGTCCTTGTTTGGTGTCATACGAGCGCATCAGCAATTTTATCAATGTAGATTTACCCGCGCCTGTCTGACCCACCAACGCCACCGTGCTACCCACAGGCACATCCAACGAGATATTCTGGATGATGCCATCATCACTATCATCGTCATAGGCAAAGCTCACCCCTTCAAATTGCACATGCCCATTAATTTTGGGCAATTGGGGCGCATTGGGGTCGTCTTTGACCTCTATCGGTGCATCGAGCAGATTAAATATTTTCGCACCCGCCGCCATCACCGATTGAAACAAATTATACCGTTGCGCCAACATACGGATGGGGAAAAATAACTGGTCAATATACAGCACAAACGTCAATAGGGTGAATATAGAGAGTTCCTGCCCCAGCACCAACATTCCACCGACATAAATCAGCACACCCGTAGCCACCCCACCGACCAATTCGATGCTAGAGAAAAAACTCGCCGCCACCATCGTCGCCGATACATTCGACTCGCGGTTTTTCATATCAATATCATCAGTAAACCGTTTATAGTTGTGTTTTTGCCTATCAAATGCCTGTGTGACGCGCACCCCATTAAATGCCTCTGCCAGTTCCATATTGACCTTTGCGTTAGATTCGCGCACACGCAAATAGGTTTTTCGGGCATAAATCCGCCAGATGTTGGCGATAAGTGCCAGCACCAATACCACGCCCAACGACACAAATGTCAGGGGCAAGTTGATTACCAGCATGGTGACAATAATACCAATCAGCGTAAGAACATCGCGGAATGTCCCTACAATCCCCCAATTAATTGCCTCGCGCAACACATTGACATCACCGATTGTCCGCGCAATCAACCGCCCTGTCTCATATTTAGAGAAAAATCCGATAGACAGATAATTGATATGCGTAAACAAGTCATCGCGTAATTTCTGAATCGTGCGTTGACCCGCCACCGACATCAGCTTGACTTGGATATGAAATCCTACCGCGCCAAATCCTTGTATGACCAAATAGACAATGACACCCACCGCCACCAGCAATAAATCGCGGTTTTGTACGCCTTCATCCACCGCCCACCCGATAATTGGCGGACCCGCCACCGTAGACAGCACACTAAACAGCGCCATGACCATCGCTATATAGATATTTCGCTTATACGGCACTAAATATCCCAAGAGGCGCTTGGTCACATCCCAATCGAAGCTCGCCGCCTCAATATCATCAATATCCACATTTTTATCTTTACGGTTAATTTTTTGTGCGACCACCATGATTAATCGCCTCCCACTTCATCTAAAATCGCACGGAATTCATCAGTAGCCAGGCGCATATCCGCCGTTTGCGGTGTTGGTTCATCAATAATCTCGCCCAATGCCAACAATTCGTTCCTTACTTTTTCTTGGTCTGCTAGTTGCAAACGATACGTCTCGGCATAATATCCGTTCAATGCCAACAACTGCTCATGTCGTCCCTGTTCAATAATTTCACCGTCTTTTAGCACCAAAATCTGGTCGGCATCTTTCACACTATTCAGTCGTTGGGCAATAATAAAGGTTGTGCGACCCCTCATGATGATGCTTAATGCTTGCTGAATACTATATTCCGTCTTGGTATCCACACTGCTGGTCGAATCATCCAAAATGAGGATACGTGGATTAATCAGCAGTGACCGCGCAATTGCCACCCGTTGTTTCTGCCCACCCGATAGCGTCACACCGCGCTCCCCCACCCGTGTATTATAGCCATCGGGAAATTCAGAGATAAATCCGTGGGCATTTGCCGCTTTTGCCGCCGCAATAATTTCTTCCTCACTAGCATTTGGCTTGCCATAGGCAATATTTTCGCGGATGGTCGCAGAAAACAGCAATGAGGACTGCAACACCACCCCAATTCGGTCACGGATGCTGGTGAGTTTGACATCGCGCACATCGTAGCCATCAATCGTCACACCCCCCTCGGTCACATCATAAAAACGCGGAATGAGATTCACCAATGAACTTTTTCCAGAGCCTGTCGCGCCGACAATCGCCACCACTTCACCCGGATGTGCCGTAAAATTGATATTTTTCAGGACGGGTTGTGTCGTATTAGCATAGGTCAGATTGACATCCTTAAATTGCACAATCCCCTGAATATCTTCTAGCACGACTGCATTGGGCTTATCGGCAATCAATTCGGGCGCGTCCAAAATTTCAAATACCCGCCGACCACTGCTAATCGCTTGCGTGATGAGCAAAATCACAAATCCCAAAAACCGAATCGGTTGTGCGATGAGAAAGACATAGGCATTAAACGCCACCACCACACCCACCGTCACACCCCCAAAACCACTACGTTCCATCAATGCCCCAAAGAACAGCACCAATCCCGTAGAAAATGCGATGATAAACGCGCTGGTCGGCAAATAAGTCGCCCAACGGTTAATTAAGCGCATGTGGTCATGATAGAGCGTCTCATTTTCTTTCCCAAATTTATTGATTTCAAATTCTTCACGGGTGAAAGCACGCACCACTTCTGCCCCAGTCGAATTTTCTTGGAGATAATTCCCCAATTTCTGTAAACGTTCCATAACACTCCGCCACGCAGGGTCAACAAACAGCGCAAATCCCCGCGAGAAAAACACCAACGGAATGAGTGGCAACAACCCCAGCACCGCCAAAACGGGACTGGTCACAAACATAATCATCGCCACACCAATCACCAACATCGCCGTATTGAGTCCGTCCATCAACCCAAACGCAAAATACCGTTGTATCTCATCCACATCACTAATCGCACGGGTGATAATTGTTCCCGTCTGCGATTCATCGTGATACGTAAAAGACTGATTTTGTACCTTGTTATACACCTCATTGCGGATGTCATAGGCAATAAAATGCGATAATTTTTCGCCAAAATAACGGAAGGCAAAGCCTGTTATCCCGCGCAACACGCCTAGCCCAACGATTAAAAATCCCGCGATGAGCATATAATCGGGTTTGCCATACGTCATTGCCAAGTCATTTAATGGGGCAACAAATGCCTGTGGTGATGCCACCGCAAGGGGCATTTCACCGATAATGCCAATATCTATCACATCGCGCAAAATGGTGGGGATGATAATCACCAACACATTGCTAAACACCAATGCCATAAACGCCAAAAATGCCCACTTACCATAGGGCTTCAAATACGCCATCATCCGCTTCCAGATGACAAAACCACTCACATAGCACCTCTTTGTTGATGATAAACAAACCTAACACACGGCGCACACCGTGATAGTTATATTATTCACTTTACCGCTTAAATTGATTTTCGACAAATAAGAAATGGTCTATGATGGATATATCAAGAAAATTCATTTTATCAGGTATTTTAGTGTCCGCCGTAACCCTTTACCCAGCCATCCCGCAAATAATTCGTGCGTGGTCAACGACAATATCGCCCGCCGTGACATATCATGATAAGTCGGATAGGCATGTAACACCTTATTCAACGCCGACAAGCTCACTTTTTTCTGCACTGCCAGCGTATATTCCAATATCATCTCACCAGCCCGTTCACACACAACTGTCGCGCCTAATAATTCCCCAGTCCCTTTATACACCAATTTGATAAACCCCTCTGTATCATCTTCACACACCGCCCTATCCCCCAACGCCATCTGATACATAAAAATTTTCACTTTATCCCCAAACCTTATGCGTGCCTGTGCTTCTGTCATGCCAACTTGTGCCACTTCTGGGTCTGTGAATGTCACATGCGGAATCACATCGCTATGCCCCTTACTTTTAATCGGCAATACCGCATTACGCCCCGCTATCCCCCCCTGAAAACTGGCATAATGGGTATATTTTGCGCCAGCCGTACAATCCCCCACCGCATAAATATGCTTGATATTTGTCCGCAAAAAATCATCCACATCAACACCATCCGCCGTATAACGCACACCCGCTTTTTCTAAGCCCAAATCGGTATTCGGAATACGTCCTGTTGCCAATAACACCTTATCCCCCACGATAACCCCTCCATCCGACAATTTCAGATGGATTTTTTCGTCCTCATACCATGCCTTTCTTACTTGACTACGCGCAATTTTTATCCCTTCAACAGCGAAGATGCCCTCCATCACAAGGCGCGTTTCGGGTTCTTCACGCGGTAACACCTCCGTATCAATCACCGTCACAGCGCACCCCAAGCGCACAAATGCCTGCGCCATCTCCATGCCCATCGCACCTGCGCCAATAATCATCAGGTGCTTAGGCAAGGTATCCATCTCCCAAAGGGTCTTATTCGTCAAATAGGGAATATCCGCCAGTCCGTCAATGACGGGGATTTTCGTCCGCGCTCCCGTAGCGATGATAAACCGTTTGGCAGAAATGCGCTCATCACCGACCATCATCGTATGAGCATCCACAAATTTTGCATCCCCAAGTATCACATCCACCCCATATTGCGACCCAAACACCTCTGGCGTTTCGTGCTGATAAATCTCTGCCACCACATCGCGCACGTATGCCCGCACCCGCGCAAAATCCACCTGTGGCGGGGAGGTCATCACCCCATATTTGACAGATTCGCGCACCGCATGAGCCATTTTGCTCACTTTGAGCAATGCCTTGCTGGGCATACACCCCGTCCATGTGCAATCACCGCCGACCAATTCGCGTTCTATGAGCGCCGTTTTGATACCCAAACTGCCCAACGTCCCCGCCGCCGTCAATCCCGCCGCCCCCGCCCCAATCACCACCGCCTGATAGGTTTTATCGGTCATCACACATTCTCCATACACTAAAAATAATCACCATCATAAAATACACAGGTGATAGGGAGATGAATGTTATTGATGAACAGACAAGAACAAAAAAATTGTGTGGTGACCAAATTTTAGCGGTATCGCTATCCATTTTTTGTGATGAAAATGGGTATGGCGTAGGGGCTTGCCATGACAAGCCCGATTGTTACGGTTGGTTGCGGGGGTTTGCCATAGCAAACCCGTACATCCTGCCTATCTGACCCCTAAAAATAGGCACACCAACTATCCATTTTTTGTGATGAAAATGGGTATGGCGTAGGGGCTTGCCATGGCAAGCCCGATTGTTAGTAAATAAAGACGGTATAAAATATTTTTTATCCGTGGACGATCTACGCGCTTTGCGCTAGTCGTCCAGTACAATTCTGCCTATTTTGAGCGATGTACTGGCTGAC
>DAOTUO010000039.1:0-2375 GCA_034436595.1 Anaerolineae bacterium | reverse complement strand
GACACATTGATTCCCGCCGTGAGGGTGAGGTCAATGCGGAGAAATTCGAGTACATAGCGGATGACGGCGTATTGCATGACATACAACAAGGCAAATTCGCCCACGCGGAAGGTATTTCTGCGAGTATTAAACAGCCACAGCAACACAAAGAACGCGACCAAACTCCAGATGGATTCATATAGGAACATGGGGTGAAACCCTTGTCCATAATATTCAATACCGTTGTATGGGGCAGGTGGGTTGGCAATTTGCAAGCCAAACGATGAGCCTGTGGGGATGCCATAGAGTTCTTGGTTCACAAAATTTGCCCAACGACCAATGGCTTGACCCAATGGCAACACGATGGCGGCAATATCTAACCATGCTGGCAAACGGAGCTTGTTGCGACGGATATAAATATATGACCCCAAGAACCCGCCCAAAATGGCACCGAAAATACTCAATCCACCCGACCAAATGGCGATTGCGCCACCATCGGTATTGAAGAAATTGTTAAGATACCACTCCGTGTTACGTCCAATTTCGGTGGATGACAAGGGTGGGAAGAACACAAACCACAGACGAGCAAAAATAATGCCCGGAATAATTGCCCAAGTGAGCGCCCCATAGACATGCTCTGGGTCACGCTTGCTCCGTTTGGCAATATTTACCGCTACAAAGGTTGCCATCAACATCGCGGCAACGATGATGATGCCATAATAGCGGATTTGCACCGAGCCGATTTGAATAAATTGACTTTGAAATTCCATAAACTATTCCTCTCTTTTTGCGTGTTTCAGCAAGTGATAGACATGCGCTATGCGTTGGATGCTCGTGAAATTTGTGCCAAGCGCCAAAATCCACAAGCCGATTTCCAGCATGGGTATCCCCGCTAAGTTGGGGATGAATAACACAATGAGCATCATTATGACACGTTCTAGCCGTGAGAAAAGACCGATTTTTACATCAACCCTCAAACCTTCCCCTCTGGCACGGGTATAACTGACCATAAAGCTCCCGATTAGCCCCAAAAGACAGGCGACGAGCATCTCAAAACGGTCTTGTGTGGCAAAAAAATAAGCGAATCCACCAAATAAAACCCCATCGGCATATCTGTCGAGTGTAGAATCCCAAAACTTGCCAAAATCATCTTGGCGTTTCATGGCGCGTGCCACTGCACCATCCAACGCATCAAACGGCAGGCTGATGAGGAGCAAAATTCCCGCTAGGGTAAAATTGCCACTGGCGATAAATATACCGCCGATGAGTACCCCAATAAATCCGATCAATGTCACCATATCGGGATGAATTCCGCGCCGATGAAGCCACATGCCTGCGGCATCGAGCAGGGCGGCGGTTTGTTTGCGAGCAAAGTCGGTTCGTGTTTTGGGTGTATTGGTCATCGGTCAGTTTCTATCTTGCCAATAGTGGCATTTTTACGGTATAGTTTAATTATCCATTTCGGGGTGTAGCGCAGCCCGGTAGCGTGCTTCGTTCGGGTCGAAGAGGTCATGAGTTCGAATCTCATCACCCCGACATAAAATGATACATAAAAACACCCATCTCGTACAGGATGGGTGTTTTTTATTCTTATTGTCGCTGACAGATGACAATATATTCGCCTAACATTGTTGTGACTGTCTCACCTTTACGATTACTCGGTGAATTTCTACTAGGCATCACTTTATTGCTTAGTAGACGTTCATAAGTAGTTATATGTTTGAACCCATTTTTTTCAAATTCCTGAGCAATAAACTGGTCTGTTGGTAATTCAATATTTTTGACACGACGATTTCCTACAACATAAATCGCATGTCCACTCGCTTTGATTGTTTGTGCTACTCTTGAAATAGATTGTGCTAAATCATGATAAAACGCCGATACTTCTAATGCTCGTTTGGGTGATTCTTGTTGAACTAGCTTTATAGCTTCTCCTATTGCCCCTTCGGTATAGGGTATATGACTAGTTTTTCCACCCATCATCATATTATCTAATTTGCGTGCATCCCCAAAACCAAGCCATTCATTGGTAAATAGAGAAAATTGACCATACGCAACGGTGGTTTTACTATCGCCATAAGGAGGACTTGTTAAAACGATATCAAACAGAGAATCACTTGTCTTAAAAGGGTGATTTTCTAGGCAGATTTGTGTTTGTCGATTTAATTTTGGGTGGTAAATGTATTCATAAACACGTAAAATCTGTGCTAGATTGGCATAGAAAATATCTTCGACATCTGCCGAAAAATGCTCTAATTTATCTTTAGGTATGCGATATAGCTTAAATTCATCTTGGCGCACATACGAACAAGCACGAATTGTCTCTGAAAATGCTATCCAAAAGAGATATTTGGCGGGTGATTCAGACAAATGGTCTAATGCACATTTAATTCGGC
>DAOTUO010000038.1:0-9659 GCA_034436595.1 Anaerolineae bacterium | reverse complement strand
CGCACTTTACTACGCCGTTTTAAGGCTGGTGGGGTGAATTTTGTTGGCAATAAAATCGCGCGTGCGTATGCCTGTGGGTTATCAAAACCCTTTTCTTGCGCCTCATGATGGATTTATTGCAATTCTTCTTCGGTCACTTCAATTTGGAGAATCATATTAATTATCCTCGCCTATCATCATAACTGATAGCCTATTATATCACTATTCCACCAACGCCCCTGCCAGCCACGATATGACCTCATCGCCCAGTGAGGGTTGTTCCACCAGCAATTCTGCCCCATTCCGATTTGCCGATAGTGTGATGAGCGTCATCGTCTCATCGGCTATCGCATCCAACGCCAAAGCCGTCTGATACGACCCCAAATCGGTCTGATTCACCACCACCAACGACGGACGTGGGACAAATCCGCCGACCACATTAACCAATGTCGCCTGATTGCGCGGGCTAAACAGGACAACCGCATCGCACACGGCATTATTAGCACAGGCAATGAGCGCAAAATCGGCATTATCCCCCGCCGCCATGACCGCTATCAATGCGGGATACACGCTATCAGACACACTTAACCCCGCCAAAATATCCTCTACGGCAGATGCCAACCCAATAGGACGCATATCCATCACCAAAACCACATACCCCACATCTTGTAATTGTTGCGGAAAACCCGCCCATTCCAACGCTGTCCCCAAAAGCAATATGGCGGGCAGACGGGGACGAATAAACCGTCCTTCTACTTCAATGGGTGCAGGCGGATAAAATGTGCCTGTCAGAATTTGCCCCTCGCGCAAATTCATCTGGACATTTTGCACACCACTTTCGAGTTCATCCAGCACAAGCGGGGGCAATTCTGCACCTGCGGGGAGTGCGGCGGCAAAATCGCTATTCTGACCCGCCACAGGGTCATTCAATGGCGGTGGCGTGGGTGGCAGGGCATAAAATATCTCGGTGGGCGCGAGTGTTGGGGCGGTATATTCCCATGTGGGGATTTCGGTGGGGTTGATGGGGATAATCGTATCGCAAGCAGAGAGGATGAATATCATGATGATGAAAATAGTAGGGGCGGCATATATGCCGTCCTTATGGACACGATATATCGTATCTCTACACCATTTACAACAAAATTTTTGGATATGACGCAACAATCTCATACAGCCTTCGCAAATATCACCATACGTTCACAGCCATCTTCAAATGTGCCATATTCCACATCGCCATGCACGGCTTCGATGACAAAGCCCGATTTTTCCAACATTAGGCGCATTTCCGAATAGAAATAATAATACAGCATCAACGGCGCAAACGTGCGTTTGACAGTACCATCGGCGGTGATTTCGTCATAAATCCATGTCACCTTAAAAATCTGCGATACACGGTCTAAAAAGCTCACCGAATGTTGCATAACAATATGACCCGTTTCGGGTTCTAAAAAGGTGCGCTCCAATGTGAGTGCTTGGGTATCTTGCGAGGCAAAAACTTCCCCCGCATTAGGCAAATCTAGCACCAGCATCCCGCCTTTATTCATCCAACCGCGCAATTTTTTCAGTACCGCCAGTTGCGCTTCTTGTGAATGAAAGTGCATCATGCCGTTGTATGGTACAAGCACCAACGGGAATTTTTTATCCAGTTTATAATTTAGCACATCGCCATAATGCAACACCATTTTATCGGGGCTGATACCTTCTTCTGTCCGATATTTTTCGGCACGGTCGAGCATGGCTTTTTCGTTATCAATTCCATGCACCTCATATCCCGCCCGCACCAAAGGCAACATCACGCGCCCTGTGCCAGAACCAATATCAATAATCGGTCCGCCATATTCTTCTGCCAATTCCAGATACAACTGAATATCATCTACCTTATCGCTATTTTCGGCATCATAAAAACGGGCAATCGTCTTATAAAAACTCATAGGGTCATCTCTCTTTATTATCATGGACACGATATATCGTGTCCCTACAGTATCAGATTGTAGGGGTGTTTATCTGCGCCGTTTTAGAAATGCGCCTACGGCTTGGATATGGGCATCGGCAGACCACAATGGCGGAAATAGCTCTTTTTCCACACGCAACGCATCCTCGTATGGTTGATGTAACCCCGCTTGGAGCAAGGCTTTCATCCCCACAATGACATTGGGGTCGGTTTGGGCAATTGTCTGGGCAAATTGCATTGCAGAGGCAAGCGCATCGCCTTTGGGCGCAATGCTATTGGCGAGTCCGAGTGCAAGCACCTCTGGGGCATGTAAAATCCGCCCAGATAGCAATAATTCCAGCGCACGGGCATATCCCACCACACGCAATAATCGCTGACCCGCGCCCCAACCGGGTGTGAGCGCCATTTTGACCTGCACAAATCCAAGTCGTACAGATTCATCCACAAAGCGTATATCACACGCCACCGCAATTTCACTGCCACCACCGAGCGCATAGCCGTTGATAGCACCTATCACAGGCACGGGTAGGCGTTCTAATGCCAGCAATGCCTCGCCCATAATGCCGATGAAATGGCGTGCATCGTCTTGGCTGGTATGTTGGCTCAATTCTACCAAATCGCCACCACTACAAAATGCCTCATGCCCCGCCCCCGTGATGATGAGGACGCGCAAGCGGGTATCGTTTTGCAAGCGGTGAATATGCGCCATAAATGCCCGCATCGCCTCTAAATCGAGGGCATTTTTGGCGGAGGGGCGGTTAAATGTCAGGATGCCAATTCCATTGGGTTGTTGGTCAAAAAGAATTTTATCTGTCATGGCGCGTATTATAACCTACCGCGCAAAATTTTAGAATTGTTATAATCGTAGGCAAAGCAACGGCTATAACAATTGCCAAAAGACCGTAATCTTTGCTACAATCGCATGTCACATGGTGTATCATGGGAAAATTACGTCTATCATACATCCAAAAACCGATATATAAGGAGAAATAATTTGATGAAATGGACACGAGTCTTGATAATCATCCTGTGTATGAGTTTTGCCACAGGTATCGTTTCTGCACAAGGCGCTATCGAAGACCTCACTGTGACCTTTATACGCAACGCCAACATCCGCCAAACGCCAGATGAAACAGCCACACTACTCGGTATCGGCGCACGCGGTCAAAATTTCCGCGTAGACGGACGTAATGATAACGGGCGATGGCTACGTGGTATCAGCCAAAATGGTATCGTGGGATGGGTCATCAACGGGACAGTGAATATTCCCCCTAGCACCATCAATGGCATCCGTATTATCACCACCGATGCCCCCTTCAATCTCACCCCACCCGATGGTGCATCTGCACCCGCACAATCCAACATCCCCGCCCCCACCAGTGGCTTGGAAGTGAGCGTCTATTCCGATGTGAATATGCGTGGCGGTCCCAGCACCGATTATCCCCGTGTGGGTGGTGTCTTTGGCGGAAAACCCCTCTTAGTAGATGGGCGTAGCGCCGATTCAACATGGGTACGTGGCGCAAACCAAACAGGAGAAGTCGGTTGGGTAGCGGTGCGTTTTGTCAATATCAGCGCCAGCCAACTCAATGGCTTGCCCATCATTGATGCCAACACCCCCTTCGCATTGGCAGTTCAGACCAACGCTCCCACCAATGCCCCAGTCGCCCCGCCCGTTGTCGCGGTGGGAAATACCGCCCCTGTGCGCGGATTTAGTTATGGCGGTCATGTCGCTGGCTTCAACGACACCACCTTTAATTGGATGCGTTATGCGGGTATGACATGGATTAAAAAACAATTCCGCTATTTCGATGGTCAAAATCCCAACGATGTTGCCAATACCATCAACCAAGCCCATGCCGCAGGTTTCCGTATTATGATTGGGCTGGTGGGTGATAAAAACGACCTCACCCGTGACGGTTATTATGGGCGCTATGCCAGTTTTGCGGCGGGTGTCGCGGGACTCGGTGCAGATGCCATCGAAGTGTGGAATGAACCCAATATTGACCGTGAATGGACAACAGGCGATATTAACCCCGCCAACTATACCCAATTGCTCCGCCAGTCGTTTAATGCCATCAAATCGGTTAATTCTAACACCCTTGTGATTAGTGCCGCCCCTGCCCCCACAGGCGCAGAGAACGCCTTCCCTGGTGCGGTGATGAATGATGACCGTTATATTCGTGGCATGGCAGATGCAGGCGCAGTGAATTATATGGATTGCATCGGCGTGCATTATAACGAGGGCATTATGCCACCCACCGCCACCACAGGCGACCCGCGTGTACCAAGCAATTATTTCACGCGCTATTTGCCCAGCATGATTAGTGTGTATTCTGGCACATTTAGAGGGGCGCGCCCGTTGTGCTTCACGGAACTCGGTTATCTGACCCCAGAGGGTTATGGCGGATTGCCCACCAATTTTAGCTGGGCGAGCAATGTCACCCTCGCGCAACAAGCCGACTGGGTAGATGGTGCAGTCGCCTATTCGCGCAATAGTGGCAGAGTGCGGATTGTCATCATCTGGAATATGAATTTTAGAGGCGGTGGCGATGACCCCATGGGTGGATATGCCATTATCCGTCCCGATGGCTCATGCCCTGCTTGTGATGCTTTAGCCAATTAGTTAGGGACAACACACACTATGTCAGATTCACCGACCATCGAAACAGGGCAAGTTACGCCACCATCAGACGCAACGCAAGCGCCCTTTTATAACTATCCGGGCAAAAAATCGCCACCACCGCTACAAAAGCGGTGGAATAAGGCGGGGTGCTTTCTCATGAGCATCCTCACCGCTTTTATGGTGACTGTTCTGGTGGTCATTGGGTTATTTGTGCCACCCATTAGTTTGGGCGATAGGCTTTTTGGCACGCGCTATGTGCAACTCGATAGCATCAATAATGCCATCGCCCTCAATTCACCCACAGGCACACCAACCTTCACGCTCATTGTTTCCCCCAATGACATCGGGCAAAATTTTGGTGTGGCACTCACACGCATGAATCTAACCGATTTTCTAAATACCCCTAGCACCACCGATTCATGGACAGCATTAGCGCGTGCCACCCTGCCCACTTCGCTGGCACTCAAAAGCGAAGTGGTCTCTATTGTGACAGATGGTATCGCGCCAAAATCGGCAACACTCACCTTTGCCTTGCCCACAGATTCACAAAATCCAGACCTCATAGATGTGTATGCGTGGGATGAATCTACCAGCCAATGGCAATTTATCCCCTCGCGCCTGCTCAGTGGCGGGCTTATCACCGCCACCGTTCACACCATCCCCAACCACATCGCCGTTTTTGAGGCACAACCCACAGAATCCATCATCGCAACGGTGCTAGACATCAACCAGTTACTCCCCCCCGAATATCCTAGCCTGATAGATATTGTCATGCCCGTAGGCATCATGCCCATTGGCAATTCATCACAAACCCTTGTGGGCAGTGTTGTCGGCGGATTTGAACTCGGTGCATCGTATCGGGTCATGCCCATCATCCGCAATTACAACGACCCGCGTGCCATTGATGTGGATAGTGTGATTCGCATCATCACCAACCCAGATTTGCAAGCGACCCATATCACCCAATTGGCAGGATTTGCCACCGCAGGCGGTTATAGTGGCATATTCATAGACTACACCGAAGTTCCTGCCATCCATCGGGCATCCTTCACCCAATTCGTCCAACAATTAGGGTCAACCTTCAAGGGGCTTGGGCTACGATTGGGTGTGGTTGTGTCATCGGCACAAAATATTGAAGGCAGATGGGAAACAGGCGCGTATGATTGGGCGCAATTGGGTCATGCCAGCGACTTTATCCAAATTCGCTATGACCTCAATCCCACCATTTTCGCCACAGGGCGCGATAGATTGGTAGAGGCGATGACCCGTTGGGCAGTGGGTGAAGTGAGCCGTAATAAACTGCTTGCGGGGCTATCTGCCATGCCCATCCGCGAGACAAGCGGGTCATTCACCCCCATTTCGTATGACGAATCCCTGGTTCTATTGGGCGATGTGCGCGTAGAAAATCTCAATAATGGGGTGATGTCCCCTGGTCAACAAGTCACCCTCAGTCTATCGGGTGCAGATGCCCTCATCGGCTCAGATACCACCATCCAAAGCCCATTTGTAGATTATTTGGCAGATAATGGCGCATCATTGGCGCGGATTTGGCTCACAACCGATAGCGCCTTGCGTTTTCGGATGGATGGATTTAGACCCTTTGCCCTGCGCGGGATTGGGTTTTATGACCTTCTAAACACAGGCACGATGAACGGTGTGTTGGGCGCGGTGCAGGGATATAAAATCCAATTGCCATCCACCCAAGAAACATTCACCGATTTAGCCCTCAATTGGCGCATAGAAAGCCTCGATGGGGTGGTGCAAGAATTTACCACCAGTCTGGGTGAAACAATAGACCTCACTCTCATCGCACCAGACGGCAATTATGCCGTGAATGTGGATGTGGTCGGGGCGGGAGACACCAGCGCACGGCGCGGTGTGGCGGTGGCAGTAGCACAACCCACCATCACACCTACCCTACTCGCACAATCCACACCACGCCCATTTCCAACACCCACGCCCACCCTCATGGCGATTGTCCCTACCGATTCGGTTTCGATGGTCATCACGGGGCTACCACCGACTACCGGTGGCGGGGTGGCAATCCGCCCGGGTTCTGGGAGCATTTTGCGCGGCTTTGAGTATGGCGGGCATGTGACCAGTGCGGGTAGCCAACGGGCTATTTCTGCCATGCAAAGCGCAGGCATGACTTGGATGAAAGTGCAATTGCGCTATGGCACAGGGTCAACCACCGCCGAAGCCGCCGAAATTATCCGCGTGGCACATGGCAACGGCTTTAAGATACTCATCGGCATTGTGGGGCTACCCAATCAGATGGGGGATATACAAAGTTATATCCCCCAATTTGCCCGTTTTCTGGGTGATGTGGCGGCACTGGGACCCGATGCCATCGAGGTATGGAATGAGCCAAATCTAGACCGTGAATGGCCCCGTGGTCAAATTTCTGGGGCGACATTTGCCTCATTGCTCCGCGCCAGCTATCAAGAAATTAAAGCACGCAATCCTAATGTGGTCGTTATTGCAGGCGCACCCGCCCCCACAGGTGCAGAAGGTGCATTCCCTGGGCAAGTTATTAATGATGACCGTTTTGTGCGCGATATGGTCAATGCAGGTGCGATCAATTATATGGATTGCATGGGCGTTCATTATAACGAGGGCATTGTGCCACCCAAAGCCACCTCTGGCGACCCCAGAGGCGATTATTACACCCGCTATCTGCCCAGCCTCATAGATACCTACTGGTCACTGGTGGGGGGCAGAGTGCCATTGTGCATCACGGAACTCGGATACCTCACGCCAGAAGGACTTGGACCGCTTGCCCCCTTCTTTGGATGGGGTGGCTCGACCACCGTGGAGCAACAAGCCGCATGGTTAGCAGGGGCGGCATCGTATTCGTCACAAACAGGGCGGGTGCGCTTGATGATTGTATGGAATGTGGACTTTACCCGTTATGACGATGACCCCATGGCTGGATTTGCTATCATCAGACCCGATGGCAGTTGTCCTGCTTGTAGCGCACTATACAATGCACGTTAATAATTGATAAAAGGATATAAACAATGGCAAAACGTACAACCGTAAAAAGACAAATTCGCGGATTCGCAGTGATGTGGACGGCAATTAGCCTAACCATCGGCTTGGCGGTGTTTTTTGCAATTTACCTAACCTATAGTGGTGGTGAATCGCCCCTATCGGCACAAAGCAATGTGTCGCTACCCGCCACACCCACCCCACGTCCCGCAAATCCGACCATCACGCCACAAATCCGACCATCGCAAACCCCACAAACGGATGCCGGGATTATTGTGGCACAAGTCGCACAAGAAACACCCGCCACAGAAGAAACAACTGCACCATCCAACACCCCTGTAGCGGTGGCACAAGTACAACAAGAACCAACCAATCCGCCTGCCCCAACAGCCACCTTATTGCCTGTGAATCAGACCGATTTTGTGGTGAGTATTCAGGTACAAAATTCGGTAGATGCCAATCCCGATGTCCAACGCATTTGGATGAATGATGTGCAGGCATTGGGACTCACATGGATGAAAATGCAAATTCGTTGGGCAGAAATTGAACTCGCCAAAGGTGAATTTAACTGGAATCGGTTGGATTTAGCCCTGCAAATCGCTAGTGAATATGGCATACAAGTCTTGGCGACTATTGTTGCCGCCCCAGAATGGGCGCGTGAACCCAACGCCGATTTGTCTAATGAGGGACCACCCACCAACGACCAAGACCTAGCCGACTTTCTCACTGTCTTGCTCAATCGCTACCCCAACATGATTCATGCAATTGAAGTGTGGAACGAGACCAATCTAATCCGCGAATGGGGTGCGAATACGGGTGTAAACGCCGCCGATTATGTCCAGATGTTGCGCGTTGCCAACCGCACCATCAAAGACATTGACCCCGGTATCATCGTCATTAGCGCCGCCCCATCGCCCACAGGCGCAAATATTAGTGAAGGTGGCATAGATTTGGTCGTAGACGATTTTATCTATGTAGACCGTTTGCTCACAGCAGGCGTATTAGACCATGCCGATTGTTTTGGCGCACATCACAATGGCTATAATATCAGCCCAAGTGTGACATGGGATACCGTTCCCAATGACCCCACTGCCGAATTTAGAGGACCCTTTGAAAATCGGCATCCAAGCTGGAGTTTCCGTAGTACCCTCACCACCTATGCCAACAAAATTCAGACGGCAGGTGGCACACAAAAATTATGTGTCACCGAATTTGGTTGGGCGAGTGTGGAAGATTTGAGTGGTGGATTCCCCGCTGGTTTTGAATTTTCCAAAGACAACACCCTTCAAGAACAATCCACATGGATTATTGAGGCGCTCAACAACATGGAAGAATGGGGCTTTGTGTGGATTGCCAATATTTGGAATCTGAATTATGGGGCGCAAATGGGTTGGGATGCCACCAACGATAATGTCCCCTATTCGCTCATTGGACCCGATTTCACCCGTCGTCCCGCCTTTGATGCCGTAGCAGAATGGACAGCCGCACGGCGCGATAGTCAATAAACCATCCAGTTGTGGACGTGATATATCACGTCCCTACAATCCAAAAACACGGTGATTAGGCAGTAGGGACGGCATATAAGGCTTGTCCGTAGTTAAAAAGGCAAAATATGATAAAAATAGCGTGTATGTTACCTGCCGACGGACGGTGAACCACTCATCTGTGCTTCTGAAACCCCGTGAACGGGGTTGTTTTGCCTATTTTCATCACAAAAAATGGGTATGGCGTAGAGGCTTGCCATGGCAAGCCCGATTTTTACGGTTGGTTGCGGGGGGTTTGCCATGGCAAACCCCTACATCATGATCATGCCTATCTGACCCTAAAAATCGGCAGACCAACCCCATTTATGGAATTTTGGTCATATACGTAGGTGGTTTACCGCCTGCCATATCTACGCAAAATCATCAAAACAACTACGGACAAGCCTTTTGTATCTTGTCCCAAGACCATATCCATTATGATGACGAATAACCCCTATGGCGCAATCACCGCCACCCCTATCGGCAATTCGGCGAAATCTGCGCCATCCCCTGTGAATACCCGCCGAAAATTGTCATTGGCATCGTAAAACCCCACAATCACCCGCGCCATACCCACAAAATCAGTCACGCC
>DAOTUO010000037.1:0-3786 GCA_034436595.1 Anaerolineae bacterium | reverse complement strand
TTGGCGTTGATAAATGCCAATGCGAGGGTTTCTGCCACATTTTGCCCAATCACCCGCGCACCCAAACACATCACATTCATGCGGTCGTGTTCAACGCCTTGTGAGGCGCTGTAGGTGTCGTGGGTGATAGCGGCATATATGCCTTTCATTTTATTGGCGGCAATACATGCCCCCACACCACTTCCACATAACACAATCCCGCGTTCTACTTGCCCAGAGAGGATTGCTTCGCCAACCGATTGGGCGGCATCGGGGTAATCGGCGGGGGTATCGGCATTGGGTACACCCAAATCTAACACATCATGTCCGTGTTGACGCAAAAAATTCACCAGATGGTGCTTAAGCGGAAATCCTGCGTGGTCAGAGGCGATAGCAATCTTCATGAATAAAACCTTTTCTGGATAATTAATTCCCGTTAATCAATGCCTGAACATCACTACCCACCAAAATAATCACATCGGCGCTGGTCTGAATTACTCCACCTGCCCCCGGACGGATAGCGGTTTCTGGCAAGCCCATTAATTCTGCCAAATATTGGGTTGTCCATGGCTTACCTGTATAATCCAAAATCGTAATTTGTGGGGTATTGGCGGGTGGGTTCGTGCTACCAACACTCTGGATAATCACCCCTTGCCCCTGCAACCAGTCACGGGTATTGGCGGCGAGTCCGGCAATATCGGTGTTGTTATACACCTCAATTCGCGCCCCTTCATTCTGATAGCGCGTGAATAGGTCGGCATCGGTCATATTGGCGGGTGGGTCGAAGGTCTGTTGCACCACACTGCGAATTTGTACCCAGTTGGGGAGCAGAATATCTAGCCCATTCTCGTCTTTGCCAAACGACACGACCAATTCATTAATCGCGCCAAAAGTGATATTTTCACGCGGAATATCTGCCACCAAGCGGGCGAGACTGAGAATCTCATCCAACGCCAAATTGGTGCGATAACTCCCCGCGAGGTTGGCATATAACTGAGGAATTGACCCCACAAAATTGGTGATACCGCCCACGCTCAACACCTCATTTTGCAAGGCACGCAATACCTCTTGTTGGCGACGGTTGCGGTCAAAGTCACCGCCTTGTGTGGCACGGTTGCGGGCATATTGCAAGAGCCTTTCGGCATCGAGCCGTTGGCAACCGGGCAGAAACTCAATTTTGATATAGCCATAGCGGTCATCTGGATAACGTTCATCCGCAATACGTTCATTGACACAAATTTCTGTGCCGATAGGGGCGACCAAATTCACCACAGTGGTGAATACATCAAAATTGACGCGGATAAAACGGTCTACTGGCACACCAAAATTACGGCGGATGGTCTCCATTGCCAGACCAGCACCGCCACCGGGCAATGCCGATTGGTCGCCCAGATAATTGGCGGTGTTGATTTGATTGGGTTGGAAGCCCGGTATTTGTACCCACAAATTTCTGGGGATAGACAGCAAGCCAATGCGCTTGCGGATGGGGTCTATCTGCACCAAAATCATCGTATCGGTACGGAAGGGACCAGGGTCGCTGGTGGCACTCCGTTGGTCAATGCCCATCAGTAGAATATTGATACGACTGGGGTCTGTCCATGTCGGAATGTCCGCGAGTGGGTCGGGTGTGGTGGTGGGTTCAACCGTGGTGGTGGGCGCGGGTGTGAAGGTAATCCCCGTTTCTGGCGTGGCGGTGGGGAATGGGGTATAGGTGGGCAACGCGCCAAATGGGTCTAATATAGGCGCGGGTGTTGGGAAACTCGCCACATTTTGGTTGATATTTGCGCCTAAATCGGCAACATCTGGCGGATTGATGAAGTAATTCACGAAATCTACCACCGACGGAAATTCGACCCCATTGGTGCGGGCATCCATGACAGTTTGCCTCACGGTACTATAACTAACAACCGAACAGAGCAATGTCATCACCCCAAATGATAACAGGCTTATCAGCATAAAAATCCAAGCAGGAATACGCATTGTGCATACAACCTTATCATATCGCTTAAAAACTTGGCGAATTATAGCATAAAGCCACCTGCTTTTATCCAGTCATCTCTGTGCGTAGGGTAAACGCATAGTGTAGAATGAGCGCCATATCCTGTATGGGCATAACAACATGCCCACAAAAATATTTTTTTAGAAAGCGAGTTTTTATTGATGAAACCGACCTTTATTTTACACGGTGGCGCAGGCACATGGGAAACACACCTCTATCCACATGACGATGTGCAAAAAGGCATGTATTCGGCGGCAGAACGCGCATGGTTAATCCTTCAAAATGGGGGAAGTGCCTTAAATGCAGTAGAGGCGGCAACCATTATTTTAGAAGATAATCCGTTATTCGATGCGGGCGTGGGCAGTTTTTTGAATGATGCGGGTGAAGCAGAACTCGATGCCCTCATCACCGATGGCGCAACGATGATGTTTGGGGCGGTGGCGGCATTAAAGCACATCAAAAACCCGATTACACTCGCCCGTCTGGTGATGACGCGCACCCCACACGCCTTTTTTGTCGCAGAAGGCGCAGAACGGTTGGCTGTGGAATTTGGTATACCGTTGGTCGCAAATTTGAGTTTTGTCACCCCACAAGAATTTTTGGATTATCAACGCCGATTAAAAGAAAATGCCCAAGCGGGTCTCGGTATGGGGACGGTTGGCGCGGTGGCGTTGGATAGTGCGGGTAATGTTGCCTCTGCGACATCCACAGGCGGGACACCGCACAAGCTAAAAGGGCGTGTGGGAGATGTACCCATTTATGGGGCAGGTGGATATTCGGATAATCGTTATGGCGGGGCGAGTGCTACAGGACTGGGTGAGCGTATCATGCGCTCATTGATGTCACGCGGGGTCATAGACGAATTGCGCGATGGCAAAACCGCGCAACATGCCGCCGAAGCCGTCACACATGGCATTGATAATGTGGGGATTATCACCCTAGACACAGAAGGGCGTGTGGGTGCGGCGCATAACACGCCATTTATGCCCACCGCTTGGATTGATGATGGTGGCGAAATTCATGTGAGCATGGGCAATCCATACCCATTTATTTAACGGCAGAATCGCCCCTATGAACTATTCAGAGGTGGGTGATGAGCGATGCTACCCACCTCACCCGTATGTGCGAATGGTCAAAAAATTATTTTGCCAATGTCGAAAAAGCCCGCATGACATACGATGAACAAAATAATGAAAAAGCCTGTGTACAACCACTACCACAACCCTAATTGTATTGGTTTTGATTGAGGATATTTAATATAGTCTAAAATAGCTTGTGCGACAAATTCTGCCAATTTAACAGGCACAGCATTGCCTATCATTTGCTCTAAATTTGATTTTGTGCCAGTGAGTATAAAATCTGACGGAAATGTCTGAATCAGGCTTCGTTCTTTGGTCGTCAATGGACGAACTAACTCGAAAGTCGTTATGGGGTCGGCTGGATGCCCTTTATACCCCTGTGGGATAGGGCGATTGACCCCTCTGATGGTGGCACTTGGCTCGTGGATGCTATAAATGGCACGGCGACTATAATTGCGCGGATGCCGATAATAATAGTCTGTTGTGATTTGTTCACCACAATATTCTGCAACGGTGAGTGGTTTGCCAGACTGATTTTTTTCTAAGTAATGCCCTAACTCATTATCTTCTCCATCTAATGGAGAACCGAAAACAAGTTCATAGGATTATGTCAATAAAGTAACATTCGCTATGTAATTAGAGAAAAGTGTGTATAATCAGATGTATGCCAAAACAAAACAATTATACCCAAACAGAAGAAGAAATCGCGGTCATCCGCCAGGCAATGAA
>DAOTUO010000036.1:0-11001 GCA_034436595.1 Anaerolineae bacterium | reverse complement strand
TTTGGACAATCCTATTACCTGATATTTGACCCCAAACTCTACGCCGCCATGAAGCCCTATCCCCCACTCGGCACACTCTATGCCGCCTCTGCTGTTCGTGAGGCGGGTTATGATGTGGCATTATTCGATGCGATGCTGGCACAATCGGAATCCGAGTGGCAAACGGCACTAGAGGCAGAATCGCCCCAAGTCGCTATTATCTATGAGGATAATTTCAATTATTTGTCAAAAATGTGCTTAGGGCGCATGAGACAAGCCGCCCTCACCATGATTGACATGGCGAAAAAACGGGATTGCACCGTGATTGTGTGTGGGTCAGATGCTACCGACCATCCGCGTATTTTTCTAGATGGCGGGGCAGATTATGTCCTACTCGGTGAAGGGGAAGAATCGCTATTGGCGCTTCTGGCGAGCCTATCGGGACAAGCAGATGCCTCCCCAGAGGCAATTTTAGGGGTACAATCCCCCAATACCCTGCTACCCACCCGTCGCCCCGCCATGCGCGATATAGATAAATTGCCCATGCCCGCGTGGGACTTGCTCAATATGCACCACTATAAGGAAATATGGCAGACCCGTCACGGCTATTTTTCGATGAATTTGGTCACCACCCGCGGATGTCCCTATCACTGCAATTGGTGTGCCAAGCCAATCTGGGGGCAACGCTATAACGTGCATAGCCCACAGACCATCGTGGCACAAATGAAACATCTGCGCGATGCTTATGGCGTGAATCATATCTGGTTTGCCGATGACATCATGGGGCTAAAGCCCAATTGGATAGAAAACTTTGCCGATTTGCTCCAAGCAGAGGGTGTTAAAATGCCGTTTAAGTGCCTAAGCCGTGCCGATTTATTGGTGCGTGGCGAAACCATTAACGGATTAGCGCGGGCGGGGTGCGAAGTGGTGTGGATTGGCGCGGAAAGTGGCTCACAACGCATTTTGGATGCGATGGAAAAAGGCACATCGGTGGCTCAAATCCACGAGGCGGCACACCGCCTGCAAGGTGTTGGCGTGGGTGTGGCATTTTTCTTGCAATTTGGGTATCCGAGCGAGACCCGTGAGGAACTCGCCATGACGCTCAATCTTGTGCGCGAGTGTATGCCGGATGATGTGGGCATGTCGGTGAGCTATCCGCTACCAGGGACAAGTTTCTATGAGCGCGTCAAAGACCAATTGGGCGCACAAGACCACTGGCAACATTCCGATGATTTAGCGATGCTGTATGCAGGTCCGTTTAGCACCACATTTTATCGGCAATTGCATATCACGCTCCACAAAGAATTTCGGTCACGCAAAACATGGCGCAAACTGATTGGCAAAGCCCCCAAAACGCATCTGATAGACGAAAAACCCCTCTCGGTGCGCGATATTTTGGCGATGGTGTATCATATAGCGACCTTGCCACTGGCACGGCGCAAACTTAAATCATTAGAAAGCGCCCCGCATGTGGGTATCAGCGCGATTGGTGGCGGGATGGATTACGCTAGTGCATCTGTGCCATCACCACAGGATGGATAAAAGGAGAATATACATGATACTTGATGAACAAATCGAAGTTTTTAAGCAATTGTATGAACGTCTTGAATATGATGAAGCCTTAAAATGGGTAGACAAACTCATCAAAGTGAATCCGAAAGAAGCACGGTTACATCGGATGCGAGGCGCGGTTTTACGAAATATGGGGGAATACCGCAAAGCGATAAATGCCTTCAAAAAAGCTATTCTACTAGACCCAAATGAGCCTAAAGGTTATTTTGAGCGCGGACTTTATTATGATATAAAGTTTATGCGCGATAGAGCGTTGGCAGATTATAATGAGGCACTGCGCCTAAATCCCGATTTTATTCAGGTGTATATTGCGCGTGCTAGTCGGTATATGCCCCACGAAGAAGCCAAAGCCCTTGCCGATTTTGATAAAGCTATATCGCTTGACCCGAATGAAATGTCCATTTATGCGGCGCGTGCTAATTTTTATATACAACTTGATGAAGTAGATAAAGCGGTTGCCGATGCTAATTATGCGTTGCAAAATGGATGTCATGTACCCATTGTTTATATGGTATTGATTCAAGCACACGCGAATCAGGAGCAATTTGAAGAAGCACTTCAGTTATGTCACCAATTGATTGAGCGTTATCCATCAATTCATAGTTTTTATGATATGCGTGCTAATCTATATATTGAATTGGGTGATAATGCGAGTGCCTTACAAGACCTTAATACTGCACTGAGCCTCAAAAATCCTGAGATAGAAACCTATCTCACTCGTGCATCCCTTTTGATGGATATGCACAATTATCAGGAAGCATTAGCCGATATCGTAGTGGTTTTAGATAGTCCTGAAACGAGTTTGTTCTTACAAATACAAGCAAACTACCTACAAAGGATGATTGAAAGTCTGGTTTATATAATGCCACCTATTATCAAACCATCTAAGCCAGTGAAGAAGCAACAACCGAAAAAATTCAGTTCACGGTATCGCATCAATCTAATGGAGAAATGATTTCTAACATGAAGATTTATTCACAACGGTGACTAACATACACAATTCGCGTTAGTATGCCATTACAATTCTTCCCGTTTTGGCAGTGTAATAGCCGACTAGACCCTTTAGGGTTGTATGTCAACCACAAGGAGACTGAAATATGGACTTACAAAAAGATTTAGCAAAAGCTCAAAAATGGTATGATGAAGAGCAATATGAACGGGCAGAAAAATTGCTCACAAGATTATTGTTAGCCTATCCCGATGAACCCCAATTGTATCAAGTCCATGCCATGATCATGCTGGCAATGGGTGATATGCAACGCGGGATAATGGATTTGAGTATCGCCATGTCGCTTGAACCTGATGAGCTAAGCAATTATTTCACTCGTTCATCTATTTTGTGCGAATTGGGGGAATTTCAAATGGCGCTCCCCGATTGTAATACCATCGTTCGCATCGCCCCACAAGATGCACTAGGCTATGTATCACGGGCAATTTGTTATGGTGGGTTAGGTCAAGTCAAAAAAGCCGTTGCCGATACCGATAAGGCGCTGACATTGACGAATGACCCTAAAAAAATGGCAACGATTTATCAATTGCGTGGGTCTATTTATTATCAGGTAGATAAATTTCAAAAATGTATTGATGACAGCAATCGCGCCATCGAATTAGACCCGCAACTGCAAGGAATTCATGGAATGCGGGGCGATGCCTATATGAATTTGAAACAATTTGATAAGGCATTAGCCGATTTTGATGAGGGGCTACGTCAAGACCCTGATGATTTCGAGGCATTCGATTTACGCGCTCATGTATTTATGTTTCAGGGAGATAAAGACCGCGCTTATGCCGAATATGAGGGGCTGGTCAACAAAAATCCTAAAGATGCGGATGTCATTATGTGTCGGGCGATGTTTTATTTATCGCATAAAGATGCCGATAATGCCCTCGCAGATGTTGACCGCGCCCTGACAATTCAGCCCAATAACCCCTAATATGTTAGAAGCACGCAAGATGATTGTATCACTTCAACGCGCTGAAGACATAAAAAAGTCTCCCAAACGGAAAAAGCGTAAATAATTAATCAGCTTAGAGGATGTATTGTATGGATATTTTACTGACACACGGCTATTTTATCGCAGAAGATGAACACGAAAAAAAGGTCATGCGCCCCTACCCCCCTCTGGGGATTTTGTCTATTTCGGCGTATCTGAAACAACAAGGCTTTGCAGTAGAAGTATACGACACCACGTTTAGCACCCCCGCCGATTTTAGCGTGGCTATCACCGAAAAACGCCCAAGTATCATCGGCATATATGCCAATATGATGACGCGCAGGCATATTATCAAATTGCTCCCCGTGATGAAAGCCTCTGGCGCGATTGTCATCATGGGCGGACCAGACCCCGCCAATTATCCCGAAAATTATCTGGATTACGGCGCGGATGTGGTCGTTATCGGTGAGGGAGAAATCACCACCGCAGAGCTGATTCCGCATCTCACCAAATATGGCGTGCGCGATATGACCGAGATTCACGGGGTGGTCTATCGGCAAGACGGCGAAGTGATTCGCACCCCTGCCCGCGCCCAAATCGCAGACCTCAACATCATCCCCATGCCCGATAGAGGCGCGATTAATATCCCCCAATATGTGGACACATGGCGCACGCATCACGGGCAAGGCG
This sequence comes from Anaerolineae bacterium, assembly GCA_034436595.1. GTDB lineage: Bacteria > Chloroflexota > Anaerolineae > Aggregatilineales > Phototrophicaceae. Next base: position 6,826 of record DAOTUO010000036.1, on the reverse strand, counting down.
CGGTATCGCTCATCACGGCGCGGGGATGTCCGTATAAATGTAATTGGTGCAGTCATGCGGTGTATGGCTATACCCATCGCAGACGGTCTCCGCAAGTGGTGGCGGATGAAGTGGCACACATCAAAGAGGCGTATAACCCGGATTTATTGTGGTATGCCGATGATGTGTTCACCATCAATCACCGATGGCTATTCGCCTATTCCGAAGAATTGACCAAGCGCGGTTTGCAAACGCCCTTCGAGACCATCAGCCGTGAAGACCGATTGAACGAAAAAGTTGTGCAGACAATTGCCGAGATGAGGTGCTATCGGCTATGGGTAGGCGCGGAGAGTGGGTCACAGCGTATTTTGGATGCGATGGAACGCCAGACCGATGTGAAGCGCGTAATAGAGATGGTGCATCTGCTCAAAAAATATGAGATTCAAACAGGCATGTTCATCATGCTCGGTTATGATGGCGAAGAATTATCCGATTTACAAGCCACTGTAGAGACGCTCAAAGTCGCCAACCCCGATATTTTTCTCACGACAGTCGCCTATCCGATTGCGGGGACAAAATTTCACGCCAAAGTTGCCGATAAAGTGGTCGCCACCAAAGCATGGGCAGAGGGGTCAGATAGCAATCATACTGTGCTAGGCAGACATTCCCGCACGTATTATGGACACGCCACCCGTTGGATGGTGAGCGAGGTCGCTTTTCATCAGCAAAAAGTGGCACACAATCGGGATGTGTCGCGCATGGGCAAGGCATACATCAGCGCCAAATTGGGGCGTGTGGGCATGTGGCTCACCCGCCATCAGGTGGAGACGGGGCTATGACCCAAGACAAATGGATTGCAGATAAATTGGCACAAGCAATGCCATTTTCATTATCTATGTTACAAGGGGATGTTATTTCGGCTGTGGTAAATGCCATAATGTCTATAACATCCCCCGCAGAGCGCAAATTTGCGTTAGCCTCTGCGTTTGATTTGTTGGTAAGCGCAGAATATTATGGCTTGGTTGGTGATGAGGGGTGGTTAGCATGTTCGACAGAAAACCCTATTATCCTTTACCCATACACCAACATTTGCCCAAAGTGTATTATGACGGGAAAATTTGTTTATCATAAAGCCAATAAACCAAAATCGGGGGTTATTGGTGCAATCACATCAAAATTGCTGGCGGGAATTATTCAAGAAATAGTCCATCGTAGATACCCATCTATACGTGTATTAAAAGGAAGAGAGCCGATAGATATTATTTTCTTCGATGAAATACCATCTCCAATCAAAGTGTTTTTTGGAGAAATAAAAGCCTCACCATTAATCACATTTCCATTATGCACATCCCCTAAAGAGCCATCCAGCCAAGATATACCCCATGCCCCACTAAAGATTAAAACAACCGCAACAGAAATATCGCTATTGTTGCCAGATAATTCGTATTCGCTCGGATACAAATCATCTCATAATGATACAAGTTGGGCAATGCGCGGTATTTTGCAATTATTAGCCCAACCAACATTTTTTATGAATTATTTTAGTCACTGGAAACAAGCCCTAACCGCCTACTCACATAAAAACTTTCTGCCAATTTATTGGTTGACAAATGGGTGTGGGCAACCTGTACCGCGCCCCGCCAATTGGGTTAAGCGAGGGGATAGTGGTGGCTATGAATCTGTATCCGATAGTAAGACAAGTGTGGGGATGGACAGGACAGATGACATTAAAAAAGGCATCTATCAGGTATTTAACCTGAGTATCGCAGGCAAACCATCTTCTGCTTACAATTATACGGTGGGACTAGTGTCTAATATTCATGCTGTGCACCATTATGCTGATTATTTATCGCAATTCGCAGATATTGTGTGGACACGTCGCCAATCCGATACATTTTTTAACCTTTTTGATGGTATCATTGCCTTAACACAGACAATCACCGATGACGAATGGTTAAGCCAAATTTTTGACTTTTAAGGTAAAAATGAGCATTATTTACAATCACCAAGCCCGAAAAGCGGGCGAAACAGTCTTAAATCGTATAAAGGCGCTCAAAATTGGTCAAAAGATGCAAGATTTGCCCGAAGAATTATGGCATGACAGTTTTCGCTATTATGTCAAGGAAGACCCCAACCGAAAGGGAGGTCCCAATCTTCGGATGATACGTTTAGACCCAAATCAGCCATCATTAACGGTGACAGGCTATATCTATAATAAATTTGTCCATCCATTCTATGACCGTTTTATCACCCCAAGAGAAGCCGCACGTCTGCAAGGCTTTCCAGATGACCTCGAATTTAAGGGTAGCCTGACGAGTGTACAACGGCAAGTCGGTGATGCTGTGCCTGTTGAACTTGGTGAAGCCATTTTTAGGCAATTACTCCAGTTCGCAAAACGACAAGTACCTCATCAAATACAATTCCCCGCATTAAGCCTGTTTAGTGGGGCGGGCGGGTTAGAAGTGGCAAATCGTAATGTCTGTACAGCCGATAATAGCCACTTTAAGACGATTGCTTGTATCGAAATTGAAAAAGACCGTTGCGATACACTAAAAGGCTATTTTGGAGAGTCATTCCCCATTTTTGAGCAAGATATTCAGGATATATCGGCAAATACATTGCTATCTGCTTGCAATATTGCCCCTAGTGATATATCTCTCGTGTATGGGGGTCCTCCATGCCAATCATTTAGTCAAGCGGGTAAGCAAAAAGGACAACATGACCCGCGTGGAGAACTCATTTTTGAATTTCTACGTATTGTTAAAGAGATTTCGCCCCCATTATTTATGATGGAAAATGTTTCTAACCTCAAAGGAATTGATAAAGGACGATTACTAAATGCCATTTTAGAAGAAATGGACACCATAGGCTATCATATCACTTATGGGGTTCTCAATTCTGCACAGTATGGCAATGCCCAAAAACGCCAGCGACTCATCTTTTTAGGATCGAAAAAAATGTATGCCAATTCAGTTGTATTGCCAGAACCTACCCATTTTGAATATCTCGATTTATTTGGTAAGCCCCGCTTCAAAACTGTTTTGCAAGCCTTTATTGGATTATCAGAAGAGACTGATTGAGTATATATGACCTTCAAATTTAATATGTGGTGGGATAGGTTACGCACATCATTTTGGTTTATCCCATCAATGATGATTGCTGTTGCGGTGATAAGTGCGCTCATATTGCCCACTGTTGATAAGGAACTTGTCGCATCATCCGATATGACCGAAAGTATCATTTACATCGGCGGAGCAAGTAGCGCCCGTAGCTTGCTATCTACCGTTGCAGGCGCGATGATTTCGATAGCAGGTCTGACATTTTCGATAACGGTGGTGGCGCTCACCTTAGCATCATCCCAATTGGGTCCGCGATTATTGAATAATTTTATGCGTGACCGTAGCAATCAGGTGGTATTAGGCACATTTGTATCGCTGTTTATTTATTGCGTGTTGGTCTTGCGGACAGTACGGGATGCAGGATTTGTCCCGCATTTATCGGTGACGGTGGCAATCGTGTTGACACTCATCAGCATCGGCGTGCTGATTTATTTTTTTCATCACATCGCCTTGATGTTACAGGCGCAGACCGTCATCACAAATATCGGTCAAGAACTCGAAGCCAGTGTGAAGCGATTATTCCCAAAATCATCTATCCAAAACCGTTATGAATACCGTCTGCGAGATGATGCCGATTTGCCTGTCAATTTTGACGACCAAAGCGATACCGTTTTGGCGCATCGCAGTGGCTATCTTCAGGCAATAAATTATGACGCATTGGTCAACATCGCCATCGAACACGATGCAATTTTCAAATGTTTGTATCGTGCGGGTGATTTTATCGCCAGTGGCACAGTGATTATGCGCGTGTATCCTGCCAATGTATTGACCGATGACCTCGAAAAAGCGATTAACCAACATTTAATATTAGGGGTGAGTCGCGCACGGTTACAAGATATGGAATTTGCAATCGCACAATTGGTCGAAATAGCAGTACGGGCATTATCGCCCGGGGTTAACGACCCATTTACGGCGATTGCTTGCTTAGACCAATTCAGTAACACATTATCCACACTAGCAGAATCTACCATCACCAACGGCTATTATTATGATTCATCCGCTAAAATCCGTGTGATTAGTGACAGGCTATCATTTGAAGGTATCATCAACGGCTCATTTAACCAAATTCGGCAACATGCACAAACCGATGTGGCAGTCACAATTCGCATGTTAGAAGTGATTGCCGTTATTTTGGCAAAAACCCATACCGCCTCTCAACGCGATGTCCTCATCAAACACGCGGAAATGATAAAACGTGGTAGTGATAAGGTAATTACCGAACCCAATGACCGTGCCGATATTCAAGCACGATATGATGTCATTATGAAAAGTGATCCACCAAAATGACAACCACACCCGCCTTTGACCCCACCGCCCACGCCTATGATGCCGAGTTCACCGACCAATTGCTGGGCAAGTGGCTACGGGAACAGGTCTGGGCGCATACCCCGTTCACCCCGCCCATGACCATCCTCGAATTAGGCTGTGGCACAGGTGAGGATGCCCGCCATTTTGCCGATATGGGCATATCCGTCTTGGCGACAGATGCCTCTGGCGAGATGATAAAAATTGCCCATGACAAAATCGTGACCCCACTCCCTAACCCCCTCCCCATTGTATGGAGAGGGGGAATTCCTCTACCCCGTAGGGACGGCATACATGCCGTCCACAAGGAAAGGGTTGAGGATGTGGGTGATGCGCTACAAGGTGGCGGGGGGCATGTGAAATTTTTGCAATTGGATTTGAACGCGCTCCCCCCTACCCCGTTGGATGCCGCCCCATTCGATGCGGTGTTCTCTAATTTTGGCGTGATTAATTGCGTGGAAAATCGGGAATCGCTGGCAAAATTCATCCATGACCACTTAGCAGAAAACGGCATAGCGGTGATTGTCACCATGACGCGCACCTGCCCCATCGAAATCGTATGGCATCTGCTCCATCTGCATCCCAGACAAGCCATACGTCGATTTTTTGGTGGACGGTTGGTGCATGTGGGTAATGGCGGGGCGTTGCGCGTGTGGTATCCCACGCATCGCGCTTTGCGGAAAGATTTTGCCCGTGCGGGATTGCGATTAGAGCGCATGGTCGGGGTTGGTGTGGTATTGCCACCATCCTATCTCGCGCCGTTGGTGGCAAAATATCCGCGTTTTTGGGGATGGATATGTAACATCGAAAAACGGCTGGCACAGTTGCCTGTGTTTAATCGGCTCAACGACCATACATTGATGGTGTTCCGCAAGGGGTAGAGTTTCACCTATGGAATGAGCAAATTATTGCTTTTCAAATCAGATGATTTATAATCAATAAAATAAGTAACATTCGGTTAATTTTTTGAAAAAGAGTTTTGACCCCACCCCCTCCCCAAAAAATTGGATAAGGGGTTAAAACCTCGCTTAGAAACGGTTTTCTCCCCCTTTCTCCACGCAGGGGGGCATAGGGGCTGTTTTTATAATTTCTTTCGACACTCTAATTCTTAAAGCAATTATCATTATCTATAATTGACGTTATTTTACCAAAACATCCATAGGAGTATCGGCATGGAACAAATATTGCGTGTGAAACCTGCTGTGACGATGGTTGGCGACCCTCTACCAAACATCCCTTGGGAAGACCGTCCCAGTGACATCAAAACAACCATGTGGCGCTATAGTGGCAACCCCATCATCAGCCGTCATGCAACCCCCACCTCAAATAGCATATTTAATAGCGCGGCAGTCCCGTTTAATGGTGCGTTTGCGGGTGTTTTTCGCATAGATGATACGCGCCGTACCATGAACCTGCATGTGGGACACAGCGCCGATGGGGTCAATTGGCAGATTGAACCTAACCCCATCGAGTGGCATTTTAGCGACCCCGCATTGGGCGAATTTGTGCATCGCTATGACCCGCGTGTGGTGTGGCTAGAAGACCGTTATTATGTGACATGGTGCAATGGCTATCATGGTCCCACCATCGGCATCGGCTATACATTCGATTTTAAGGAATTTCATTTTATAGAGAACGCTTTTTTGCCTTATAACCGCAATGGGGTGCTATTTCCGCGCAAAATCAACGGCAAATATGCCATGTTTAGCCGTCCCAGCGACACGGGTCATACTGCCTTTGGCGATATTTTTTATAGCGAAAGCCCCGATATGGTGCATTGGGGCAATCATCGTTTTGTGATGAAACCCAAGAGTTGGCGTTGGGAAAGTACCAAAATTGGCGCGGGTCCCATCCCTGTAGAGACCAGTGAAGGCTGGTTGCTCATTTATCACGGTGTATTGACCTCATGCAATGGCTATGTGTATAGTATGGGGGCGGCATTGCTTGACCTAGACCAACCATGGAAGGTGATTTATCGTGCTGCACCGTATTTGATGTCGCCACAAGCGTTATATGAATGTGTGGGCGATGTCCCCAATGTCGTGTTCCCGTGTGCATCTCTGCATGACCCAGAAACAGGGCGCATCGCCGTTTATTATGGCGCGGCAGATAGCGTCACGGGTTTGGCATTTACTCATGTGGACGAATTGGTGTCTTTCATCAAAGACAATAGCGAGATTTAACCGAATAAAAAACGTTGTGGGTGCATGGTGGGCGGTGACAATGGTTGAAATAACGATTTTCGGACGTGATATATCACGTCCCTACCAACCCAAACCGATTATAGGCGTGTAGGGACTTATATATGGCATCGCTTATAAAATTTGCGATAAAAACAGCTTGGTGCGCTCGTGTTGTGGGTCTACAAAGAAATGTTCTGGTGTACCCACTTCCACAATTCGCCCGCTATCCATAAAAATTAC
>DAOTUO010000035.1:0-16682 GCA_034436595.1 Anaerolineae bacterium | reverse complement strand
TGATTGATTCGATGTATGAATACGATAATTTCACCTCGTTTTTGAGCATGATATGCGAACAACTAGCCAAAAGTATCGCCCGTGATGGTGAAGGCGCGACCAAATTAGTTCATGTTGATGTGAGAGGGGCATTGGATGACCTATCTGCACGCAAAATTGCGGATGCCATCGCCACATCGCCGTTGGTCAAGACGGCTATTTATGGCGGAGACCCTAATTGGGGGCGGATTATGGCGGCGGCGGGGCGTGCAGGGGTGTCATTTAATCCAGACAAAGCACGATTATCTATTTCAACGAATATAGAGATAAATAAGCTAGATAGCCATAATTTGGTGCTATTTGAGGATGGCACAGGCACAAATTACGATGAGGAACAAGCCAAAGCCATCTTTGCAAAATCGGAGATTTTCATCACCTTAGACCTCAATATGGGGCAAGGTGATGCTTTGGTGTGGACATGCGACATGAGCCACGATTATATTTCCATCAACAGTCATTATCGGTCATGATATAATCGTAGGATTCATCCTATAACCTGCGGACAGGATATATCCTGTCCCTACACCCCAATTTGTCGTTGTAGGGACGGCATACATACCGTCCTAGAGTACAAACAATTAAAACCATAGAATATATTTTTTGCACACCCTATACAAAGGAGTTCCATCATGAAAATTGTTGAATTAATGACCGTAGAAGATTTCAAAAATGCGTTCCCTATCATGCGCGAATTGCGCCCAATGGATGAAGAAGAATTTTTGAGCCTGTTGCAAATCATGATGCCACAAGGCTACCGCCTATTTGGGGTATATGAAGATGAATCGGCAACCACACCTGCGGCATTGGCGGGCTTCCGTCAATCTACCACCCTGCTCAATGGACGGAGCATCTATATTCAAGATTTGGTGACGGCAGAGGGTCATCGGTCAAAAGGCTATGGCATTGCGCTCATCAATCATATCGAAAATATCGCAAAAGGGAATAACTGCGATTATCTGTGGCTGACCTCTGGCTTGCATCGCAACGACGCACATCATTTTTACGAGGAAAAAGGTGGCTTTAAGCGGTCATCATATACATTTCGGAAATATTTGAAATAACGGGCAACGCACTATCACGGGCGAGGCGTGCCTCGCCCCTGCCAAACACACACATTGATTTGGATGAAAGGACTACGCTATGAACGGATTGTTGGCACTAGAAGACGGTCGGGTATTTTCTGGGATTGGCTGGGGCGCAGAAGGTGTTCAGACGGGTGAATTGGTCTTTAACACCTCTATGACAGGCTATCAAGAAATTCTCACCGACCCCTCGTACTATAAGCAAATTGTCACCATGACGGTTTCGCATGTGGGCAATACGGGCATCAATATTGAAGATGTTGAATCTGAAAAAGTATGGGTATCGGGGTTTGTTGTGCGCTCGCTTAGTCCTGTGGTCAGCAATTGGCGTAATCGTGGCAATTTGGATGGCTATCTACGTGAGCAAGGCGTGATTGGTCTGAGTGAAGTAGATACCCGCGCTTTGGTGCGTTATATCCGTAGCAAAGGTGTGATGCGGGCGGCAATCGCCCATGGAGAACAAGCCAACAACGCGCAGGCACTTATTGAACTCGCCCGACAATCGCCCGATATGTCGGGGTGGAATTTGGTGGATGATGTCACCACCGCCGAGCCATATAACTGGACAGAGCATAGCGACCCGCAATGGTATAGTACCCGTAATGAAGATACCTCTGCACCGCTCATCATTGCTTATGACTATGGGATAAAACGCAATATTTTGCGGATGCTCACCGACAGAGGCTTGCGCGTGCGCGTTGTCCCTGCCGACATGCCCTATGACACGGTATTAGACCAAAAACCAGCAGGCATATTCTTGAGCAACGGACCGGGAGACCCCGCCGCCGTCACCTATGCAATAGACAATGTGAAAAATCTCATGGGAAAAGTGCCTGTATTCGGCATTTGTTTGGGGCATCAAATTTTGGGATTGGCACTCGGTGGTACAACCGAAAAAATGCGCTTTGGGCATCGCGGGGGCAACCAACCTGTCAAAAATTTACAGACGGGGCATGTGGAAATCAGCGCCCATAATCATGGATTTGCGGTGAGCCATAATAGTAATCTTCAAGGCGCAGAAGTGACCCATATCAACCTCAACGACCAAACAATTGAGGGGCTACGGCATGATGGACTCGGCGCGTTTAGTGTGCAATATCACCCCGAATCATCGCCCGGTCCGCATGACTCGTTGTATTTATTTGATGAATTTGTGGAGCGAGTGAAGGGTAGTTAGGTTATCGCAAAACCACATTCACCTGCACCGATTTTTGTCCCAATATGGGCGATATAAAGGCTTCATCGGCGGTATATCGCCCCACAAACCCATATTTATCACTGTGTAGCGACCAAACCTCAATATAATCCCCAGAAATATCCACCAGCCAATATTCTGACACGGCATATTTTTCGTATAAACGAAATTTTTTCACCTTATCTTGGGTAGCGGTGGATGGCGATAACACCTCAATAATCAGTGTCGGCGCACCCATAAAATGGGTATCCACATCTTGGCAGGCACTATTCTCTGCAATCCAAAAAACATCTGGTTGAACGACATTCCATTCATCAAAATGTACATCCGATGGCGATAATATCACCTCACCATTGGGAATGAGGGATAATAACATCTGATAAATACGCCCCACTGCCCGTTGATCGGCATTTATAGGAGAAGCAGTCACGATCAGCTCACCATCTATCAATTCCTGGGGGGTGTTCATCTCTGGCAGGAGCAAATAATCCCGCGCAGAGACGCGATTTTTAGTTGGTATCGGCGTAGCCATCTGCCTTATCCCTTAAACAAATCGCGCATGGTCAGCTTGAATCCAGGGAGCATATCATCACCGAATAGCGTGCCATCAAACGGCACCGTGAACACAATATCGGGGGCATACACGGCAACAGAGCGTGATTTGATATGTGCCACCCATACTTGCCTCACACCAGCATCTAAATATTGGCGGATTTTGGTCTGCACAACATCAGAGGGATTGATAGGAGAAATCACCTCTATGACAAAATCGGGGTGATAGGGAATATTTCCCATCGGCAATGCTGAGAGGCGTTCTTTGGCGATAATCCCCACCGTTGGACGGGCGACTATTATCGGCTCATAAGACAAAATATAGCCCGTCTTGGCATCGGTCACATGACCTGCATTAGATAAGTGCATGTGATTTATGACGTAGGTATGCAATTTTTGTGCCACTTCTTCGACACTTGCCCATACAGCCGGCTGGTGAATCATGAGTCCACTCCATTAAATTAGTTCATAAAAGTATCCTCATTGTAACGGAAAAATCGTTAATAGTGTGTATGGATGATAGACCTAATTATCTATCATCCATAGGAACTAGCTTACATCGGTACTTTCGTTATAGAGCATATCCACCCGTTGTTTGAGCAATTGGTGTTCTGGTTGGGTGAGATAGGGGTCTTCTTCATAGAGTGTGCGAGCTTCACGTTGCGCCATCTCGACCAATTCGGGTTTCATAAATTCCATGAGTTGTAAAGTATTGCTCCCGCTTTGGCGTGTGCCAATCAAATCCCCTGCCCCACGCAAGCGCCAATCTATTTCTGCGAGTTCAAAGCCGTTGGTTGTGCTGACCATCGCATTGAGGCGTTCTGCCGCATCGGGTGTATCGGCATCGGGGATGAGCAAGCAATATGATTCATAACCACCACGCCCAACACGTCCTCTAAATTGGTGTAGTTGTGCCAACCCAAACCGATTCGCCCCCTCAATGGCGATAATGCTGGCATTGGGAATATCTACTCCGACTTCTGCCACCGAGGTTGTTACCATGATGTCATATTCGTGACGCGCAAATGCGCCCATAATCTCATCTTTTTCGGCGGGTTTCATGCGACCATGCAACAAACACACCCGATTGCGATGAAACACTCTGGTTAATTCTTCATAAGCTTCTTCCGCAGACCGCGCATCAATTTTATCGGATGCCTCGACCAGTGGATGAATCACAAAGGCTTGTCTGCCCTCACCGATTTGGGCGCGGATAAACGCATAAATACGCTCACGCTCCACTGGTTTGACAATAAATGTATCCACAGGGGTACGTCCTACAGGCATTTCATCCATCACAGACAAGTCAAGGTCGGCATACACCGTCAGCGACATAGTGCGCGGGATGGGTGTGGCGGTCATCACTAGCAAATGCGGATTTCCGCCTTTTGCGCGGAGTGTTTTGCGTTGTTCCACCCCAAAACGGTGTTGCTCATCAATAATGGCTAGCCCCAAATCGGCAAATTCTACCCCCGATTGAATGATGGCGTGCGTGCCGATGACAATATCAATTGAGCCATCACGCATCCCGTTATACACGGCTTCACGTTCTATGGTGGTGAGGGAGCTGGTCAATAACGCCACAACAGGACGGCGGTCTGTGTATGCCATTTCATCGAAAATACGGCTGATATTGCGGTAATGCTGTTCTGCCAAAATACCCGTTGGCGACATCAATGCCGCTTGTTTGCCATTGGCAAAGGTCATCGCCAGCGCGACAATCGCCACCGCCGTCTTGCCCGACCCCACATCGCCTTGCAACAAGCGATTCATCGGCACAACACTCGCCATATCCCGACGAATATCGGCGATTGCCCGATATTGCGCGTTGGTCAGGGTATAGGGGAATGCCGATTCGATAAATCCATCCAAAAACTCGTCATCCACAGGCAATTGGGGTGCAGGACTGGCTTGCCAATCGCGCCGATTTGCCATGATGGACATTTGCAACAAAATCAGTTGGTCAAAAATATAGCGGACACGGGCATGTTCTAAATGGTCTTGTGACTCTGGGAAATGCAGATTTTTTACTGTCCAACCCAAATCTGCCAGTTCTGCCCGTTCTAATGTGGTCAGTGGCATATAATCTGGCAAGCGGTCTGCCCAATATAGCACCGCTTCACGCATTAGGTTTCGCAATCTGCGCCCACTAAGTCCTTCTGTGAGCCCATAAATGGGGACAATGCCCGTTGTATGCCAATTTTCATCATCGAGTTCTTCCCATTCGGGATTGTTCATCTGCAACCGTTGACGAAAAACCCCCACTTTGCCACTGATGACCAGTTGCATTTTTTTGCGGATGACCCGTGTGAGGAAATGTTGCCCAAAAAATGTGCAAGAAATTGTCCCTGTGCCATCGTCAACTTCCATATAAAAATCTTTGCGTCCACTTTTACTCGTGCGTGGCTCACAAAATTTGACTGTGCCAATAACGGTGACAATCGTCTCTGGCAACAGGCGGACAATTGGCTCTAGGCGCGTATAATCATCATGACGGCGAGGCAAATTGAATAGCAAGTCATTGATGGTATAAATGCCCAACGTATTCAACTGCTCTAGCAATTTTGGACCTACCCCCTTCACCGTCTCCACACTGGCATCTAACCCGCGCAGGGTATCTTTCGCCGTCTCTGGGGAGATAGGTGGGCGTGGGATACGTGGTGGACGGGCGAGGCGTGGCTTGACGGGTAAATCGGGGATACCTTTATTCACCAGTGGCGGTTCATATTGCCATGTATCGGATGAATCTCCGATATACGATTCTTTGAACAATTTATCCAAGCGCATATCATTGCTATTGCCCATTTTTGTGGGCGCAGGACGGCGTTCTGTTTTGCGCGGTTTGGGTGGTGGCGCATTTCTAGGGTTTGGGCGTGTCGCCGCATCGGTTGGTTTGGGTGGTTGCCCATCATCCACTGCCCGCGTAAATTCCCCCGATTCACGTTTTTTATCGCGTCTGGGTGGGCGTGGAGATGCTTCTGTGGATGTGGTATCATCGCTTGGCGGACGATTTTCACGCTTAGGGGGGAGTTTTTCGCGCTCTGGGCGACGTTCTTCATGCAGTGGTGTATTGGTGACAGGTGGAGGCGGTGGGGTCAACTGGGCATAGTGTTCCAGACGCGCCAAATAACCCTCTGGGGCAGGTTTGCGACCCGTGATTCTGTCCATCAGGTAAGAAATAGCACTCCCGCGCTCGGTTTTATTCTCAATAGAGGCATACCGATGGAGTGTATCTACAATTTCATCCACCAAAATATGATGTTCTGGCTTGCGGGCTTGCCGATGGGCATCCGCCGACCATTGTTCGCCATAGGCAGATAACCCGCCGATGACAGCTGTATTTTTATATCCCTTGTCCTGCTCTAATTTGAGGACTTTTATCAACATCTCAAGTGCTGATGGCATCTTTCCATCCTTTGCTGACGGCGGCAAACCCCACTGCGCCTGGTCCGACATGTGTCCCCAATGCGGGACCCACCGTACCAACGATGGTATCTGGTGGCAAAATATCGGCTAGGCGGTCTTGGAGGGCATGAAAGCCTTCTTCGTTCAAAATATGCAAAATGGCGAATTTATCGTATGGCGCATTGGCACGCGCCAATTCTGCGAGCTTGTCTAAGGCACGGTTAAATGTCCGCACCCGTGCAATGGGGTGAACTTCTCCTTCACGACACTGCACAACAGGTTTAATATTCAAAAAATTACCGATATTCGCCGCCGCCCAGCTCACACGTCCGCTACGGCGCAAAAAGTCCAGTGACCCAACGGTGCAATAGACATGCTGGTTGGCTTGGGCGCTCATAATAGCACGGTGTGTGAGCGCCACATCGCCCGTTTCTTGTGCGACTTGCGCCCCAATTAGCACTTGCCAGCCCATGCCGATGCTCAATTGCCCGCTATCTATCAATGTCACCCGTTCTTGGGGCAGATGTTCGCTCCCCAGTCGCATGGCATTATATATCCCACTCAAACCTTTTGGCGTGGTGATGATAAACAAGTGGTCTGCATCGGTATAGGCACGGTCAATATAGGTACGAGCGAGTTCTGGCGACATGGCAGAGGTATGCGGATAATCTTCTAGCGTGCGTAACCGCCGATAAAAATCATCGCGTTTGAGTTCTATGCCATCATCGGCAAAACTTTGTCCACCAAAATTCACAAATATCGGTGCAATAGTGATATGGTATTGGCGCAACAAATCATCTGGAATATCGCATACGCTATCGGTCAAAAATTTAATCTTCATCGAAATGCCCTATCGGTTCTATTTCTCGCTCCAAAATGACGATGCCTATCACCTCTGTCCCAATTTTAGAAGCCAATGTTGCCCCATACAACGCATAGGGAAATTTGTATTTGGGAAATTCTGCCGCCAGACGGTCTTGTAATTGGCGGGTTTGTTCGGTGATGGCGACTTTGTATTGCGAGATAAGTATATCCTCAATATCGGTAAATTCTATAGCGAATTCAACCAAACGTTCTAACGCCTGTGAGCGCGTCCGCACTTTTTCTACGGTCAAAAGTCGTCCGTTCTCAATGGCAAAAAATGGCTTCACATTGAGCAACATCCCCAGCAACGCATGTGAGTCACCCATGACTTGCCCATGTGTTTTGGGTTGTAGTGATTCTGAATAGTATAGCGTAAAAATGCGTTCAGATGCGCCACGAACAAGCCTCACCACCTCATGCGCGGGTTGCCCATCGGCAATCGCACGCACTGCCACCTTCACCAACATGCCCTGCCCCGCGCATACCGTCTGCGAATCTACCACATGGATATTTTCATTACCCAGTTGTTGCTTGGCAAGGCGGGCATTTGCCCAGCTACCAAACATCTCACGGGAGCTGGTGATGACAATAATCGGCTTGCCTGTGGTAGACAATTTTCCCAACAAGTCGAGATAATTTTCCACACTAGGCGAATGAACAAGTGGCGAAGCACCCATTTTTGCCATGCGCCTCACCACTTCTTCGGCAGTGATGTCTATGCCTTCGCGGTAGAGTTTGCCATCTATTTCGAGGCGATTGGGCAAAATCAGCACCCGATTTTGCTCTACAAAGTATGATTGTGCAAATTGTGCGCCACTATCGGTCACTAGATAAATCGTCATTATTCAACGCTCATGATGATAGGATACAATTGCTGTCCACCATAAACCAATTGAAATTGCAGGCTTGTATATACCCTTTGCACCGTTTGCATCACCTCTTGGGCGCGTTCTGCCGAAAGCCCAACCCCATAATAGAGTGTGACCAATTCGTGCCGATGCGCGTTTACATGCGCCAGCAAGCCCTTCATCACCCCTTCTAGCGTCTCTTCTGCCACCGCCAATTGGTCGTCTATCAGACCAATCCATTGACCCTCTTTCACATCCATATTGGGCAATTGGCTGGCATGAATAGCGGTGGTGATTTCGCCTGTTATCAGATGAGAAAATGCCTCGCGCATGGCATCGGCTATGGTATCACTATCCCCATCTTCATAGCTATCCAGATAGCCTAGCATGGCAGAAATACCTTGTGGCATACTCTGGGTGTTGATGACCGTCACCCGTTTATTGAGTGCTTTCGCCTCATTAGAGGCTTGTTGAGCGGCAAGAAGCACATTTTTATTGTTGGGCAAAATGATGATGTCGTCATTGTGGAGTGTTTTTATCACCTGCAAAAAGTCGTCTGTGCTAGGGTTCATGGTCTGTCCGCCCTCAATCACACAGGAAACCCCCACATCATAAAATGCGTCACGCCACCCGCGCCCACTCGCCACTGCGATGACGGGTATGCCATTTGTAGAGACAATCCGCAAGGGTTGTACCCCATAAAGCCGTTCATATTGCAATTGCATATTTTCGACCACCACATCATCTAACGCATCACAATGAGCGACGGCATAGCTCAATGGCTCACCCGGATTATGCACATGGATATGCACTTTTATCAGGCTCGCATCACCCGCCACCAATACCGACCAACCAAGCCCGTTCATCGCCTCGCGGATACCTTCTAGGTTCATAGCCTGTCCGCGCATCAAAAATTGCACATCATAACCATAGCCATCGGCATCATCGGGTGGCAAAGCATCCCCACCCCATAAGGGCGATTCTGCCTCTTCATCGCGCATACTTATCGGCTCACCGCGCAATGCCTTGACCATTCCTTCTAAAATAAATACCAATCCCTGCCCGCCAGAATCTACCTTGCCCGCCGTTTTGAGGATAGGCAATAAATCGGGCGTTTTTGCCAGCGATTCTTTGGCGGCATTATGCAACACTTCCATGCCGACCACCCAATCATCACCCGTTTTGGCATAAATCGCTAATGCCTCAGATGCTTCTCTGGCAACCGTGAGGATTGTGCCTTCGGTGGGGGTCATGACCACGCCATAGGCTTTTTTTACCCCATTGGCAAATGCCTTATTGAGCAATTCCAAGTCGAATGTCGGTGAATCTGAGACAAATTCTGCCCACCCACCCAGCCATTGCGACAAAATCACGCCAGAATTGCCCCGTGCGCCCAATAATGCGCCCCGCGCAAATGTCTTACATAACAGCCCTGCATGAGCTTCATCGCTATGGCGAATGGCTTCATAACCCTGTTTGAGCGTGAGAACCATATTTTTACCCGTGTCGCCATCGGGTACGGGGAACACATTAAGCCAATTGACGCGCTCTTGATGATGGTCTAGCCACATCAGTCCCGCCATGAGTAGCTGTTTTAATAAATGTCCATCAAAAATCTTTTGGTGTAAGTGCTGTCCCATGTGGGCTATTCTTTCGGTGTTCGCCAATACGCCACAACAATACCATTTAACATCATCACAATAGGCGCAGAAGGGCGCGCCCATAGTCCATATCGTAACATTAATAGCGGGTTTCGTACAGATAGCGCGTTTGTGCATGGAAACTTTTCCATAATCTAACGTGCGTTAGATTAGTACACTGTGTCGGAAAAGACCCTGTTATGTTCCGTCATCCTTGTGATGTTTCTCACCATATAAAAGCATACACTAGTAAAAGATTTCACAAGAAACATCACACAGGAGACAAGAATAATGGGTGAAGGAATTGAAATAAAGGGAGAAATAACCCCCGCATTTGCCGAGATTCTCACAGGCGATGCGGTGACATTTCTCGCCAAACTCGCCCGAACATTCACCGCCCAACGGGATGCGCTCCTCACTGCGCGTAAAGACCGCCAAGCGTTGATAAATGCGGGCAACCAACCCGACTTTTTGCCAGACACACAGCATATCCGCGAAAGCGCGTGGCAAGTTGCCCCTGTGCCTGTGGATTTGCAAGATCGTCGGGTCGAAATCACGGGTCCCACCGACCGCAAAATGGTGATTAATGCGCTCAATAGCGGTGCAAAGGTGTTCATGGCAGATTTTGAAGATGCCAACGCCCCCACATGGTTCAATATGGTAGATGGTCAAGTTAACCTGCGCGATGCGGTGCGCCGTAACATCACCTATACCAACGAAACAGGCAAACAATATCGGCTCAATGACCAAACCGCCGTGTTGATGGTGCGTCCACGCGGGTGGCATTTGAACGAAAAGCATTTCTCGATAGATGGAAAACCCATCCCCGCAGGGTTATTTGACTTTGGATTATATTTTTTTCATAACGCGCATGAGGCGCTCAAACGTGGCACAGGGGCTTATTTTTATCTGCCAAAACTCGAAAGTCATCTGGAAGCACGCTTATGGAACGATGTGTTTAATCTGGCACAAGATGAACTGAATATCCCGCGTGGAACGATTAAAGCAACGGTACTTATAGAGACGATTTTAGCGACATTCGAGACAGAAGAAATTTTATACGAATTGCGTGACCACTCCGCAGGACTCAATTGTGGTCGTTGGGATTATATCTTTAGCTATATCAAGAAATTTCATAAAGACCCTACACGGGTATTACCAGACCGCGCCCAAGTGACCATGACCGTCCCATTTATGCGGAATTATGCGCTCAATGTGATTAAGATATGCCACAAGCGAGGCGCACATGCGATGGGCGGGATGGCGGCACAAATCCCGATTAAAAACGACACCAATGCCAACGAAAAGGCGATGGAGAAGGTGCGCCAAGACAAACTGCGTGAGGCACAAGATGGTCACGATGGCACATGGGTGGCACATCCGGGATTAATCGAGACGGCAAAAAATGTTTTCGATACCTACATGCCCACATCCAACCAGCTCACCAAACAACGCCCAGATGTGCATGTGGTGGCGGATGATTTGGTCACAGCAAGCACAGGGTCTATCACCGAACACGGCTTGCGCTGGAATCTGAAAGTCGGGATTCAATACCTAGAGGCATGGCTCGGTGGCAACGGATGTGTTCCCCTCTATAACCTGATGGAAGATGCCGCCACCGCCGAAATCAGCCGTTCTCAGGTGTGGCAATGGCTTCATCACCATGCCCAATTGGACGATGGACGCGAAGTGACCGAATCGCTCTATAGCCAATTTTTGGAAGAAGAACTCGATGCGATTAAGGGCGAAGTAGGCGACTCTCGCTTCAGAAACGGGAAATACCTGCTTGCCAGTGATATTTTTGACCAGATGATTCGGCGCGAAGAATTTACCGAGTTCCTCACGTTACCCGCGTATGAGTATTTAGACTAGTTTTCATTTTATCAAATAGGAGAATTTATCATGCACACATCAGCTTTGGCAATCAAACACGACTGGATGAATAACCCCCGTTGGACAGGTGTCACCCGTCCATACACCCCCGAAGATGTCCTCAAATTGCGTGGCACGATTCGGATTGAATACACCCTCGCCCAAATGGGGGCAGAACGCCTCTGGCAATTGCTCCAAACCGAAAGTTATGTCAATGCGTTGGGCGCAATCACGGGCAATCAAGCTGTGCAGATGGTAGAGGCAGGTCTCAAAGCCATTTATATCAGTGGGTGGCAAGTGGCGGCAGATGGCAACACGGCGGGTCAGATGTACCCCGACCAAAGCCTGTATCCTGTAGATGCTGTGCCTGCCCTCATCCGCCGTATCAACAATGCGCTCATGCGTGCCGACCAAGTGCAACACATGAGTGGCGGACGCGAGACTTATTATTTTGCGCCAATGGTTGCCGATGCCGAAGCGGGTTTCGGTGGCAATCTCAACGCCTTTGAACTGATGAAAGCCATGATAGAAGCGGGTGCAGGTGGGGTTCACTTTGAAGACCAATTGGCATCAGCGAAAAAATGTGGTCATCTGGGCGGAAAAGTCCTCGTCCCCACCAGCGAATTTATCAATAAACTAGTCGCGGCGCGTTTGGCGGCGGATGTGATGGATGTGCCAACACTCATTGTTGCCCGTACCGATGCCGATAGTGCCACCTTGCTCACCAGCGATATTGATACCCGCGACCAAAGATTTATCAATGGCAAACGCACATCAGAAGGCTTTTATGAAGTCAAACATGGGCTAGAAGCGGCGATTGCACGCGGATTGGCTTATGCTCCCTATGCCGATATGATTTGGTGCGAAACATCGCATCCAGATTTAGACGAAGCGCGTCAATTTGCCGAAGCCATCCACCGCGAATATCCCGGAAAATTGCTCATGTACAATTGCTCACCATCGTTCAATTGGAGCAAAAACCTCGACGCAAGCACCATCGCCAAATTCCAACGCGAATTGGGCAGTATGGGCTATAAGTTCCAATTCATCACCCTAGCGGGCTTTCATTCGCTCAATTTGGGCATGTTTGAACTGGCGAGTGCGTACCGCGATGCGGGCATGAGCGCCTATTCAAAATTACAAGACCGCGAATTTGAATTAGAACGCACCGATGGCTACCGCGCCGTGAAACATCAATCATTCGTTGGCACAGGCTATTTTGACCTCGTGCAAAGTGTGGTGACGGCGGGTATGAGTTCCACTACGGCGATGAGTGGCTCGACTGAAGAAGAACAATTCGAGGTCGGAGCTGTCGCAAATTAAGTAACACCCCTTCGTAAAATAGGGCTAAAGAATCACACGAATCCTTTTATCAGTATCATCCAGACCTGCCCGCGCACACAGACACGGACAGGTCTTTTTTTATACAGATTCTTAATTCTCGGTTTGCAATGCTTCTGCCACAGCTAGTAAATCGGCAACACACGCGGGGGCAATGCTATTTTCTGGCAACGATTCGACTTGTGCCACAAAATCGGTGAGTTGGTCTACTTGTATAGTGGTCGTGAGTCGTTGGTCTGTCGAAACTGTTTGGTTACATGCCTCTATGAGCGATTCGAGTTTTTCCATCGTCGCAAATGGCACAACCACACGAAGCCCATTGGATGTTCGATTCGTCTCTGCGGATGACATATCGGTTGCGATGGTGCTACTGACATCCGTCACCGCAAGTTGCCCTCCATAACGACTCCATGTTGCACCAAATACTTGACCAATTTCGGTTTGCTGAATCAATTCCCCCGTATTGGCATCCCATTCGCTGACCGTGCCATCACCTGCCACCGATAAAATGCGTTCACCCGTGGGGTCATATTGCACATCACGTACCCATGAGCGCATGACTTCTCCACCGGTGCGAATTTCAAAGGGTTCTTCTGGATGAGAAGAAGGTCCCGCAAGGAATTGCCTAACAATTTCTAAATTACTGGCATCCCAAATGGTAATCTGTCCATCTGTACTGCCTGTTACAATATGTGTCCCATCAGGACTCCATGCCAAGCTATACATCAAATTTTCGCAACATAATGGTTGACGGTATCTGGCAACAAGTTCAAACTTATCGAATTGGCGCACATCTCTTACGTCTAAACCCCCTGTTACAGTTGCTAAATATTGCCCATCTGGACTAAATGCGGCATCTGCAATAGACCCTGCATCTTGTTGAGATACCAATGCACCTGTTTGCATATCCCAGAAAAACAAGCTGGGATTAGACTCAACACCTGATGTTATCAATTGTGTTCCATCTGGCGAAAACACTGCAAAAGTGATTTCATCCTCATGCCCCACCAAGTTATATAGGAGTGAACCATTGGTCATATCCCATACAGTCGTTGTTTTATCATTGCTGGGGATTGCCAATAAGCGACCATCAGCACTCCATACAACGACTGGAATCCAGTTTGAATGCCCAAACAGGGTAAACATAAGCATATTACGCTCTAAATCATAAACCTCAACGGTAAAATTGTCATTATTAACAATAGCTAACATACTTCCATCTGGACTCCATGAAGGCGGTGTTGAATATGGAACTATGGATTGTGATTGTACAGTTGGCGAAAAAGCCAAGCATATAATTGTAAGCAGGACATATAGACCTGAATATTTGAAATGTTGTTTTATCATTGTTGTTTCTCCTCATGGACACAGATTATTTGAAAGAATGCCACATATTAAATTATCCATATAAAAATACCTCGCATCCCCAGGCACTGAAAAATCTAAACTACCCGGCACAAGACCAGCACCATCAGTCGTAAAGCCAGAAAGTGGGGTAGTCCAATCTTGATTCAAAAAGCCAGGTCCTGCCCAATTTGCTGGGTGTGGGATATCTTCAAGTCCACAAGAATCCGTTGGGCGATCGCCATTTGGGGCATTAAAACGATAAACCCAATTCAAAAACATATCAGCCGCGGCTTCAATGGGACTATTCTCAGTATTTTGTTGAAAATAAGTGACTAATGGTCTGGGAGTACCATTAGAATCAAGATATTGTTGCGGTCCAGTTCCCCACCCACGGCGACCTCGTTCCCATGTTGACGCATTAAATGCAACACCCAGAGACCTGCCCGCGCATACGGACAGGTCTTTTTTTATACAGATGCTTAATTCTCGGTTTGCAATGCTTCTGCAACCGCCAGTAAATCGGCAACACAGGCGGGGGCAATATTATTTTCTGGCAACGATTGGACTTGTGCCACAAAATCGGTGAGTTGGTCTACTTGAATCGTGGTCGTGAGGCGTTGGTCTGTCAAAACTGTTTGATTACATGCCTCTGCGAGCGATTGGAGTTTTTCCATCGTCGCAAATGGCACAACCACACTTAAAGAACCGATAATTTGGCTTGCATCCAATACATTTGTAGACATAGTGTTTATTGAATCTAGCATTGGAGATAAAATAGCTATTCGCGCCACATAAGGACTCCAAGTTGCAGTGTAAACAGGATTAACCTGCAAATCTTGAATAAGTGTTCCTGTAGCAATATCCCATTCCCTAATCCTGCCATCACCACTTATAGCTAAAACCGTTTGACCATTAGGTGAAAATGTGACATCACGTACCCATGACATAGATAAATCCACAATCTCACGGCTATCAGGTGCATAATATAAATTAGCGATAAATTGTTGAATTATTTGAGTCGTATTAGCATCCCAAATAGTAACAAGTCCATTAATACTCCCTGTAACTAACAAACTCCCATCATTATTCCATGCAACTGAATGCATCTGATTGTTACAACAGTCAGTTCGTGGCGATGAACTTAGAACCTCAAATGTATATCCATCAAGAACATGAAGAGACAACGAATTAGTAATAGCAAATCTTTCACCATCTGGACTAAATACTCCATCTGTGATTGTCCCACCACGATGTGTTGAAAGGATTTTTCCAGATGATACATCCCAAACAAAAAGGTTTGGATTATCATCAAAACTTGCACTGATTAAGCGCAAATCATCAGTTGACCACCAAACATGAGTTATGATGGAATCATGTCCAATTAAAGTTTGTAGAAGTGTACCATCACTACTATTCCATACTTTAACCGTTCTATCATCGCTGGCGGTGGCAATCATGGAGTTATTAAAATTCCAAGCGACATGATAAATAAATCCTGTATGCCCTAGCAATGTACTAACAACTTCATTCGTCTTGCTATCTCTGATTTCAACCGTGTTATTTACAACGGTAGCTATTTGTGAGCCATCGTTACTCCAACTTAAACTGGTAACATATGGTATCTGTGCATGAATACTGCTCAACTGAGCGAAAATCAGCACAATCATGGTTAATGTGAATTGACACATCATTCTTATCTTAAACATAATCAAATCTCCTAATCACCAACTGTTATTTGTAAAAATACTACGTATTCGAGAATCTATATCATAGTATCGAATATCTCCAGGCAGGCTTGCATCAGGCGTGCCTGGTATACCATTGCTATTATCTATGAAACTAGGATGAGGGGTACTACTCCATGCCTGATTCAGAAAACCCGGACCAGCCCAATTTGTTGGGTGTGGGAGATCTTCAAGTCCACAGGAATTTGTTGGGCTATCGCCATTTTGGGCATTAAAACGATAAACCCAATTCAAAAACATATCAGCCGCGGCTTCAATAGAGATATTATCTGGATTTTGCTGAAAAAATGATATTAATGGTCTTACAATCGGATTACCATTATTAGGGTCAGTATGGAATTGTGGACCCGTTCCCCAGCCACGACGACCTCGTTCCCATGTTGACGCATTAAATGCAACACCCAGAGACCTGCCCGCGCACACGGGCAGGTCTTTTTTTATACAGATTCTTAATTATCAGTTTGCAATGCTTCTGCAACCGCCAGTAAATCGGCAACACACGCGGGGGCGATATTATTTTCTGGCAACGATTGGACTTGTGCCACAAAATCGGTGAGTTGGTCTACTTGAATCGTGGTTGTGAGTCGTTGGTCATTCAAAACTGTTTGATTACATGCCTCTGCGAGCGATTCGAGTTTTTCCATCGTCGCAAATGGCACAACCACACGAAGCCCATTGGATGTTCGATTTGTCTCTGCGGATGACATATCAGTTGCGATGGTGCTACTGACATCCGTCACGGCGAGTTGCCC
>DAOTUO010000034.1:0-41464 GCA_034436595.1 Anaerolineae bacterium | reverse complement strand
ATTCACATTGCGAAGCAGTTGGGCGTTGATAGCCACCACGATTGTACTCAGTGACATCAGCACCGCCCCAACAGCAGGCGACAAAATAAAACCGATTGGCGCTAATATCCCTGCCGCCAATGGCAACGCCACTATATTGTAACCAGCCGCCCAAATGAGATTTTGAATCATCTTGCGATAGGTCGCGCGGCTCAGTGTAAAGATTTTTACCACGTCCAACGGATTGCTCTGCACCAAGATAATACCTGCCGATTCAATCGCCACATCTGTCCCGCTACCAATGGCAATACCAATATCGGCACGGGCGAGAGCAGGCGCATCATTGACCCCATCACCAACCATTGCCACTTTTTTGCCTTGTTTTTGTAATTCGGCAATTTTTTGGTCTTTGTGTTCGGGCAATACTTCGGCAAATACCGCATCAATCCCCAATTCACGCGCCACAGCTTCGGCAACCTGTTTGCTATCACCTGTGAGCATTGCCACTTCGATATTCATCTCATGCAATTTCTGAATTGCCAATTTACTCTCTGGGCGTACCACATCCGCCAGGGCAAATCCCGCAACCACATCATTTTCCACCACCAGATAAACAACCGTTTGGGCATTATCATTGGCTTGTTGGTTGAATGTCGCCATCGCCCCACTTAGGCTATGAGTGAGCATTTCGAGCAGGCGCGGACCACCCATATAAATTGGTTTGCCGTTATAAATTGCTTTGATACCGCGCCCTTTGATGATTTCAAAATCGCTGATGGTGGCGGGTGTCACCTTTGCCGATTCTGCTTGTTGGCGAATTCCCTGTGCAATCGGATGTTCAGAATCGCCTTCAATTGCCAATGCTAGTGCCAGCGCATCATTTTCTTGCCAACCATCGGCAACAATCTGATTCACCACACCAAAACGACCTTCTGTGAGTGTGCCTGTTTTGTCGAATACGACCACATGAATGTGACGTGCCGATTCTAGTGCAAGTCTGTCGCGTACTAAAATACCATTTCGTGCGCCAAGTGAGGTGCTAATAGCGACCACAAGCGGAATCGCCAAGCCAAGCGCATGAGGGCAGGAGATAACCAACACAGTGACAACCCGTTCTAGCACCTCAATCTGAAATCCGAGTGCCAGAGTCCACAGGACGGCGGTGAGCGCGGCAACGGCTATGGCGATATAGAATAACCAGCCAGCCGCTTTATCTGCCAAAATTTGCGTGTTAGATTTGCTATTCTGTGCTTCATTCACCAAGCGCATAATGCCTGCCAATGCGGTGGCATCGCCAGTCGCTGTGACCTTGACCCGCAAACTGCCATCACCATTGATGCTCCCGCCAATGACTTTGTCGCCAACTTGTTTTTTCACGGGTTTCGATTCACCCGTCAAAAGCGATTCATTAACCAATGATGTTCCTTCGACAATTTCACCATCCGTTGGGACACTTGCACCCGGACGTACCAATATCAACGCCCCATTTTGCACATCAGCCACATTCACCGTTTGCACATTGCCATCTGCACCAAGCAATTCGGCAGTATCGGGCATCAATTTTGCCAATTCATTCAATGCGCCCGATGCTTGGCGCACACTCCGCATTTCTATCCAATGCCCCAATAACATAATGTCAATGAGGGTCGCCATTTCCCAAAAGAAGCCATCCCCAAAAGTCGTAAAAGTGGCGAATAGGCTATATAAAAAGGCGACAACAATCGCCAACGAAATGAGGGTCATCATACCGGGTGTACGTTGTTGAATTTCTGGCACAGCCATTTGTAAAAATGGCACACCCCCATAAAGGAAAATGGCAACGGCAAAAATGGGTCCAATAAGGTTGCTACCCACAAATTCTGGCATGGAGAACCCAAACCATTCCTGAATCATGGGACTAAACAAGACAACAGGAATGGTCATGATGAGACTGACCCAAAAACGATTGCGGAACATCATTTCATGCCCGCTATGGTCAACACCATGCCCATGATGCTCATGCTGATTGCCATGTGACTTGTGATTCATTTTGCTATGGTCGTGATTATCATGATTCATTTCGTTATGGTCGTGATTGTCATGTTTTTGCGTTGCTGTATGATTTAACATTTTATTTCTCCAAGACCGATTGATTTGCGACTATACTCTTATTAAAAACCCTGTAGTAATATACAATGTCAAGGGGTGAAATATAATTTGAGGGACTTTATATGAATAATGACAGGTTTTATGGGGGATTTTCTTACACATTGAAAAAATTCATACGAAAGTATGATAAAGCGCCAGCTCTATTTCATAAAAAACCTCCCCACCGCGCTGGTGAGGAGCTTTTATCATCTATTATTTTGTCGGCACATACGCCGTCAGATGTGGGGCAAAATTCACACCTTGCACCCGCAACGTCCCCGCCCGATAGAGCAGGGTCGCGCCTGTCATGATGTGATGGGCAATATCCACCGCATGACGATTTTCTGGGGCTTCTAAATAAGACCCCTTTGCCCATGCGTTAAATGCGCCCATCGCGGGACCGCACCAAATCTGATAATCCAGTTCACGCCCTTTTTCACCCACATTCGACCAGCGCGATGATAAGCCCAAATACCACCGAAAAATGAGTGCCATCTTGCGCTTGGGGTTATCCATTGCCCGTTGGATTTGCTCTGGGTCGCGCTCGGTGAAAAATTTGACTGTATCTGCCCAAATATCCTCTAGGGGGCGCTTAAACACCTGTTTTTCTAGCTTGGCACGTTCTTCGGGGTCTATATCATCAATCGAGGCGTGTTCCATATACAATTCATACAAGCGTTGCGCCCGCATGGGGAACATCGTCCCGCGTTTTAACACTTGCACCTTCACGCCCATCTCGAACATATCGGCGGCGGGAGCCATAGCCACATCTGCCATATCTGCCTGTGCCAGTACTTTTTTCGTATGGGGAGATGACCCAGATTCCAGCGCCGCCTGATTCACAGAACCAGTTACCACATAATCTGCGCCCATCATAAATGCGCCGAGTGCCGATGACGGCGTGCTAATGCCACCGCCCGCCCCCACCCGCAACGGCACAGCATAGTTATATTGTGCCTGAACTTCATCGCGCAGTGCCAAAATAGACGGCAACAACGATACCAACGGACGATTATCGGTATGACCACCACTATCTGCCTCACAAGTAATATCATCCGCCACAGGCACACGCCCCGCGAGTTGTGCTTGCAATGGAGTGATGAGTCCCTGCTCCACAAGGGGTTGCAAAAGGCGTTCTGGCGCGGGTTTCATGAATAAAATTGCCACTTCGCGTCGTGATAATTTGGCAATAACCCGATTGTCAATTTTCACACTGCCATCGGGATTTTGCGATAGCCCCGCCGCCCGATACCACACAATATTGGCAGTCAAATCCAAAAATGCCGATGCTTCCACAATCTTGATGCCGTTATCCAAATACATCTTCACGGCGTTGCGTTCCATCGCTTCTTCGCTAGGGCTATGGATGAGGTTAAAGGCATACGGCTTATTAGGGAGCGCCGATTTTATTTTATCAATTGCCCCTTGTAGGCGTGGCGGAACACATCCAGCCGCCCCAAATGATGCGAGTAAGCCAGCATTGCCCAGC
Organism: Anaerolineae bacterium; assembly: GCA_034436595.1. Taxonomy (GTDB): domain Bacteria; phylum Chloroflexota; class Anaerolineae; order Aggregatilineales; family Phototrophicaceae. Next base: position 37,869 of record DAOTUO010000034.1, on the reverse strand, counting down.
GCAATCACTAACTCTTCGGATGCAATCGCATTTGCCATCGCCCCTGCGGTGTAGTTATATTGCACACCATAATCGGTCTGAAAATCGGGATTACCCAGTTGCGCGGGGCTAATTGCCCCAGATTGTCCTAATAGCCGATAGGGGCTATTGGGTGCGATTGCCCCACCATTCGCCACACCTATCCGACCATCCGCCACTTGCACCACATAACAGGCTTGCGAAAGGTCATGTAATTTGGCACGGATACCTGCTTCATCATAAGCAATATCGTTCCCTGCCCATGTCATGCCTGTGTACTGTCCACGAAATGTAATCATGATTTTGCTCCTTTAGATGGTTATATCGCGCCTTCGACAATCCCCAACGCTAAATCTTTTATTTCATACACGCGCAAATTATCGCGCCAAATATGGGCATCACCGATAATAGTGATGGCGTGTTGCCCGCGTTCAATCCGTTTAATATGAATTTCGGCATGAAGGGTCGCGGGTGATAGCATCTGCCCACGATAGCGCCATGTGACTGTATGACCACCGCCGACTTGGGCAAAACGCGGTGTGCGGAATTGTCTGCCCAATCCGGTCTCTATGGCATACGCCTGCACCGCCTGTAACGCCGTCTCCACACCGATAGACCCTGGCATCACCGGGTCTTGATGGAAGTGATTCTTAAAATACCAATCACTCGCCACCACATCGGCACTCGCATAGGCATATCCCGCATTGAATAGACCGCCATTAGGCATCATCATCAGCCTATGGGTGAGGTCGAGTTGCCCATGCGGGAGGGTCATAAATCCGCTACCCACAATCGCATTGTGGTTGAGCGTGATAAGCCGATTTTGGTCGGCAGAGGTTTGCCACAGGGGGGCGCTTTTGCCATTATCTAGCCCTGCTTGGCTGGCGAGGGCGGCTTTTTCAAAATAGCCGAATGACGATTCGCCTTCATAGAACAACAAATCTTCGTCATATAGCTTAAAGCTGTATTTTTGGATGATAATGCCACTCATGGCAGTGCTACCGAGCATGGTTACGATGTTGGTAATCGTGCGCCCACGCAAATCCACATCTTCATGCAAGATACCCTTGCCATCCAGATTGCGGAAATAAAAATCCATGTCGGGATAAGGCAGTGTGGGACCGTGATATGCCGATAAAAAGCCACACGGTTGCAAGGCAATTTCCATATAGAGCGAGTAGGGCATCACGGGATAGGGGCTATCGCCAAAATACCACGCATCGGCAGGCACATCATATTCGGCATGAATATATGTCCCTTTCACCGATTGATAGCGTTCCCCCTGAATATCCACAATCCGCGAGATAAGCATGAGGTCGCCATTGGGGATACGTGGGGTTCGTTTGTGGTCATATAGGGCATAATTTTCGCCAAAGCAATCTGCCACGCGCTTCATAGCGAATGTCTCTACCATATCACCATCGTACATCGGCTTTTTACCCTTGCGGATAGACGGCGCAACAATCGGATTTGGCGGTGGGATGACCAATTTTATCGGCGCAGGGGCTGGTGGTTGGGTTTGATGTGCGGGTGCGATATATCCCGTCCCTACATTTGCCAATTGTTGGCTAATCATCTCTGCTAGGGTGGATAACCCCGATTTGCGCTCTCCCAAAAAGTCGCTATGGACACGATGCAGGTCGTTGGGTAGAGGGGTAGACGGGATATAAGGTGTGGGCGCAGAGGTGGACGGGATATACCCCGTCCCTACGGGTGTCTGGGTGGTGATTGCCTGTGTCCCGATAGATGTAGTGGGCGTGTGGATAGGAATCTGCACACCATCCAGAGGCGTTTTCATGATGGTGGCATAAATATCTTCACCACCAAGCCTCACCGCCCGTATAATATTTTTGGCGGTATCCACAGATAACGGTAATGGGCGGTAAAGGGTGCTGATATCCATCGGCACACGATGACTGGTCAATTGTGCCATCATGCGGATGATAGAGGTACGTGAATCCACACCCAGCGCATCTATCGAAACTGCCAGATGCGGTTTTTCTGCCAGCGTTTCATCAATCCAACGAGCGCAAGTGCTTCTGGGTCCCAGTTCAATGAATACCCGCGCCCCATCGTCATAGACAGTGTTTATCATGCGCGGAAAATCTACCTGTTTACATGCCATGCGTGCGATGCTACTGGCAATCACAGCGGTATCGGTGGGGATAGGGGCATAATCTGCCGATGAATACAATGCTACATCGCTCATAGGCATGGCGGGGATGTGATTCAACCGATAAAATTCGCCAAACTCACTCATCATCGCTTCGTTGTGAATCACCACGCTAAACGGTGCTTTCATGCTCTCCCCACCCACTGCTTGCAAGACGCGCTCACATGCGCTGGGGTCGCCTGCAATCATCACCTCATTGGGGGTGTTGATATGGGTCAGATACACCTTGCGCTCACGGCTCACCGCCTCACGGACTTTTTCGGCGGATGTGGCGATAAAATACGCCCCCCAAAATTGGTCGGTGGGGACATCAGGCGCGATTCCCCATGCTTCACGAACCGTATTCATCGCCCCTGTGAGGCGTGTTTTGAACAAATCAGAGGTACTAAATTGGGTATTAGCAGTATCGGCATCGCGCCAAACCCCCATGCCCCACATCATACTGCCTTCACCCAAGCTATACCCAAAGGCACTTTGTGGCGCAATTTTGAACATATCGCGCATGACCTTTGTGAATAGCAAGGCAAAGCTCAATCCCGATTGAATCATGGCGACAGAATCATCTGCCAGCGCATCTTTCATAAGTCGGGTGAGTTTGGTATTGGGCTTCTCTAAGCCACGCGGATACAAGCGTCGTTCTGCAATCACTTCACCCATATCCGAAGTGAGCGCCGAGAGGGGTTCATACACCTCTGGAAACAGGTGAAGCAATTCATATCCCAATTTTGGATAGCTGTTAAATGCCCCTGGATAGACAAATGCCACATGACCATCTACCCCAACGGGTACAGGGGTAAAATAACTGCCCAATGGAGTTGTCCATGCCTTGCCTGTGCGGAATGATTCGGATATGCCTGTTAGGGCGCGTTCTGTCTCTTTGGTCGCTTCATCGACGTTACGGGCGATGAGCGCCACTGTATATGGTTGCGCCGTGTTATAGGTGCTAAAAACGACATCCGCCATCGCTTGTAGCGATAAAGCACCCGCGATAGCTTGCTGAAAATCGGTGATACGCGCCACCAGCGCCGATTCATTTTCCCCACTGAATAAAAATAGTGTGGGCGAGCCTTGCGCTCGATAGCCAATCGGCTTATTAGCAGATTTTTCTGCGGATAAAATAACGTGTGAGGCGGTGCCATCGGCACTCAAGCTATTGATGCCTGCAATCCGTTTTTGGCTAAACCATGTGCGCGATTTACTCGCCACCCAAAAGGGTGTATTCACCCATTTTTCGGGATTTTTTGGCGCGTTCCAATGGGGTACAACGGGGATAAACCGCCCCGATAGGCATAATGCTGTTTTAATCAGGCTTGCCATGCCAGAAGCCGCATAGGTGTGTCCGATAGTGGCTTTGGCGCTACCCATCGCACAAGTGGGGTCATCACCCCGATACACACGGGTAATGCCATCCATTTCGGCTTCATCCTCATGCGGGATGCCACTGGCGTGCAATTCTAAATATTCCACTTGTTGCGCGGTGATATTGGCGATTTTCAATGCCGATTGCATCGCCCCTGCCACACTTTGGGCGGTGGTGATAAGTGGCAATGGCGCATCGGGCGATGTGCTATGGCTATTGGCAAAGGCGAGTGCTTCGATGGTGGCATAAACCGGTTTATCACCCGCTTTATCTGACCGCACCAGCACCACCGCACCAGCCCCTTCCCCAACCATCCAGCCCGTAGATTCTTGGGCGATGCCCATCGCAGGTGTACCCGTATGCACAGGCGACAGCGCATGACGCATGACGACATTTTCCATGCCCCCTGCCAAATCTACCGCGCCCACGACCACCGCATCCACCGTATTTTCTGCGAGGAGCAATTGTGCCAGTTCTAGTGCCTTGAAGGTGCTATTTTCTTCTGCGGAGACAGTGAACGCCATCCCGCTAAAATCCCATAAGTTAGAGACCCTGCTGGCGGCGATATTACCGATATAACTGGTATAGTGGTTCACTTGCGCCCGTGTGAGCAGGGCATCTTTGGCGAGATATTCGAGTTGTTTGGCTTGCTCATCAGACAGATGCACACCTGCTTTTTGCAACGCCTCCCGCGCTTGCCAATTAAGGTCTAACCGTCCACGATATTGATGGAGTGCAAGTTCTGTCCCCAACGCCACCAATACCGCCACATTGCTACCCTCTTTGAGTCCCGCATCACGGATGGCGTTATTTGCCACTTTGAGCAAGAGTAATTGTTGGGGAATCGGCTCATCGGCGGGGTGTGGTGGAATTTTATATTGGGCAAAATCCAGCGCGAAACGGTCTATATACGCGCCGTCTGGGGCAGTATCAAACCCAAACGCATTGAGCCATTCGGGATGATGATGCGCCCCTTTCCACCGACCTTCTGGCAACGGGATAAATGCCGTCCCGCCGTCATATAACGCGTGGGCATATTTTTGTAGGGTATCAAATTTGCCGAAATGGGCATCCATGCCCACAATCGCCATGTGGGGCAATGATAACGGGGATGATGGCGCATCGGGTGTGGCGGAAGATTCTAGCACCACATGGGCGCTCACCCCACCAAATCCAAAGGCATTTACTCCCGCCCGATACACCCCATCGCGGGTGTTCCATGCCGTTGGTTGACGGACAACTTGCCTCCCACCAAATCCTTCTGATGAGGTGAGCGGTTGCTCTACACCCACCGTAGAGGGAATTTGACCATGCGCCATGCTCAATATCAGCTTGACCATACTCGCCATGCCCGCCGCCGTGAGCAAATGCCCCATATTCGATTTTACACTGCCCAACATGGGGGCATGTCCGTTATTAAAAAATTGTGCCATAGATGAGAGTTCTGTTTTATCGCCAACGGGCGTGCCACTGGCATGACATTCCACATAATCTACCGCGCTAGGGGATAGTTTGGCACGCGCATACGCCTGTTCAAATGCCAATAATTGCCCTTTGGTGTTAGGCGTGAGAATATGCTTGCCGTGTCCGTCATTGGTGAGACCAAATCCACTGACCACCGCATAAATACGGTCATGGTCGCGCACCGCATCTGACAGACGCTTGAGGACAAACATCCCTGCGCCTTCACCCGCCAGTAACCCGTTTGAACGGGCATCTAATGGCAGGCTATCGCCTTGTACATCTGGATAACCATTCAAATGGGCAAATCCCATATTCACAAATAACGGGTCAGCCGCACTCACCGCCCCCGCCAGCATCATATCGGCTTTATGCGAGGCGAGATAATGCCCCGCCAGTCCCACCGCGTATAATGATGAGGCACACGCCGCGTCTAACGCAAAAAATCCCGCGCCCAATCGGAGTGCTTGGGCGATCATGGCGCTCGGATAACCCGATGATAACGCATTGGCAAAATCGGCTTTGCCCGATGGTGTGGGCGATAAGCTAATGGGTGTGCCAAATTTATCGGTGAATGCCTTGCCCAAAATCCCCCGATACAAATCGGTGAATAGGGCGTTGGAACTGCGCGTTGGGAAGGATAAATTGCCCAAAATCACACCTGTACGGGCGAGTAATGCCTCATCTTGGGTATAGCCACTATCTGCCAACGCATCGGCAGAGACGCGCAACGCCCATTTGAAGGGGTCGCCTAATCCTTCTGTAGATAGGGCAAATTCACGCCCATCAAACGCATATTCTCCAATATAGCCACCGCGCAAGCAGTAGGTTTTATCTGGCTCGATATGCGATGGGTCATAAAACACATGCGGGTCTACACCCATTTGTTGGGGTGTGGCGTGGCGGATTGTCCGCCGATTGCCCTGCAACACATCCCAAAAGGCGTGCGGGGTGTCTGCGCCCGGAAATAAACAGGCAATGCCTATAATCGCAATTTTTTCCATACGTGCCTCTCATGCCAATGGGCTTGGCAAGCGATTTTGTCTGAATAATGGGTCTAATGTGTTGCTGATAGTGACTTCGGCATCGCGCACGGTCATATAAATCCGTCCATCGGCATCATGTAAACGGATGGCGGCGACCAGCTTAGTATCGGTGGCATTGACAATAGACAAGGTGACATAAAATTTTTGTCCCCAGCGCACATCACCATAATGCTCACCCGCCCCCGCCCGCAATGGCAAGCTACCCGCATTGAAAAAGTGCTTGACATAAATGCCCATGCTCTGCAAACCAATATCCACACTATAATAATTGAAGGCTTGCACAGGGAATTGTCCCTGATAGCTGGCGGGGACAATCGGCAGGGTACATTCGACAATCATGCTGTCGCGTTGGATATTCAACACGCGGTCTACACCCTTAAACGCGAATCCATGAAACAGGGTGTAATCGTCATAATATTTTGACCCTGGGATATTATCACGCGGGGATAAATCTGGCGAAAAAAGGGGCATATCGGGTAATTTTTTCTGTAGCTCCAAACGGGTGCTATAGTGGAAGCGCGGTTTTCCCTTTGGGGTGAAGGTGCTAATCATCGCGTCCATGATAATTTTATCGGCAGATTTTTCGACATCTTTGAGTTCCAACGTAAAACGCGGTGGCAAATCATCATCAAACACTACGCCCTTTAGCACCTTATACATCTCAAACGCAGAAAATTTATAGCCTGTATAAATGCCTTCGGCGGCACTAGACATCCAGCTCATCGCGGAGACCATCGGCAAAACGGCGTTTCCGCCCACCACATGGTCTTGTAAGAACGGACTGTCCTCTAGGCGCAACACCCGATGCAAGCGATAGGTGTTCAATTCGGGTGATGGGGCGATTGCAGGAAAGGCGATGCCACTGCCGACCACCACTTGCACCGCATTATCGCCTTTTTCATTCTCTAATTCGTGGATGAGCATCGCCGCACCTGTATCCAACGGGATAACTTGGATATTATTTTCGGCAAAATAGGCTTTGAGCTGTGGTGTGACCATACCCGCATCCCACGGACCCCAATTGATGCTCACAATTTTGATGTGGGGATAGCGTCCCTGATACAAATACGCCGTTTTATTGAGAATTTCGTTGGCAATCGCATAATCGGTCTGCCCGACATTGCCAAAAAATCCCGCCACCGATGAAAAAAGCACCAAGTGTTGTAATTCGGCTGGTGGAATAGCTTCTAACAAATTTTTGAGACCATCCACTTTTGCAGAATAGACCGTTTCAAAGTCTTTCTGGGTCTTATTTTCGATGAGTTTATCGGCAAGGTTGCCCGCGCCGTGAATAATCCCTGTGACTTTACCCAATTTTGCCGATGCCGAGGCAATTCCCGCCTTCACCGCCGACGCATTGGTAATATCTGCGCTCAGATATTCTGCCTGACCACCTTTTTGGGCAATACGGGCAAGTGTCTCGCGGATTTCTCGGCTGGCAAGCACCTCACGGGTCATATTTTGGACGGTGGCGGGGGTCGGTTTTTCGCCTTTGGCTTTGAGTGCATTCATGGCGGCAGTTTTGAGCGATGCTTCATCAGATGCAGAGTGCGCCCAATCGGGGTCGGGGTGCAATTCGGAGCGCCCCATCAAAATAAATTTGCAATGATAATACTCTGCCATGACCTCCACACAATAGGCGGTGATGCCTCTCGCGCCACCACTCACCACAAACACAGAGGCAGATGTAATCGGTTGTGACATTATGAAAACTCCAAAATGATAATAAATCCTCTATAAAAACACTTTTTGCGCCTATTAGTTCTTGTATTTGTGTCATCAATTATTTAGAGGAATTGTCTCATATTTTGGTGTGATTGCAAACAGGGATATGATTACCTACATAATTTTGCACAATGAGTACATCACTCGGTATAATCGTGTATGCTGTGATGATAGTATATAGGGATAAATTGATGTCTGACGTGTTCATATCCTATTCGCGGGAAGATAAAGTCTTTGTTGCCCAATTACGCGAGGCATTTTTGCAAAAAGCACAAGAAGTTTGGATTGATTGGGAATCTATTCCCGCATCACAATCGTGGTGGGAAGAAATTAAACGGGGCATTGCCACCGCCAATAATTTTGTTGTGGTGATGTCTCCCAATTCGCTATCATCACCGATTTGTCATCTGGAAATTGAATATGCGCGGGTATTGGGCAAGCGGATAATTCCCGTCTTTCATGCCAAATATGACCGTGAGACCTGTCTTATTGGCATCACCAAACGGCTGGCTATCACCGATAGTAGCCAAGACATCACCCGTGAATTGTGGGGCAATCGGCAATTACACATGATTTTTGACGAAAATCAAAATGCACTCGCCCCCATTAATTATTTTTTCTTCACCCCAGAAGACAATTTTGCAGAAAAATTTGATGCCCTGATGTCCATTATCCAGACCGATTTTATCCATAAAGAGACGCATACTCGTCTGGGATTGCGGGCAAATAAATGGGCAAACCGTGACCGTGATGTGAGTTTTTTGCTGGATGGTGTGGAGCTATCTAATGCCGAAACATGGCTAGATGAGGCACTTACAAAATCTAAAAACCCACCGCCCACAGAGGTGCAAGCCGCCTATATTGATGCGAGTCGTGCCGACGAAGAGGCACAAATTCAACGACTCAAAAATATTCGCCGTGCCAGAATGATCGCATCCATCACGGCAGGTATCATGATAATCATCGCACTAGGGGCAGCGTTGGTGGGGATAAATGCGCTTAATGATGTCACAATCGCACGCAACGAAATCGGTACCGCCACCCAATCCCTAGCAACAGCAGAAGCCAACCTTGTGGCGATAAACCAAGAGGTGGTTTATGCTCAGGCGACTGTCACCCAAGTCGCCGTGATAGAAGAGATTGTGACCAGTTTTTCTGATATTATACTCAATACAGATAACCCCGATGCTCAAATGGCACAGATGAACCAAATCATCACCCGTTACCCCAATGAACCACGCGCCTATTCATCACGGGGACTCCTATATGCCCAACTCGGCAGATATGACGAAGCGATTACCGATTTTAGCGAGGCTATCCGCCTTAATCCCCAAATCGTTACATGGTATACAAATCGTGGGCTGGCATACACTAAAATTGGCGACTATGATCGCGCCATTGCCGATTATACCCAAGCCATAGACATCAATTCACAAGATGCAGATGCCTATTTCAATCGTGCGAGCGCCTATCTGGATATGGGGAGCTATGACCGCGCCATTGCCGATTATACCCAAGCCATAGACCTCAATCCAACTTATACAGACGCCTATAATAGTCGGGGTATTCTATTTGTGCATACAGATGATTATGACCGCGCTATTGCCGATTTTAGCCAAGCGATTCTCAGCAATCCACAATATGCCGATTCCTATGAAAATCGGGGGGTTGCCTATTACCTAGCAACACAAACCGACATTGACCCGATTATCAAAGGCGACTATGCCCAAAGAGGCATTGACGATTTTCGTATGGCAGAATCTCTTGGCACACTCTTGAGCAGTGATATAAGCGATATAAGCGCTGAATTAGAAGCGCTGTTGGCAGAAATCACCCCAACACCCACACCATAACTTATTTGAACACCTCGCTCAGTGGCAGGCTAAACCCTTTTAGCACATCGCCACCTGTAAGGGTGTCTTTTTCAGATAAAAATTGCACCGATTGTCCAGGGACATAAATCTCTACGGTCTTTGTCTCTGGATACACCACCCAAACGACTGTCCCCGCATTGAGATAATTGGTCACCTTATAGCGCAGGCGTTTTTCCGATGCCAACTCAGGGGGAAATTCGACCTCTACTGCCAAATCTGGGGGAACATCGTTATAACCCGATGTGTTGAGTTCTGCCTGTTTGTCTTTGGATACATACGCCACAGCAGGGGCATATCGCTCACCAAATCCAATTTGATACCCGCCTGCTTCATCTGTAGTGTGTCCTAAATCGTGTTCATCTACAAAATTGCCGCTATATCTGCCCATACGCAGAGAAATTTTAGACGCATACGGATTTGATGGCATTTTATTAAATATCTCCCCCACAATATATTCTAAAATCTTATCGTCATTTTCTGGAAGTAACATTCGCTATGTAATTATAAAAACATCCCTTATCCCCCTGCCCCTTATCCCCGCCGAGTGGGGAAAGGGGAGAAAACCGTTTCTAGGCGTAGGGACGCGATTAAAGGTTTATTCGTAGTTCATTTCGATAAGTTGCCCAATTTTGCACATTTCATTTCACATAAGACGTACTATATCATCCCACCAAAATCACCAATACGCTCAGAGTGAGGATACTCCCTAGTGTGCTGATAAAAATCACCCCTGTGACAAATTCGGTATCGGCATCAAATTGGGCGGCGAGGGCGCTGGCTAAAACCGCTACGGGCATGGATAACTGAATAATCCCCACCTGACGAGCGAGTCCGTCTATGCCCAATAGTGACATGAGCAATATAGCGATGATGGGCGCAATGAGCAATTTTACCCCACCTGCCACCAGCATCGGCATGATACGCTTGGCTGTAAAACGGGACTGTGCCAGCAATACCCCCAACAAAACCAACATGGTCGGGACGGCGGCATCAGATAAAATATCAATCATTCGCGCCAATGGCAACGGCAAGGCGGGTGCATTGGGCATATCGGTGGGGGCGGTGATAAATATCCCCAATTGATTGAATATCAACCCGATAATAGTGGCATAGAGCAATGGTACTTTAAAAATATTCAGCATCGCCCCCCGCGCAGAGGCACTATTCCCGCGTGAGGCAAAATACACACCCAGCGTATTGCTCACCACCGCCGAGGCGACATAATACACCACTGCCAATTGTTCCGCAGATTGCCCAAAGGCAAATTTATTGAATGGAATCCCATAATTGGCGGCATTTATCATCATCACACACAAAACAAAGGCGTTGGTGGTCATAAAATCCAACCGTAATACTTTGGCAATCAACCAACCTATCAGCGCCAAAATCGTACAGCCGATAAAGACGAATAACATCATGCGAATCAGTTGGTCGTTGCCCACACGGGCATTGGTGATGCCTTCTAGCACCAGTGCGGGCATGAATAAATAAATGAGTACAGACGATAGGGTACGGCGGTCTATGGCGATAACTCTGCCCAAAAAAGCCCCCAAACTGGCGATGAGCAAAATGGGCGCTATCACATTAAACATGGTGGTGAGCAATTGCGACATAAAAATTTCTCGGTTGGATAAGGGGATAATGAGGCGATTATAAACCATTCTACGCAACCATAACATGCCATGATATACTTGCAACATCAAAAATTTTTGTATGAAATATATGAGGGATGCCCATAAGGGCATGTCTATATAAACTATTTAATGAGGGAAATATGACGCAAAAGCAACGCATCACCGTCGCCCATGGCGATGGCATTGGACCCAAAATTATGGATGCCTCTTTGCAAATTTTGGAGGCAGGCGGTGGTCAGTTTGAAATTGAGCCTATAGAAATTGGGCAGAAAGTGTATCTACGGGGCAACACCAACGGCATTGAACCCGCTTTATGGGAATCGCTCAGGCGCACAGGTATTTTATACAAAGCCCCTATCACCACCCCACAAGGTGGCGGGTATAAAAGTATCAATGTCACTATGCGGAAAACACTCGGCTTATATGCCAATATCCGCCCAACCCGTTCTTATCACCCTTTTGTCCGCACCAAACATCCCAAAGTGGATTTGATTATCGTGCGTGAGAATGAAGAAGATTTGTATGCGGGTATCGAACACCGCCAAACCGCAGAGGTCTATCAGACGCTCAAAATTATCACCCGTCCGGGCAGTGATCGTATTGTCCGTTATGCTTTTGAATATGCACGGCGCAATAATCGTAAAAAAGTGATGTGTTTTACCAAAGACAACATCATGAAAATGACCGATGGCTTGTTCCATAAGGTATTTGATGAAGTCGCGCTGGAATATCCCGAAATTGAGACCGACCACATGATTATTGATATTGGGGCGGCACGGGCGGCGACACAACCAGAAATCTTTGATGTCATCGTCATGCCCAATCTTTATGGCGATGTGGTTTCTGATATTACCGCAGAACTCGCTGGCTCAGTGGGTTTGGCTGGTTCTGCCAATGTGGGCGAAAAAGTTTCTATGTTTGAAGCCATTCATGGCTCTGCGCCCGATATTGCGGGCTTGGGCATTGCCAATCCATCGGGGTTGCTCATGGCGGGTGTGATGATGCTCGTCCATATGGGACAAACCGAAGCGGCGGAGCGCGTGCATAACGCATGGTTGCTCACGATTGAAGATGGCATCCACACCAAAGATATTTTTAAGCTCGAAAACAGCACGACACTGGTCAATACCGATAAATTTGTCGCGGCAGTCATTGAACGGCTCGGTGATTTCCCTAAGAAACTCGCCCCCGTCAGTTATGCACACGGCATTAGTCTACCAAAAGCGCAACCTGCCACTATCGTGCCGTTGGGGACACATAAAAAAGAATTGGTCGGGGTGGATATGTTCATTGACTGGCAAACTGCCGAAGGCAGAAATCCCAACGAACTCGCAGAAGCCCTCAAATTGGTTGATAGTGGCGATTTGGAACTCATCATGATTACCAATCGCGGGCAAAGTGTGTGGCCCAATGGGCATCCAGACACTTTCTGTACCGACCATTGGCGCTGTCGGTATCAGACCAAAGGCGAAAATTCGCTCCCCGGTTTGGCAACCACCCACCAATCAATTGTGCGCCTATTGCACAATATGAGCGAAGCGGGGTTTGACTTTATCAAAACCGAAAATCTCTATCGGTTTGATGGTCAACTCGGTTTTTCGTTGGGGCAAGGGCAATAATCTTGTGTTATGATAGGCAATAATCCCATTGCCTATCATCCACAAGGAGATTTGTTCCGATGTCTGATGACCGCGCCCAAAAACTTGCCGAAATTGCCACGCTAGTCAAAACCTGTACTGCCTGTCGGTTATACGAAAATACGCGCAATGCGGTACCGGGTTATGGCAATGTCCATGCCGAAATTATTTTCATCGGAGAAGCACCCGGTGAGCAAGAAGATATTCAGGCATTGCCATTTGTTGGGCGCTCTGGCAAATATTTGGACTATCTGCTCAATCTCATCAATTTAACCCGTGAAAAGGTGTTTATCGCCAATGTGGTTAAGCACCGCCCACCAGAAAATCGTGACCCATCACCAGACGAAATTATCGCCTGCAAGCACTTTTTAGATGACCAAATCGCGCTCATAGACCCACTTCTCATCGTCACATTGGGCAGATTTAGCATGGCGCGTTATTTTCCAGATACAAAAATCAGCGCCATACACGGCAAACCCAAATATGATGAACGGTGTGCCTATTATCCACTCTATCACCCCGCCGCCGCCCTGCGTAACCCGCCGTTGCGTCATGATATGGAAGCCGATATTCGGCGGATTCCGCTTTTATTAGATGAAATGCGCCAAAAACGCAATGTCATCGCACCCGCCACAGATGATAATGATACCTTACCTGTAGATAGCCCCCCCAAGCAACTAAAATTGTTTTAATGACACCTATCGGGCGCAACTAACTGCGCCCATAGCGCGTATTACTCATATCAGATTCGCAATTTTACGTTACAATCAATGATGCAATGATTCAAAATCATAAGGAGCATATTTATGCGTGGTTGTTTAGGATTTTTCTTTTATATCTTCATCACCATCTGGGTGATTTTTGGCTTTTTGATGTTTACCGCCGTGCGGTCATGGGCATTTGACCGCGAATTTTATTTGGATGTAGTAGACAATGATGCGCTCTACGAAGCCATCCGTGCCGATGGATTGCCAGAATATTTAGCTAATTTAGAAATAGACGGGCAACCAGTCCTCGATGCCAATAGCCCTGCCTTCCCCGCTTTAGTCGAAGCCACCCAAGCTATTTTGCCCACCGACTTTTTACGCAGTACGACAGTGGGCTTGGTGAATAATCTATTCACCTTCTTCGAGAATCCCAGCACAGGCTTAGACCTCACAGTAGATTTAACCGAAATCAAAGATGCCCTGCGTGGCGCACAAGGCGATGCCTTTGCATCCACCTATATTAGCGCCCTCGCGCCGTGTGAAGGCGCGACAACTCTGCCCACCACCACCTTGCCCACTTGCCTCCCGCAAGGGGTCAGCCAAGCACAAGCCATTGCCGTTGTAAGCAATTATAAAAGTCAATTGGTAAATCAAATTCCCGCTGTGTGGGATTTGACAGATAACGCCAATATTGATTATTCATCGCTCCCCACCGCGTCATTGGTGCAAGGGGTTAATACGAGTTTCACCATAACAGCCATTGTCACCTTTGTGCTGTGGTTCTTTAATGCCCTCATCGGCGGAAAAGGATTTAAGGGCTTATTGATGTGGCTAGGTGGGATGTTATTTTTGCCCGCGCTCATCGTATTGCTCTCTGGTGCGGCATTTGGTGGCAATGTCATAGACAACATCGCTAACGAAATTATCACCGATACCGCCACTTCTGGGTTACAAGCCTCTATACAGGTGCAGGAATCATTGACATTGGTGATTTTAGATGCGCTCAAGCGCGTAGGCGGTGGCTTTTTGACCACGGGCATCATTGCGGTAGTCGTATCGCTGGTGTTATACATCATGGGAGCGGTCATGCGCCGTCCTAATCGGCAAATCGAAATCGCTGGCTATTACAACAATAGCGATTCATCCAATCCCATTCGCCCCCTATAACTTTTAATCTTACAATATGGCGGATATATGCTTGTAACGGACGACAAGAATGTCGTCCCTACATCCGCCACTACATCCCGAAAATCTTCGTGACGTGTACGGGACGATTACGCAGTGATATATCGTCCCTGTGTCCGTCCGCCCTTACACCCTTAAAACTGGACATTATGTAATGGACGACTAGCGCGAAGTGCGTATGTCGTCGACAATTTAGTTGCCCCTAAACCGAAATGCCTCCATTTTCACACCGCCACTTGACAAAAATCGCCTTTCACGCTTAAATATAGAATATATGTGCGGTATGCTTTCGTAGATGTGCATATTCCGCGTGTGAGTTCTCACACTACCGCGCACAAGTGCGCGGTAGTATGTTCCAACCCGCGCAGGCGCTTCTCACCGCTTTGGCGGTACGCCCCAAATGGGCTTGCACAGACGGGGATACCCGCAAGTCAAAATCAGCATCCTACGGGGTGTTGTGAGCCTTGCGTTAACTGTCTGTCCCCCAGAGTAGCGCGTTGAAGTGCCTGCGGGGATTTGGAAATATTATCATCAGAAAAGAATATAGAGGGGCAAAACCACAATGGCAGATGACACACCAAACAAAGGGCTTTTTGGACTGCAACAACAATTCATCGTTAAACAATATGAACGCGCCTTGCTCTATAAAGATGGCAAATTTGAGCGCCTCTTAGACGCGGGGAAATACACCTTTTGGCGTTGGGAAAATATTGAACTCACCTATGTCAGCATGAGGCAGATGAGCGAGGTCATTAGTGGTCAAGAGATGCTCACAGCCGATAAAATTGGTGTCCGTGTGAGCCTGATTGCCCAATATGTGGTGGATGACCCCGTAAAAGCCGTTAATGTGGTGGAAAATTTTTCGCAACAACTCTATCAAGACCTGCAACTTGAACTCCGCAACCAAATCACCGCGCTCACCATTGACCAATTGCTAGAAACTCGCGCCGATATGAGCGATGCGGTCATCACCAAAATTAAGCCATTGGCAAGCGAATATGGTGTGACGCTCAAACGGGTGGGTGTGCGCGATATTGTATTGCCAGGTAATGTGCGGGCGGTCATCATGGAAGAATTTGATGCAGAACGCAAAGGACGTGCCGACCTCATCAAAGCACGGCATGAAGTGGCTTCTGCCCGCGCCCGCGCCAACACCGCCAAAATCCTGAGCGAAAATCCCAATGTGATGCGGATGCAAGAACTCGATGCCTTAGTCACACTCGCCAGCAAAAACGGGAATGTGGTCATGTTACCAGATTTAGCCAGCCTCTTCGTCCGCAAAATGTCCGATAATTCGGGTGAATAATGAACCCGCTGGTTGAAACATGGAAAAAGGGATGGTATCGGCTCATTAACAAGCCGTACTATCCACCCAATAAGATTCGATTTGGGTTTACATCGGCTGTATATCAGAACATTTTTCATCTGATACAGTGGTCATTTTATGTAGGAGACCCGGTATTCGTCCAGTCTAATTACTATGGACTAAATATTGAAACACAAAAAATAATCAACCACATGCTCACGCATAACCGCCTGCACAAACGGATGACCTATCGGCATTTCACTAAGCCGAAAAAAGACGGTACAGACCGTCATTTGGTAGAACCCAACCCCCTACTCAGAGCGATTCAACTCGAAATCCTCAAAAGTCGGTTGAGTGAGCATCAGCCACACCCCGCCGCCATGGGTTTTATCAAGAAAAAATCTATCGCAGACCATGTATGGGCGCACGCTGGTGCAGAGATTATCATCACCGCCGATATTCAAGATTTTTTCCCCAATACCCGCACAGACCGCATCGAAGCATGGTGGTACGGGGTGTATGGTGATGAAGAAGTCGCACGCCTCATGACCCTGCTCACCACCTATCGGGGCGGATTGCCACAAGGCGCATCCACCAGCCCCATGTTGAGTAATTTGGTGAATTTTGAGATGGATAGGCAAATCACCAAGCGGGTAGAGCTTTCTGGCGGAAAATATACCCGTTATGGCGATGATATGGTGTTTAGTTGGCATCACCGCCCACCCAGCGATTTTGAACGGGCAATTTGGGGAATTTTGCGGGATGCGGAATATGAACTCAATCCACAAAAAGGGTGGCATGTATATCATCGGCGCGATGAACCCGAAATCACGGGGGCAGTTTTGGGCAAAAATGGCAAAGTGACTGTGCCAGAATGGGTCAATGAGCGTATCCGCGACTTGCAAAAGTTGGCAAAAACAGATGAATATGCACAAAACCGATTATTGGGCTACGTAGGCTATAAGCAGATGATAGAAAAACACAAAGCGGTGTTATAATAAATAAATAACCGTTAAACAATTCAAGTAATTATCAGAGAAAGACACAGTGAAAATTACAAAGCCCATTGAACACAGTTCAGTATGGCAAAAAGCCCAAAGTATCATCAACAAACTTATCTCACCACAAAACGATATTCCCAAAACATCCTCTGATTATAATCATACGCGAGTGGTGAATATTGCGCTCTTATGTATGGTGATAATGGGATTATTTTCGATATACCCCACCGATACAAATTTACCAAACACACTATCTCCCCTTGTGCGCTTCATTATCGCTAGTGCGATAGGCATCATCAGCGTTATCTGTTATATCATCTCACGGCGTAGATTTTGGCATCTCGCCATTCGGCTACAAATTTATTCGCTCATATTGATTATCACCAGCCTTGCCATTAACCCCCACCTCAATTCTATTATCGAATTAACCTATTTGCTGTTTGTGGTGATATGGGCATTATTTTTTATTGGGTGGCGCGAGTGGCTGGGCATCATGACGCTCAATTTGGCGATGATACTCGTTTTTGCGTGGCTCACCTCCACCATGCAACTGATAGACATCCTACGGGGCATTTTTCTGTTGCACCTATTCGCAAACGCACTCCTCATCGTGGGGCGGTTATATTTGGAGCGCACGTATCAAAATTATACCCACTCATTAGAGATTGCCAGCACCCAATTGCGCCTCACGGTCGAATCTGACCTAGACGGCATTTATTTAATGAATGCTGTTCGCAATTCGCAAGGCGAAATCATTGATTTTCGCCTTGTTGAAGTGAATAGTGAGGCGTGTTGGCAACTGAATATGACCCGTGACCAACTCATTGGTGGGCTAATTTGCGAATTGTTCCCTATCAACCGCACCAACGGCTTTTTTGACCAATATAAACAGGTGGCAGAGACGGGTATTATGTTATCTCAAGAATATAATATTCCCGATGACCATATCCATGCAGGCTGGTATCAGCATCAGGTGGTATGTGTGAACCAAAATGAGGGTAATTTGGTCATTCATAACCGCGATATCACCCAGAACAAGCACTATGAACTCAATTTGTTCAAGCAACATAATCAATTGCAATCGCTCATGGAATCACAAACATCGTATCTCATACGTACCGATATTTACGGCAATTACATCTATGCCAACCAATGGTTTATAAACCACTTTGAGATGATAGAATCAAAAATTATTGGCGAAACCGCCCTCAGTACCATTTATGAGGAAGACTGGGGCAAAGTGTATGCCACAGTAGAAAAATGTATGGAGAATCCCGGTCGTCCGGTACCTGTCACCTTCCGCAAGCCCCACCGCGACGGACGCTTACTCTGGACAGATTGGGAATTTATCGCCATACAAGACGATGCGGGGAATATTATCGAAATTCAGTCTGTCGGACTCGATGCCACCGCACGAGTAGACGCAGAAGAAGCCCATATCAAGACCACCGCCTTAGAGATTGAACTAGAAAAACAAGCCGAACTCAATGAGATAAAAACACGGATGATGACGCGCATCTCGCATGAATTTCGCACACCTCTGAGCATTATCCGCTCCTCTACCAGCTTATTAGAGCGCTATATGAATCGGATGGATGAGACCAAACGTGCCGAGAAAATTAGTAATATTTATGCCGAGATAGACCACCTAAGCGGGATGCTCAGTGATATGGGGCGCTTTTTGCAAGGCGGGCAACAGAGCGCGTTATTTATCTCTACGCCTACCAATTTGCCAGAGACCGTTCTCAAACTCATCACCCGTTATGAACAAGATTTCATCGCACCAACACAACAGCGCATTCAGTTCATCGCGTCACCCAATTTTCCGTTGGTGACAATAGACCCGAACGAATTTGACCTCATCTTGAATAATTTGGTCTCGAATGCAATGAAATATTCACCACAAAATGCTCCTATCACCATTCGTTTGGCATACACAACACAGACATTCACCCTTAGCGTGACTGATGAAGGTGTGGGCATCTTGCCCAATGAACAAGATAAAATTTTCGACTCATTTTATCGGGGGAGCAATTTTGGTGAAGTGGGGGGCATGGGCATTGGGTTAAGTTTGGTGAAGAATGCGGTAGAACTGCACGGGGGAAATATTGTTGTGACCAGCAATGACGGCAAAGGCACAACCTTCACCGTCACACTGCCGATAACGCCATAGGTCATTTTTGGCTCAGAAATTGTTCCATCACTGCCAATAAATCTTGTCGGCTCACCGGTTTTGGCAAGTAAGCATCACATCCCGCTTCTAGTGTACGCTCTCTATCGCCAACCATCGCGTTGGCGGTGAGGGCAATCACAGGGATATGCGCCAAATGACTATTTTTGAGCCGTGCGGTAACTTCTAAGCCGTCAATATCGGGCAAGTTTATATCTACAAGGATGAGGTGGGGTTGCTCAGCCTGCGCCATGTCTAGCCCACTCAGACCATCTTCTGCGCCACAAAATTCGTAGCCCGCGTGCAACAAAATCTTGCGAACCAACCGCATATTTTGTTCGTTATCTTCAATATATAAGATTTTAGTCATGCCATCACCATTTTATTGGCGTTCACCTTCACCGACAGGCTCTTGGGAGGTGGTGACACTCATCCAGTCTGGTCTATCGCCACGCAAATGCCCATAGATGGGGCTTTCGTTGCGGAGTGTATCTACAAATGGCATGAGGTCGGTGATGGGCATGAATAAATAGCCCTTTTTATTCTCGACTTCATAAATTGGCTCTGGATAATCGCTCTCATCAGAGACGAACATCACATCCATCGTATAACCTTCATCGCCTGTACAGCGCACAATGCCCCGAATATTGACCATGATACCGCCAATATTGCGAACTTCCATCTGTCGCCAAATAATCATGTAGGTTTTGATTTCAAAAATATGGGTATTGGGTGGATTGCTCATGTTGCCCGCCTTATAATGATGAAATAAGAACATATCACCCTTATCATAACGCCATAATTGCATAAAACCAAATAAAGATTTGTGATATTCTCTAAAAATTCATGGATTATCAATGTTGAGTAGGTATAATGGGCAGATAAAAATTGATAATAAATATTTGAAGGAAGATATCCATGCTCAAAAAATGCCTTATTGCCAATCGTGGCGAAATTGCGGTGCGCCTTATTATGGCATGTCGGGAATTGGGGATGATGACGGTTGCCGTCTATTCTGACCCCGATGCGCGGGCGCGTCATGTATTTTTGGCAGATGAAGCCTATCCGTTGGGAGGAAATAGCGCCAAAGAGAGTTATTTGCGTGGGGAATTATTGGTTGAGATTGCGCTCAAAAGTGGGTGTGATTGTATTCACCCTGGGTATGGCTTTTTGTCCGAAAATGAAGATTTTGCGGGTGAGGTCATTGAGGCGGGTTTGGCATGGGTGGGACCAAAACCCGCCACCATTAGGGCGATGGGGGTCAAAACGGTAGCACGGGCATTGATGCAATCGGCAGGTGTGCCAATCGTACCGGGTTTTCAGTCCGAAAGTGCCGATGATGCCCTGTTTTTATCTGAAGCGGCAAAAATGGGCTATCCCGTGATGGTCAAAGCCGCGGGTGGTGGCGGTGGCAAAGGGATTCGCATTGTGCGCTCCGCAGATGACCTGTTAGAAGCCCTCGCAGGGGCGCGTCGTGAGGCACAAAACGCCTTTAATGACCCGCGTGTGTTCCTCGAAAAATATATCGAAAATGGCAGACATATCGAAGTGCAATTGCTGGCAGACGAACACGGCAATATTTTGCACCTCTATGAGCGCGAGTGTAGCGCCCAACGCCGTCACCAAAAAATTATCGAAGAGACACCATCCCCTCTATTGACTCCCACCACCCGCGCCCAAATTTGTGAGGCGGCGGTGAATGCGGGACGCGCCGTGAATTATGTCAATGCGGGTACGGTGGAATTTATCGCCACACCAGAGCAACAATTTTATTTTTTGGAGATGAATACCCGTCTGCAAGTCGAACATCCTATCACAGAATTGGTGACAGGGGTGGATATTGTCAAATGGCAATTCAAAATCGCCTCTGGTGAGCCATTGACCCTCACCCAAGCCGATATTCATCAACGCGGACACGCCATTGAATGTCGGATTTATGCCGAAGATGCCCATAACAACTTTTTACCCGCTATCGGACAGGTGAAATTATTCATCCCGCCCCACATGCCCGGTGTGCGCGTGGATAGCGGTCTGAGCAGTGGCGACCATATCAGCATTTATTATGACCCCATGATAGCCAAGCTGATTGTGCATGACGAAACCCGCCAAGATGCTATTGGGCGGATGCAAACCGCCTTGCGCCAAACGGTATTACTCGGCACAACCACCAATATCGTCTTTTTGCTGACATTGCTCAATACACCGATTTTTCGTGATGGCGACATTCACACGGCATATATAGATGCTCACCTCGCAGATTTGCTCCCAGAAGCCCCGCCACCACCCCTATCGGTATTGTTTGCATTAGCCTTGAGCGAAGCAAGCATCACAGCCAACACAGCTACCCCCACAGGTGATAGCGATGGTGATAGATTTAGCCCATGGGGGCGCACCGATAGTTTTCGGATTCAAAATACTCGTTAATTCGTTGAAAGGATAAAAAACACCTATGGCAATATTTCTTATCATAGCCTCACAAGCACTTTTATTGTTGCTCATCGCATCGGTGCTATTCACATTACCACGCCCACTGTCTACACCCGCCTATATTGGGGCATTGGGGTTGGTACTCATGGGGTTTGGAATCGCCCTCGCGCTAGATAATCAGGCAGTCGCTATTTTCGACACTGCCGAATTTTTATCTCTGGCTACGGCGGTGATTGTGTTCATCATCGGCATTGGGTTGACCATTCGCCAAACACCCAAAAATCGTCCTGCATGGTTGAGCATATCTGCGTTGCTCATTGTCTTCATGGCGATTAGCATCACGATTCTTGAATCGCGCAATGACCTGCGTGAAATTCTCAATACACCCCAACCAGAGACCACCATCGCCCCAGAAATCACCGAATTGGTCGTTATATCCACGCCAACCACCCAAGAAATTGCCCGTCAAATTTTGGATGATGTGGCAGTGGCGGTGGCAGACCAAACAGGTCTATCCGCAGAAGAAGTCACCCGCTCATTTGATGAAGGCGCAAGTGTGTCATCATTGGTCGCAGAACACGGTGGCGATTTGACAATATTAACCGAGCAAATCACCATCATCATGAGCAGTGGCATTGAAGAAATGGCGCGGAATGGTCAGATGGATGAGACATTCGCCGCCTCTGCCCTCGCTTCTATGCCAACGATTGTGCGCGTGGGACTCAATACCAATCTCAATGGCATGTTGGCGCGGTTTGATAGGACAGAAGCAGAAAGCACCCCCGCCCCATGATGACCAGCAATCTCTTGCTTATGATGGTAGCAGGCATATTTGCCCTCCTGTATAGTGTCATGGGGGGCATCCGCGCCATCAAAAAGAATGGGACTATTGGCTTCATTGACCTATTATTGATATTCCTCATCGCATTATTGCCATTGGTAGCGGTGGTGATGGATAACCAAACCAGCACCGAATTTAGCACCATTGAGGTGATGAGCCTGTGGTTGGGTGGGGCGCTGGTGGTGAGCGGTTTGGTCATCGCGCTATTAGAGTTACGCCGACCCCAACGCCTCAAGCAATCTCGCGGGATATTGGGCATGGGGGCAGGGATATTATTGCTGGTGATGACCCTCATCACCTTTTTGACGGCACGCATGGAAGCACAAGTCGCAATCGCCCAATTGCCCATGCCAACAGCAACCCTATCCCCAGAAAAAACCGATGCTGTGGTCGTCACCCATACGCCCACCATCACAGCCACAGCCCCACCATCCGTCACCTATACGGCTATGGTCACACGCACACCGATTCGCCTCGCCACATCAGAGCCGTTGGCGACCTTTTTGCTCACACCCACCCGCACGCCGAATCCCAATCAGACACCTACCGCCATCCCAAATACGCCTGCACCCATCATCCCCTGCCTTATTGTGATGAATTTCAATGTGAATCTACGTGAGACACCCACCGCCGATGGACGTATTATCATCAGTATCCCGTTTGAAACAACCGTGTTCGGAATTAGCCGTAGCGAAGATTCGCTGTGGTGGGAGGTGGAATATGAAAATTTTCGTGGGTGGGTCTTTGGCGAGGTTGTCACTGTGACGAGTACCTGCCGAGAATTGCCCATAGTGGCGGATTAACAGGCGACCATCCGCCATGTAACGTAAAAAGGAAAAATCACAATGGATTGCAATCAACCCCTATCCGATGAAGCACTGAACGGCATTGTCACCTTTAATGCGGGTGAATATTATGCCCAACACGATATTTTTGAGGCACTCTGGACACATACCGATGCACCTATTCGCATATTGTATAAAGCCATTTTGCAAGTAGGAGTGGGATATTATCAGATAGAGCAGGGCAATCTGCGTGGGGCAATCAAAATGCTCCGCCGTGCCGATAAATGGCTGGCAGAATTGCCCGATGTGTGTAGCGAAGTAGATATTGCCCAATTGCGCCATGATGCCAAACAGGTGCAAGATGCCTTGCTCAAAAATGGGTTAGAGGGGTTTGATAAGAAATTGATAAACCCTATACAACTAAAAGTGTAAAAATGTATAATAGAGATTACAGATTATGTAATTAAGTTAACTTTAATATATTCATAGATTAAAATAAGTGAATATATGTGGTGAAACCTATAATCTGACACCCTTTTTTCTTAAAATAAAGGAATAAAAAAATGTCTTTACCTGTAGCTTCCAATATACCAGATAGCGTCTTTAAGAATTTAAGACGTTTTAACCTAATTATGGGATTTTTCCACCTGATTCAAGGCATCGCTATGATTGCTTTGAGCAATGATTTTAGCATCACCCTTAGCACCCTGTACTTGCGGGCTGTGGTTGGGGACAATAGTTTTAGCCTCGAACAAAATTTACAAGAAGGTCCTAGCATCCCATTTGGTGCGTCAGTTGCAGTGTTCTTATTGTTGTCTGCGGTTGCCCATTTGTTACTCGGTACAGTTTTCTACAATTGGTATGTAAAAAATCTCAAGCGCAATATGAATCCTGCACGGTGGTATGAATACGCGCTCAGTTCATCTCTGATGATTGTCCTCATTGGCATGTTGGTCGGCATTTATGACCTGTCAACACTGATTTTGATGTTTGGCTTAAATGCCATGATGAATTTGTTTGGTTTGATGATGGAACTACACAACCAGACCACCACCAAAACCGACTGGACAGCCTTCATCTATGGATGTATTGCAGGTATTGTCCCTTGGATTGCGATTATATTGTATCTGGTGGGCGCGGCAGGGTCGGTTGATACACAAATCCCAACTTTTGTGTATATCATCATTGGATCCATTTTCGTCTTTTTCAATGTTTTTGCCCTCAATATGTGGCTACAATATCGCGGTATTGGTCCATGGAAAAATTATATTTTCGGGGAACGTGCCTATATTATATTGAGCCTTGTGGCAAAATCGGCATTGGCTTGGCAAATTTGGTCTGGTCAACTGCAACCCAGCTAATCGCACATGATTCGACGCGCCAGAGGCATTATGAGCTTCTGGCGATGCCGATATTATGGTTTAATGAGCGATAATATCGCCCCAAGTCGCTTAGAATCGCTGGTGAGCAATTTCGCCACTGACCGCCCACTGTCTACCATAAAAGTATAGTGTTCCTCGCTGGGATACGCCTCCACCGCCACCCGCAACAAGGCGGCAATGAGGTCATCGGATGGCACTTCGGATGCGTTCAATACCAGCCGAAAAAATTCCTTATTTTGGGTGAAATAATAGACTTCTTCTGCGGTACATTGGCGCACAACCGATAGGCTCATGGGTGGGCGTGGGGGCATACTTTGAATAAAATTCCGCCACAAGCCATAGCCGATATTCAGCACACTAATTTCGACAGGAATCATACGATTTTCGCGTTGGTCACGCAAAATATTGGGGTCTACCGATTCTGCCATGACCAATTCACTCACCAGCAGGTCATCTTTAATCTCGACAGCATACACTAGCCCAATGGCAAAACTCGATTCGTCATTGGCAATTGGCACTTTGACGAATGAGCCAAAATCGTGCCGATAACTGAGTTTGGTGCTATGCGTGCCACAGGTATACCCGCGTGTGCTGGCACGGAGTACGCGCCCAATGATGTCGTTTGTAGATTCGGTCATGATTTTGATGTGTCCCTATTCGTCATCTGTGAATAATGATTGTTGTTCAATATCCGAGGCAAGGCGTTTTGCCTTTTTGAGTACCTCAAAACTGAGGGGTATGTCCATGCGCTTATTTTCATCTATTATCTCGGTAATAGTAACAATTTGGATGCGGGCATATGATCGCCCCATGAGTTGATGTTTATACATACCCACCGAGTTTGATTCTAGTCGCATTGGTTTTGTTGGCGGTTGCAAAGTGATAAAAAATCCTAATTCTGCGCCCTCACGTTGCCTATCACTATTGAATTGGGCTATATCTTTGCGACTCACATGACCCGATTTGACTTGAAAGACCGCTTTAGCATTTTCATCAACACCTGTCATATAATAGGCGACTCCATCAATACCTTGGTCAGCCCCTTTTTTATCATTGATGATAGCACGGTTATTGGTATAAGTCAGAATTGCCCATTTTTCAAATTCTTTACGCAGGCGATCATCTTTTTTCTTAGAAAGTGCCTTTGCAGATTCTATGTCTTTAGGAATACCATCAAGCATGATACTTTCTAATATTTCAAAACCAAATTCATCTTGTAATCGGCGTAAAACAAGCGAGATGCTTTGATAAGTGATATCTATGCCAATCCATTTTCGCTTTAATCGTTCTGCAACAGCAACCGTTGTCCCACATCCACAATAAGCATCTAAAATCACATCCCCTTCTTGGCTACCAGCTCTAATAATACGGTCTAATAACTTTTTAGGCTTTTGGGTTGGGTATCCCAAATATTCTTTGCCTCGTGCGGCAATTGCTATTTCCCACCAATCTTCGGGAACTTTACCTGATTGATGAATTTTATGTTCTGCTTCAACAAAACCAGAGCCAACCAATCCCTCTTTATAATTTTCTTTTGTCTTTGGGTTATGTTCTACACGAACATCATCGCGGTTGAATTGCCATGCTTTACTTTTTGTATACCAAAAAATAGTGTCATGCTTCCGCATAAATTGGCGCATACCGGGTGAACCAGGTCCCGTATAACACCATACAATTTCATTACGATATGTTCCCCCTCGCGTAACAAAAATTGTATCAAGCACTAACTTAAGATAATGACTTCCTGTTGGGTCACAATGCAAATAAAAACTGCCTGTGGGTTTTAAGACACGATATATCTCGTTAATACGTAGAGTCATACTTACTAAATATGCTAGTAAGTCACCTTTTTTCAAAACACTATGTAAACCTTTAATTAAATCAACTGTTTGGGGTGTAAAACCACCATTCTCATTACTTAAAATCTCCCGAAAACTATCTTCAGCGCGTTTGTTCCATGTCCATGTATCTATAAATGCTTGGGCTTGGGCTTGGGCTTTGTCTTTTTCTTTTCCAGCTATATCATAAATCTGGTTATAATTACGATTGCTGTTGAAGGGCGGGTCTATATAGCATAAATCAACTGTTTCATTGCCAATATGTTTCCGCATAATATCAAGGTTATCCCCATAATATAAACTTTTCATAGACCATCCCTTATGGCTATCATACTATTGGCAAAATTGTCTAAAATCATTGGTATGCCACTCATTTTATCATGAAAAAGCAAATTTATTCATATTACCTATGGGGTTATCCTTATTCGTCATCTGGAAATAATGCTTGTTGTTCAATATCCGAGGCAAGGCGTTTTGCCTTTTTGAGTACCTCAAAACTGAGGGGGATGTCCATGCGCTTATTTTCATCTATTATCTCGGTAATAGTAACAATTTGAATACGCCGATAAGTACGCCCCATAATGTCATGTTTATAAATACCAATTGCATTGGCTTCTTCTAACATCGGTTTTGTTGGTCGCTCAAGTGTCAGAAAAATTGCTAATTCTGCCCCTTCTCGAATTCGGTCGCCATTCAATTTTGCAATATCGCCACGCTCAACCTTGCCAGATTTTACCTGAAAAACAATTTTAGCCGTCTCGTTATTTGCACCAGTTAAAAAATAAGCCGTCCCATCAATGCCTTTATCCGCGCCTTTTTTGTCGTTGATGGTGGCACGATTATCGGTATAAGTAAGGACTGCCCATTTCTCAAACTCTTTACGCAAACGGTCATCTGTTTTTAGTGCAAGTGCTTTGGCAGATTCAATATCTTGTGGAATACCATTGAGGTTGATGGTATCAATAATCTGTTTACCAAATTGCGCCTCTAGGCGACGTAGCATAAGCGAAATACTTTGATAAGTAATATCAATACCAATCCATTGACGATTAAGTCGTTCTGCAACAGCAATCGTTGTCCCGCATCCACAATAAGCATCTAAAACCACATCGCCTACATTGGTGGATGTGGAAATAATTCGTTGCAATAACGATTCTGGCTTCTGTGTTGGATACCCTAACCGTTCTGAGGATGTATTTCCGATACGTTGAATATCATCCCAAACAGACCCAATAGCTTTACCTTTTTTTTCATCTAAAAAAACTTTTCTGCCATCTAAGCGAGGTGTTCCATCTTTTTTAGTGAGAATTAATCCCTGCTCCCACAAAGATTCCAGTTGTTCTTCAGAGAGCGCCCACCCACGATTGGCAGGTGGCTTAGATCCCCGCCATGTAAAATTGCGTGTGGTATTGCCCGTCATGGTTAAATCTTGACCCGTCACTAAGCGCCCTGTTAGAGGGTCTGGGGAATATCGCTTGAGTTGTTCAGGTGAAAAATCGGCATATTCTGGATTCCATGTATATTTATCCGATTTGGTATAATAGAAAATAGAATCATGCACCCTTGCAAAATATTTTGAAGCAACATTATGGGCATTTGTTCGTTCCCAAATGATTTCATTTTTATAATCGCCACCTTGAGAAACAAAAATGGCATCCAAAATCAGTTTTAAGTAATGGCTGGCTGTCGGGTCACAATGCAAATAAAAACTGCCTGTTGGCTTTAAGACACGATGAATCTCGACAATCCGCAAAGTCATACTAATTAAATATGCCAGTAAACTGCCTGTTTTCAATACCAGATGCAATCCGCGTATTAAATCTACAACTTGTGGGGTAAACCTTCCCCCATCATTAGCGGTGATTTCTATCAACCCATTATTAGCATAGGTATCCCATGTCCAGGTATCTATAAATGCCTGTGCTTGCGCCTTATCTTCTTTGCCAATATTATTATAAATTTGGTTATAGTTACGCTTACTATTGAAGGGTGGGTCTATATAGCATAAATCAACTGTTTCATTGCCAATATTTTTCCGCATAATATCAAGGTTATCCCCATAATATAAACTTTTCATAGACCATCCCTTTTGTGACTATCATACTATTGGCAAAAATCGTCTAAAATAATTGGTATCTCGTCCATTTTATCATAAAAAAGCAAATTTGTTCAAACACTATATTTAGGAGACCCATCATCATGAAACGTTGGAACGGTTGGGGCGATACCACCCACCACAGCTACCTACCCGCAGGGGCAGATGTATTTTTAGAGACTCGTGTCGGTACGCCGACACCGCCCAAAGATGCCACCCAAAGCCAAGTATTGGCAAGTGTGCCACCATCCAAATTATCGCCGCATCCCCTCATCAAAACAGATGCCCAAGACCGTTTATTGCACGCACGCGGACAAAGTTTTGCCGATTGGCACGCGCTCCGCACAGGGCAAATCGGTGTTTTTCCCGATGGTGTGGCATACCCTGTGAATGAGGCGGATGTGCAGACGCTCATCGCATACGCCAAAGAGACAGGCGCAAAGCTCATCCCCTATGGCGGTGGGACGAGTGTGGTGGGGCATATCAACCCACAACCCAGCGACCAACCCGTCCTCACAGTGAATATGGGGCGACTCAATCGGCTTATTTCGCTGGATGCCAATACCCGCCATGCGACTTTTGGCGCGGGTATTGTGGGACCAGACCTCGAAGCTATGCTCCGCGCACAAGGGTTTACGTTGGGGCATTATCCACAGTCGTTTGAATATTCCACTCTGGGCGGATGGATTGCCGCACGGTCTAGCGGACAGCAATCTCTCCATTATGGCAGAATTGAGCAACTTTTTGCGGGTGGACGGATGGAATCACCAGTGGGGACACTCGACATGCCCAATTTTCCCGCATCGGCGGCAGGTCCAGATTTGCGCCAATGGATACTCGGCTCAGAAGGGCGCATGGGCATTATCACCCAAGCCACTGTGAGAATTTCTCCACAGCCAGAAGTAGATGAGTTCCGCGCCATATTTTTCCCCGATTTTGAGAGTGGCATCGCCGCCGCCCGCGAAATCGTACAGGCAAAATTGCCCCTGTCTATGTTGCGCTTTAGCACATCCATCGAAACAGAGACCAATTTGGCGCTGGCAGGAAAACGTCGGCTCATCAACTTATTAGAAGATGTCCTGTCCACACAGGGTATCAAAGACAAAAAAACCATGTTCATTTTTGGGGTCACAGGCTTAAAATCGCTGGCACGGCTGGCGGTGAAAGAGGTGCATGGCATCGCAGGACGTTATGGCGGGGTACATTTGCGGATTGGCAAGATATTCGGTGGGCAATGGTACAAAAATCGGTTTCATAACCCGTATTTGCGGAATACTCTGTGGGATGCGGGTTATGCGGTGGATACAGTCGAAACAGCCACCGACTGGACAAATACACCAAGCCTGATTGCGCTCATAGAACGCAGTTTGCATAACACACTGGCAGATAGTGCCGAAAAAGTGCATGTATTCACCCACCTATCGCATTTATATCCCTATGGCACTAGTATTTATACCACCTATGTGTTTCGGATTGCCCCCACACCCGATGAGACACTGCGCCGTTGGCAAATGCTAAAAGAGGCGGTGAGCCGTACTATTGTGGATAATGGTGGCACGATTAGCCATCAACATGGTGTGGGACTTGACCACATGCCTTATTTGCTCACCGAAAAAGGTGAATTGGGCATCGGGGCGCTCCAATCGGCGGTGAAATTTTTTGACCCAGACGGACTTATGAATCCGAATAAATTAGTCGGAGAATCATGATAAACATCCTGTGGGATGTATCCGCGTCACCTGTTATAATCAACACACAAACACACCTCAATATCGCGCATTTTGCCCATAGACGGTGTAATTCATGGTAAGCACATCAAAAAATTTAAGGAGCATGTTGTTATGTCGAATCCACCAGTAGCGGTGCAGAAATTCGGTCAAAGCATCTGGATAGATAACATCCGCAGAAAATTACTTGAAGATGGTACATTCCAACGGATGATTGACGAAGATGGGGTGGTCGGTGTGACCTCAAACCCCTCCATTTTTCAAAAAGCCATTGGGCAATCGGATGATTATGATACCCTCATCACGAGCCTGATTGAATTTTCTCCAGAAGAAGTCTATGAAATCCTCGCCGTAGAAGATATTCAACGCGCCGCCGATTTATTTCGCCCCATCTACGATAACACCAATGGGCGCGATGGCTATGTCAGCCTAGAGGTTTCCCCCCTACTGGCACGCGATACACATGGCACGGTACTCGAAGCCAAACGCCTCGCTAAAGCCGTTGACCGCCCCAACTTGATGATAAAAATTCCGGCTACAGCCGATGGCATCCCCGCTATTGAAGCGACCATTGCAGAGGGGATTAGTGTCAATGTCACCCTGATTTTTTCGGTGGGGAATTATGTCCAAGTCGCAGAAGCCTATATGCGCGGGCTGGAACGTCGTCATGCCGAAAATTTGCCCCTGAGCAATATCGCCTCGGTTGCCAGTTTCTTTGTGAGCCGTATTGATACCGCCATAGACAAAATGCTCGAAAATAATATTCATTCGGCACGGGTGGCGGGTGATATGGCGCGGGTACAAGCCAATTCCAAATTACTCGGACGCGCCGCCATTTCTAATGCACGTTTTGCCTATATGCGCTTTTTAGACCTTTTCGATAGTGACCGTTTTGCCCCCTTAAAAGAGGCGGGCGCACAGGTCCAACGCCCGTTATGGGCATCTACGGGTGTCAAAAATCCCGCTTACCCCGCGACCCTTTATGTGGATTCGCTCATTGGACAAGACACGGTGAATACAGTCCCACCCGATACACTGACCGCCTTCATAGCGAGTGGCACAGCCACCCACGAGACGATTTTGGATACTCAAGATAACCCCCAAGACCTATTTGACCAATTGGCAGAGGTCGGTATCGAGATTGACCAAATAACCAAGCGCCTACAAGACGATGGTGTAGAGGCATTTGTGGTAGCATTTGAGGATTTAATCGCCCAAATTAAATCAAAACGCGCTATTTTGAACACGGGTTTAATGGAACGGCAAAAATTAGCGCTGGGGATTTATGCCAATCATGTTAAAGATAGCATCACCCAATTGAGCAACACCTATTTTAACTCACGCATCTGGAATCATGACGGTAGCCTATGGAAAGACTATGGACCCACCATCGCCAAAATCCAAAATCGGCTCGGTTGGTTGGATGTGTTGACCACGATGGACATTGAACGTGTCAAAACCCTACAAGCCAGCATTAAAGGTGCAGGATTTACCCATGCTGTATTGTTAGGGATGGGTGGCAGTAGCCTCGCGCCAGAGGTCATGGCACAAACATTTGGGATTCAACCCAATTTTCCCGAATTTTTGGTCATAGACAGCACCAATCCAGTCCAGATTAAGCGGATAGAAGACCAAATTAAGTTGGATAAAACATTATTCATCGTGGCAAGTAAATCTGGCTCGACCATCGAAACGGCGTGCTTCCAAAAATATTTCTATGACAAAACAGGACGCAACGGGGCGCAATTTATCGCCATTACCGATGAAGGAAGTACACTTGCACAAGAGGCAGAAGCCAATCAATTTCGCCACATTTTTATCAATCCATCCGATATTGGCGGACGCTATAGCGCACTCAGCTATTTTGGACTCGTCCCCGCCGCCATCATGGGCTTGGATATTGACCGTTTTTGGAAAAATGCCCTCATGGTGATAGAAGCCAGTGGCGAAAGTGTCCCAGATGAGCAACATCCCGGAATTTCGCTTGGCGCGATTATCGGCGCATTGGGGCAACAAGGACGCGACAAAATTTGTATATTCGCCAGCCAATCCATCGCCAGTTTTGGCAATTGGATAGAGCAATTGGTGGCGGAAAGCATCGGCAAAGAGGGCAAAGGGGTTGTGCCTGTAGTCGGTGCAACAGTTGGTCGCCCGCACGATTATGCCAGTGACCGCTTATTTATCTATATCAAAGTATTATCCGATACCAACAACGATGATCTCGATGAAAAAATCAAGGCGTTGCGCGAGGCAGGTCATCCGCGTGTGACGCTTTTGCTCGATGACCCATACGCCATTGCGGGCGAATTTTTCCGTTGGGAATATGCCACTGCGGTGGCGGGTGTGTTGTATAAAATCAACCCATTTGATGAACTGAATGTCACCGAAAGCAAAGAAAATACGGGGCGGTTGTTGGCGCATTACCAAGAACACGGCGCATTGCCAAAACGCACACCCTTTATTGAAGGCGACCACACCGAATTGTATATCAGCGACAGCACACTCGCGCCATTACGCGAATTGGGCGAGGCGCACGGCTATAACATCAATAGTCGTCTGGAATTATTGGCGGCACAATTTAATGGCACGCACTCTGGTGATTATTTTGGCATTCTCGCCTATTTGCCCAATGACCCCAAAGTCCACGAAAAATTAGAGCGTGTGCGTCGGCGCTTGCGCCATGCCACCCGTTGCGCGGTGACATTGGGTTATGGTCCGCGTTATCTGCATAGCACAGGGCAATTGCACAAAGGCGGGGCAAATAATGGCGTATTTATCCAAATCACGGCAGAACACAGCGTAGACTTGCCCATCCCCGATATGCCCTATACCTTTGGCATTTTGAACGATGCCCAAGCCGCAGGTGATATAGAGGCATTAGAGACACATGGACGGCGCGTGATTCGTCTACATATCAAAGGTGATGTCTTGGCGGGAATAGATAAATTGCTCGATGCGATTGAATTTGTATCAGAAAGACGGCAATAAGCCTAATTTTGGTCATTAGCGCTACCCAATAAAAAAGAGGCATGAAGAACCATCATGCCTCTTTTTATATTTATTAGGGTGGATTGGTTATAGGGTGATAACGACTTTGCCCCGTGCGCGTCCTGTTTCGAGATAGCCAATGGCTTGGGGAATTTCGTTGAAGGGGTAACATCTATCAATCACAGGGACAATTTTGCCCGTCTCTAGCAATTCTTTGAATAAGATCATATCTTCTTTAACCCGCCGTGCCGTTGGCATTGAGCCAATGGTCTGAGTTCCCCGTTTAGACACGCGCCTACTGCCAAATGTGAATTTTATCATGTGAAACAGGGTGGTAAATCCTGCCACAACTGCTCTGCCGTTGTGGGTTAATGCCCGTTGAAACTGTGCAACAGAGAGGTTGCCAATCGTATCAAAAATGAGGTCATATTGCCCGCTATTTTTGGTAAAGTCACCTTTGGTATAATCAATCACATGGTCTGCACCAATAGACCGCACCATCTCTAAATTGCGTGTGCTACACACCCCTGTGACTTCTGCGCCAAAATACTTGGCAATCTGCACCGCAAATGTCCCCACCCCGCCCGATGCGCCGTTGATTAGCACTTTTTGTCCCGCCTGAATTTTGCCTGTATCGCGTAACCCCTGCAAGGCGGTGAACCCCGCTACACCGACAGATGATGCAGATTCATGCGAGATAGCCGCAGGTTTGTGTGCCAAATTCGCCTCTTTGAGGCAAATATATTCGGCAAAGCCACCCGACCCGCGTCCACCAAATACCTCATCCCCAACGGCAAATTCGGTCACATTAGCCCCAACCGCCTCAACACGCCCAGAAATATCTGCGCCGAGCATCTGATTCTCGGGTTTTGGTCGCAATAACCCCGCAAACAAACGCGCAAAAACAGGGGATGCTCTCATGATATGCCAGTCCAACGGATTGGTGGCGACAGCATGAATTTTGACCAGCACTTCATCGGCGCTGGGGGTCGGTTTTTCGATTTCTGTGAGTTTTAGTACCTTCGGTGAGCCATATTTGGTAAAGACAAATGCTTTCATCATATCCCTTTAGGTTGTGTAATATCGTCAATATTATGTTATACGACAAACCCTATCGGAAAGTTCTATATTGCTTTAGAACGCGCACGCCACCATCTGACGGGCAAAATCTCCCACATCGTTGGCAGGATTATTCACCCCATACATCCGTGAGGACATAAACGCACCATCCATCATCAAATAGAGTTGATTGGCGAGTGCTTGCGGATTTTTTGCGTCCATATCTGTGCATAATGCCAATAATCGCGCCCGCACTGCCTCTTTATTCTGAACAGCCACCGCATGACTCGGATGAGATGCGTGTGGAAATTCGCTGATGGCAATCAAAAATGGGCAACCATAACACGTTGGGGTAGAAATCAATTTTTGCAACGCATCAAATATAGCTATCAATTGGGCTTGTGGCGTATCGTGAGGGGCAGTTGCGCCATCTATCCATGCCCAAAATTGCCGATTCATCTCCTCTAAATAGGCGACAATCAGATCATCCTTAGACTTAAAATGCCGATAAAGTGTTGCTTTGGCAATATCTGATTGTGCAATAATCATATCTATGCCAATGGCACGATACCCATACTGAAAAAATAAATTTCCAGCCACTTCTAAAATGCGTTCCCGTGCAGATGTCACCATATTTTATTTTCTCCTTGACACAAGACAGACTTGTCTGTATAGTAATCATATAAGGTAGACAGGTCTGTCTTTTTATTATAGCAATAAAAAGCATAATAAACAATCATATAAGGAGCAATCACATGAAAATCGGCATTTTAGGCACAGGCGGGGTTGGACAAACTATCGCGCTCAAACTCAATGAAATAGGTCATTCGGTGATGATTGGCACACGCGATGTCAGCGCCACCCTCGCCAATGTAACACCCGATGGCTATGGCAATCCACCATTCAGCGCATGGCATAGCGCAAATCCTGCCATTTTATTGGGGACATTTAGCGAAACGGCTTCATTTGGCGAGATTCTTATCAACGCCACATCGGGTCATGGCAGTATCCCCGCCTTAGAAGCCTCTGGGGAAGCCAATCTCAACGGCAAAATTTTGATTGACATTTCTAACCCATTGGATTTTTCCAAAGGGATGCCCCCATCGTTATGGGTATCGAACACCGATTCCCTCGCAGAACAAATTCAAGCCCGTTTTCCATCAGTCAAAGTGGTCAAAACACTGAATACACTCAATTCGGCGTTGATGGTCAACCCGTCTGCATTGGCTGATGGCGACCATCACATTTTTGTGAGTGGCAACGATGCCGATGCGAAAAATGCGGTGGTGGGGTATCTAAAATCGTGGTTTGGCTGGAAACACATCATTGATTTAGGCGACATCACAACAGCGCGTGGCACAGAGATGTTCTTGCCCATTTGGTTACGCTTGTGGGGTGCGTTGGGGACTGGCACGTTTAATGTGAAAATCGTGCAATAATGTATGTGGTGTAACCCTGTGGGGACACAATTTATCGTGTCCCCATAGACATCCTTTAAGCCGCTATTATTCTGTGACTGTGATAAGCACATTGCCCTTTTTGCGCCCCGTATCCACATAGCGATAGGCATCTGGCACTTGTTCCAATGAATAGCATCTATCAATCACGGCTCGCATGGCGCCTGCATCGAACAAATCGGTTAATTCACCCAATGTTGTCTGATTTTGCTTCAAGCCTGCGGTGGTGAATTTGGCTTTTTTGCCACCCATGATAGATGTCCGCAAAATCGAGCCGACAATGCCCAATGTTGGCACAGTGGTCATATAAATGCCTTTTGGTTTGAGGGCGTTTTTGCATTTGCCAAAGGTGCTTTTGCCCACTGCATCGAAAATGATGTCATATTGACCACGATGTTTTGTGAAATCTTCTTTGGTGTAATCAATCACCTTATCTGCACCCAACGATTTGACCAATTCAACATTTGCCCCGCTACAGACACCCGTCACGATTGCCCCAAAATGTTTAGCGAGCTGAACCGCATACGCCCCAACCGCGCCAGATGCCCCATTAACCAAAATGGTTTGCCCACGTTGGATTTTTGCCACATTTTTGAGGAACGATAAAGCAGTTGTCGCGCCATCTATCACACCTGTCGCATCTTCATACGTCATCTTAGGCGATTTTTTGATGATTGTCCCTGTTGCGGGCAAGGTGAGATACTCCGCATGAGCGCCAAAAGTGTTTGGACTTATCCCATACACGGCATCCCCACGCTTGAAATTGGTCACACTTGCACCAACTGCTTCAATCTCACCCGAAAATTCGACACCAGAGATTTGAATACGCGGTTTTTTAAGCCCATACATCAATTTGATGATGAACGGCTTACCTTGCCGAAAAGCGGAATCGGATGGGGTGACGGTTTCAACACGCACCTTCACCAAAACTTCGTTGTCTTTGGGCGCAGGTTTTTGGACATCTGCCAATTTCAAAACATCTGGTGAGCCATATTGTGTAGAAATGATTGCTTTCATGTGTGTTTCTCCTTATTGATAGATGATAAACGTTAAGATGATGGGTTATATAGCGCCAGCAAAGCTGAGACGCAATGGTGCGGATTGGGGTTTTGCCCCTCGAATCACTAACCACAGGCAGAAGGAAAATTCACCGATAATGATGGGAATATCCAGAACCCCAGAAACAGCCTCTGTGTATGTTGGAAACAAGAAAATGATGAAAAACTCTATCAGATGGGCAATAGAGGCAACCATCAATAACACGCCCAAAATTTTGGGGAAATAACCCGATTGATACACCAAATATCCCAATGGAAAGAGCCAAAGTCCAAAGAATATCTGGGCGATAGAATACCCATATTTGTGCATATTGAGAAAGAATAATACTTGTGCATTTAATTCATTGGCATCATACACATTCAAATAATCTGCGCCACTCAATAACAGCAAGGCGGAAAATTGATTGAGCATATTGAGGCACATAATCGCCACACCTGCCAATGTGAATAACAAGAAAAGCAATGCCAGATTTTTGCCAATTGGTTTGAGCAATACATATAATGTGAATGCCAGCATCAAATAAGCGGTCATCATGACTAAATCACTGACAAAACCGAGCCGAAATAATGATTCAGATGCCATAATCTGATTGGCTGTTTGGGTGGCATCTCCGGGGACAATCAAGCTGGCACGAACAAAAAATTCGGCAAAAACCCCACAGATAATGACAATGAGGTATAGAAGTCCTGCAAACCGTGCGGTTTGGGCGTTGGTGTTCATTTTATTATCCTTTTTTTGAATAGATACTTTTTTAGATGCTGATGACTATGACTCTGTACTATCGAATGAGAATACAGATTCTAATGGCACATTAAAAGCGTGTGCGATTTTGAATGCCAATTCTAAAGACGGTGAATAATTCCCTTTTTCGATAGCAACGATGGTTTGTCTGCTCACACGCACCTTATCTGCGA
>DAOTUO010000033.1:0-16203 GCA_034436595.1 Anaerolineae bacterium | reverse complement strand
GTTTGCCATGGCAAACCCGTACATCATGCCTATCTATCCCTCAAAATGGGCATATCCAACCCCATTTATGGGGTTTCGGTGGAGCAGGCAGGTGGTTCACCGCCTGCCGTATCTACATCGCGTCCGCGCTCATCGGCAGAAAATATCTTTGTCATTCGCACAAAAATCTATTATCGGCTAAAATAACCGTGTTATTCATGAGCCAAGAGGGAAAAATGATAGACGCACGTATTATCCAAGCATTGACGAGTAGTGATGCCGATAAGCGCAAAAAAGCGGTGGCATATTTGGCGAAATCACTCGATAGAGACGCATTGCCACATCTGGCGCGGGTGTCTGCATCGGATAAAGACCCGCAAATCCGTGAATTGGCAAAAAAGGCGACGGCGTATATCGAAAAAAACGCGCCACAACCAGAACCCGCCTATGATGACGATGAATCGTATGATGATGAACCTGTCTATGCCGATGATGACGATGACGATGATGTCTATGCTAAATCATCACCATCGCGCTATAGTAGCCTCTATGATGATGATGACGATGACGATACTGATGAAGAAGCCGATGACGATGAAATAGATGTGCCGTTGCCCGCCGATATTCAGGTATCGGCGGTGGCAGAAGAACGCGCCAAGTCGTATGTGAATCAGGCGATAGACTGGAGTGAGCGGGGCAATTCGGGCAAGGCGGTGGATATGCTCAAACAGGGGTTTAAGCTGAATCCGCATCTTTTTTATGAATCCTATTCAATGGGTGTGGCACAATATATCACAGGCATGACCAAAGGCGATACGCAACGCCTGCTCATGCCATCGGAGCGCGACCTCAAACGGATGGGAAAAGACAGCAAATCTGCCAAAGAACCTGCCAAACTGAATATTTTTCAGCAATTTTTTGCGCTGGTCATCTTTTTGGGTGCAACCGCCACCCTCATCAGTTTTTTCGCTATGCCGTGGATAGATTTTTCAGACTTGCCCATCGTACCAGACCCATCCTTTCCAGAAGCACAAACACTTGGGCAACAGGTTGATGCGACACAAGCTCTATTCGATGCCCAATTTGCCCCGTTGGAAGGCATGATTAACCAAATCGGTGGCGAAACAGCCGCGTTATTACGCCGATTCATGGATGCCCTTCGGAGTGTCCGTGTCACCACCACCGGCATGGATGTGATGCTACTGGTCATTGGCGCACAAAACGCGTTGGATGCTTTTGGCTTTAGTGGGATTTATGATGTCCTTTTTGATGTCATAGAAAATCCTCTCATGCGCGATACAATCATCGAATCCTCCCGTGAGTATATTACCAATCTGGGTTTAGACCCCAATAACACCAGCCCAGAACAATTGGGTGTGGCAATTCGCGGGGCGCTAGATGCGACCAAATACGTTGCCACCTCGCCCGATTATTCGGTGATTGCTGTGCCTGTGGTGGCGAGTATCGCCTTTTTGTTGGGATTATTGCTATTCATGAATCCAAGCAATAGTATCTGGGTGCTAAACATCCTCATTGGGTTGGTGGGTGTGGGTGCATGTGCCTATTTCTATACCACCGGTTTTGACCTCATGTTGCGTGGCGATGCCAATTCTGCCACATCAGTCAGCATTATGGCGGGTGGCAATATTTCTCTGCCAGAAGATATGAGTTTTATCGGCATAGGCTTTTGGGTGAGCATGGGCGGTATGATTGCCGTGGCGATTGCGCCATTTTTGGGATTATTATTCGCTCCCGCCAAAAAGACCGAGTAAGGAGTATTTTTGTGATGAATACCACACGTCGCCTTTCGATTTTGTTGTTGGTTGGGTGTTGTCTGATGCTACTGATGGTGAGTTTTGCCAAGCCATCGGTTAGCATCGCACAACCGATATTTGTCACCAATACCCCCCGTCCGCCAGACCCATTAGACGTGTTCCCAAATTTATCCCCAGAGCGATATGCTCTGCGCCTATGGACTGCGCCTCATCTGATAGAGGTGCTGATTAGTTTGTTGGGGCGTGGCGATACGTCCACACAATTTAGCGATGCCGTCCGCCTGATACAATACGAAATGGCGTGGCGCTTCCCTAATATAACAACCGATACGCTCACCCGTCAACGCCTATTCGATGCGATGCTATCTGCCCCGCGTGGCACAACCGATATGCGGGCTGTGGCGCGTCCGTTGGCGTTGCTGGCATTGCAGACGGGGCAAATGGGAGAACTGGGTATCACGGAGGTTGCATCGCTCAATATGGATGGCGATGGTTATGCCGATGTGGTGTATATGGTGCGCTACCCCGCCGATAATGCCCAACCCGCATTATATCTGGATTATATTATCCTTCGTGGGGATGCCGATGGCATAGGGCAATTGCCCGTCATGCCCGCCGATGTGTATGCTTCCCCATATAACAATGTTTTGGGTGTGGATTTATTAGCCACAGGCGATTATACGGGTGATGGTCTGGATGAAGTCATCATCCGCCTAGATCGCGAGGGCGCAAATGACCGCTTGGTGGTCTATGGCTGGCGCAACGGCGCAATCACCGACCTTGCGTTGCCCCCCACACCGATTGAATTTGGTGAGGTGGTCAGTTTAGCCAGTGGTAATCTTCAAGTCGTGCGCTATGAGCCAGATTCTGAAAGATGGGGATGTTATCGGTCTAAGGTGGTGAATTGGGTGTGGTCATCCAACTTTTTCCGCCCTGTAGAAGATGCGAATCCCGCCTATTTGCAACTGAATACCATCGGCTGTCAGATGGTCGCCGCCGAACCCCTGTATGAAAAATCTCCAGACCAATCGCTATCGGATATTCAAACTATTTTGCTGGGGCGCTCATCGGATGAGGCGGG
Organism: Anaerolineae bacterium; assembly: GCA_034436595.1. Classification (GTDB taxonomy): domain Bacteria; phylum Chloroflexota; class Anaerolineae; order Aggregatilineales; family Phototrophicaceae. Next base: position 13,368 of record DAOTUO010000033.1, on the reverse strand, counting down.
TTATCTGCAAGGCACACTCGCTATTGCGATGCTTGAATGGCTCACGGGGCAAAAAACTGATGCGACCTTGCGCGTCATTAGTTTGCGAAATATGCCAAATTTGCCACAGGGGATAGCCCGTCAAATCGCTATTTTTGAGCGGGCGATTGCCCAAAATGTATCGCCCATAGTCGCGTGTGCGGAACTCACTGCCAATAACGGGATATGCGATATTGACCAGATTATCACACGGGTTTTGGCAGAGAATCCCATTTTGCGGGCGGGTGATGTATCGGCACAACTCGCATCGGTGGGGTTGCCTGTGGCTTCGGTTGCGACAGTTACGCAAGTGGGGCGTGCAGACCGCCTTGTGGTGACATTTGCCATCGCCAATGCCAGCCAATGGGCATTGGCACCGTTGAATGAATCGGTTTATGTGGTCGAAAAAATCCCCTCGCCAGTTACCCGTGATAATGCAAATACACAATTGGCATTGGGTGATGTACCCGCCACCGCCTTAACCGCGTTGCTCATCAACAACGATGGTATATCGGCGTTGAATATCCTAGATAATGCCATTCGGCAAAATCCCGCGCTAGGTGCTTCATTAGAAGCCCAATATTTCCGTGCCTTTTGCTTGGATGTCATCGGCAACCGCCCCAACGCCGTAAGTGGGTATTATCAACTATGGCAAAGTTCCCCCGATAGCCTCTGGGGACGGCTCGCAGGCGCACATTTAGAAGGGCGCTAATTTTGTAATAATATGCCCGATATGACCATAACGGTTGTATCAGGCATGTTTATTTGATACCAACTTATTCCACGCATTTCGTAACTCCTCATCAAAAATGATATATTTATCTGTGTTGAATATGATCATTTGCGTTTTTGGGCATTTTTATTTATCCAGCAACGCGCCATTAAGGAGTTTTATATGAAATTAGTCCGTTTTTCGGATGAGTATCGCACGAATCTGGTGGGAATTTTAGAGGATGACACAGTATATGCCACCACATGGACAGGGGATATGCTGGGATTATTGCGGAGTGGCATCAAGCCCACCATGAGCTATGCCTATCGCTATCCGATCGAAAAAGTCAAAATTCAGTCGCCGTATATCCCACCCAAAATTGTGTGTGTGGGGCGCAATTACGCCGACCATGCCGAAGAGATGGGTAATGTCGTGCCAGAAAAACCATTTTTGTTCGGTAAATTTGGCAGTAGTATCATCGCCACCCATGAAACCATTCAGTGGTCAACTGCTATTACCACCAAAGTGGATTGGGAAGGGGAACTGGCGGTCATCATCGGAAAATCTGGCAGAAATATCGCCCCAGAAAATGCCTATAACCATATTTTTGGGTATAGTATCGCCAATGATGTATCTGCCCGCGATTTACAAGAGAATGATGGGCAATGGGCGCGTGCCAAAGGCATGGATACATTTTGTCCGTTTGGACCCGCCATCGTCACCCGTAACGAAATCCCAGACCCACACGACCTCATCCTCACCACCACACTCAATGGCGAACAAGTGCAAAATACCAACACCAGCCTGATGATTCATAAAATACCAGACCTTATCGCGTATATTTCTACTGCATTTGCCCTCGAAGTGGGCGACCTCATCCTCACAGGGACACCTGCGGGCGTTGGCAAGGGTATGAAACCCCCGCGCTATTTGTCAACGGGTGATGTGGTGAGTGTGAGTATTTCGGGCATTGGCACATTGCAAAATCCTTGCCAAAGTAATGACTAGAAATAGTTGTAACAGATTTTTATACCTGTTACAATTGGGTTGGTATTCAATAGGAGGGGGAACTACTTGATAAAAAATATTTTATAAAGCCTCTGAAAAGACTCTTTATTGCGATACACTGATTATGTGGATAAAAGCCACCATCGTTCTTAAGTAGATTCTGGAAGGAGGTTGACATGCCAAACCCGATAACGCTCACAACATCATGTGTCTGTGAGACATTAAATCGGGAATTTAGAGGGAACTATCTCTTTAGCGTACACCCTTTACCGAGTCCGCATGACAGACAATATTCTGTCCCACAATTATTTTTTAAGCAATTTCTATGGAGCTAATCAATGAGTAAACTCACAAGAAATCAAATCATAGCGATTTTGGTTTTTGGTGTTGTCTTATTGGGTGGCGCACTCGTTATTTTGTCAAATCGTCAAGCACCAGAACCCATATCTGTGGTGACAGTGACAGACGAAGCGACTACGGTGGCACAAGTATCAACTGCAACCGAAGAACCGAGTAGCCAACCATCCCCGACACCAGTACGCGAAACTCGTAATGATAGTGAAGACCCCGACGGTGACGGGTTTATCGGCGAAGCCGATTTCTGTCCCGACGTGGCAGGCACGATTGACGGCTGTCCCGATACCGATGGTGATGGTATTGAAGACAGCAAAGATGCGTGTCCAACAGAAGGCGATTTGGGATTTGGCATAGACGGCACTGGCTGTCCATTACCAGACCCCAACACCGTCAATGATGATGACGGCGATGGCATTGTAAATGCCAACGATGCGTGTCCAACTGAAGGTGACTTGGGCTTTGGTATTGACGGCACTGGCTGTCCAAACCCAGCACCCGCCCCCGTTGATACTGATGGTGACGGATTTACAGATGATGTAGATGCGTGTCCAACCGAAGGTGACTTGGGTTTTGGCGTAGATGGCACAGGCTGTCCAAACCCTGCCCCAGCAGAACCACAAAATCTTCCTGCTGTGACCCGTTCTTGCGGTATTGGCGACCCACAAATTAGTGGCACAACCTATACCTTTAATGTGGTCAATATCGAAAATGTGACCCAATTCACATGGGACTTGGCAGGTATCGCCGCAAGCGGTGCGTCTGTCAGCCGTGAATTCACCGAAGCAGGCGACTATACCATTACCCTCACTTGTGCCGATGACGAAGGCAATGCGTTGCCACCTGTCACCGCCTCTGTGAGCATTTCCCCCGTTGTAGTCACTGAACTCGCGTGCGAGATTACAGGCACACCCAATGGCAATAACCTCCCAGTGACCGTTGTTTGGTCTGCAACCGGTGTGGTTGGCGACCTCAATACCTTCTCATGGGATTTTGGTAATGGTGATGTCCAAACAGGCACATCTGTGACCAAAATTTATGAAACCGCAGGCGTTTATGCTGTCGCATTGACATGCTCTGGCGCAGGTGGCACTGTGGGTCCATTAAATGGTAGCGTAGATATTAGTAGCGCAACCGCTTCTTCTAGCTCACTGGCGGCAAACTTCAATAGTAACCTGCCCAGTGGCACATTCCCACAAACCTTAAATCTGACCAGCAACGTTGTTGGGACAAGCCCCGCATTTACCTATGCTTGGGTGATTACAGGTCCAAACGGCTATAGCAATTCGAGCAGTAATGCAAATCCCGCGTTCCAATTGCCAGAAGCTGGTACATATACTATCGAATTGACAGTGACCGATTCTGCAACGCCAACCGCTAATGTGGTGATTGCGCGTGGTAGCATTACCGCCGTCCTAGACCAACCTGCACCTGTTGTTACCATCTCTGCCAGCACCTTATCGGTGACATCTGGTGGGACGGTCATCTTCAATGCAGTGAACACAGGCGGTCCAATTTCTAGCTATGTCTGGAATTTTGCGGGCGGTACATTGGTCTCTGGCGATGTGAATGGTGCAGGTCCAATTGGAGTCAGTTTCACTGGCACACAAGGACAAACCTTCAACGTCACACTCGATGTATTGGGTCCCGATGGCGATGGTGCCAATGCGTTGCGCCAAATCGTTATTACAGGGCAAGGCGAGGCTGTGAAAGCACGCTTTACCTATGTTAATAACGGACAAACAGGCGGAACATTCAATCTGTGCTTCACCAATGTGAGTGAAGGCAACGTCCAGACGATTGAATGGGATTTCAATAATGACGGGACATTCGATAGCACCGATGCAAATCCTTGCTTTGACTTTACCCCAGGTCAACACATTGTTACCCTCAAAGTAACGGGACCAGGTGGTGAAACATCTACCTCGCAACAACGTATTTTTGTTGCAGAAGGTGTTCAATCGCCAGTCGCATCTTTCACCGTGACCAGCACAACGGTCAATGTGAACCAAAGCGTGACCCCCAACAATACCAGCACGGGTAATATCACCGAATACCTCTGGGATTGGGGCGATGGCACAACTAGCACGACCCGCAACCCAAGCAAAACCTATACCGCAGAAGGCACCTATGTCATCAATCTGCGCGTAACGGGTCCAGGTGGGTTTAGTGAAGCGGCGGCAGTGACCATAGAAGTTCGCTATGCGGCTATCACATGCCCAATCACTGGCAATACCAACGCCACTTATGGCAATAATACCTACTCTGTCTCCCTCAACAGCACTCAATTGGCGGGTCGTGTTGCCACCGTGCGCTGGTTGGTAGATGGCGCAGAAGTTGCCACCGGCAATAGCTATGTCCGTAGCATCACCACCGTAGGCACGACCACCATTAATGTGGAAGTCCTGATTGATGGTGTTGTAGCTTGTAGCGCCAATGTGACTGTAACACTCGCATTGAGCAACGCAAGCTGTACATTAAGCGGTACAACCACTGTATTGCTCAACCAATCCATTAAGTATGAGCTGAAGAGCTTTAGTAATCTCAATGGGCGTACCGTTGTTGGCTATCTCTGGGAATTTACCCCATCTGGTGGCACAACCGTGAGCTATACGACCACGTCTAATAACTACACATTTAACTTCTCTGCGAGTGGCACCTATACATTACGTGCAACGGGTACACTCAGTGACGGAACGACCTGTATTAGAGAAACAACCGTAACTGTTTCTGCAGAAGAATATACATGCCGTTTTGACCGCTTCCCAAATAGTGCTACACAATATATCAGCAATGAATATCGTGTCGCCATCTCAGGGAATACCAGTGGCAAAACCTTCTCCTACAAATGGTTTGCTGGTGGTACAGAAATCACCAATAACAGCCGTACCCTTAATTATGCTTTCCCAACATCTGGTGAACAAACCATACGTGTGGAAGTGTATTTGGCAGGCAACATGATTTGTGCGCTTGACCGTGGTATTGGTGTTGGCGCAGGCTCGACAACCTACTGCTCCATGAGTGGTTCTTCGTCGGTCTATCTCAACGAAACCAAGACCTATAGCTTGAGCATTGATAGCTCCAAACTCGGCAATCGTACTATTACGGGTGTTGAATGGTTCATTAATGGCGAAAGTGTCCAAAATAACGGTTCATACAGCTTTGTTAATAGATGGGCTGTTGCAGGCACATACGAACTACGTGTTGTTGCGACCTCTAGCGCGGGCGATACTTGTGTGTCTATCAAGACAGTCACTGTATCTGCAAACGAATTGGTCTGCTTCGATATGGCTGGTTCTTCATCTGCCCGCGAATTTGAAAGCAAAACCTATAGCATCTCGGTAGAACCCTCTGGCACCGCCAACGTTACCTATAAATGGTTCGTGAACGATGTCGAACAAAGTGGGACATCCAGTAGCTTTAGCTATCGCTTTATGGATGATGGTAGCTTCACCATGAAGGGTCAAGTATTCCTCAATGGCGTTCTCGTCTGCGAGAAACTCAAGACTGTCACCGTCAGCCTAGATAATTTGTCGTGTAATATCACAGGTCCAAACGCCAGCAGTATCTTGATTGGCGAGCCATATACCTTTGATGTGAACCTCCAAAACAGCAATGGTCGTACCATGACCTATGCGTGGTTATTGGGCGATACACAAATTTCTACAAGCAAGCGATTCACCTATACCTTTAACCAACTCACCCCCCAAACACTGCGTTTGGTCGTGACCCCAACCCTCAATGGCGAGCCTGCTGGTAGCCTCTGTGAACGTAGTTTTGAATTCACAGCACGCGCCGCACAAAGCATCTCCGCCACCGCAGACCCAACGGTTACATTTGTAGGTGGTAGCGTAACCTTTACCGCGACGACTGAATCCATTGACCGTACCACGCTTACTTGGTACTACCCAAATGGCACCAGCCAACGCTCAGAAACTGGGACGTTTACCTTTACTGCCCCTGGCGAATATACAATCGAAGTTGAAGGTGTCGGTGTCATCCGTACCCAACGTGCTTCTGTGGTTGTTCGTGTGGTAGATTACAGCGAAATCAACGTCACCTTTGTTGCCAATCCATGGGAATCTCTCGCCCCACGCGAAATCTGTTTTGTCCCCACCACCGACATTGATGAACAACTCATCACTGAATGGCTGTGGACATTCCATGATGGCACAACCAGCACCGAAAAACTCCCCTGCAAGACCTATAGTGAACCGGGCGAATTTAATGTGAGCCTGCGCGTCACCGATGGCACATTGGTCGCCACTTCTACAAACAAAGTGCGTTTGTATGCGGTGATTGATGCCAGTGCAACCTTCAATGTCACCCCCAATGGTGGCTTGGAATATTGCTTCTTACCACAGGTTTCTGCTGGTGTAGTCGTCTCTGAATTCCAATTTGGCGATGGCTCAACTGGTACTGTTACCGATAACGGGCAAGTCTGCCATACTTATCAAAGCGAAGGCAGTTACACCGTCCGCATGTTGTTCTCTAAAGACGGACAAAATGGCACAGTGCCACGCACCGTATTCATCACGGCTGGCGTATCTGAGAGCTTTAATGCGACTGCTGAATGTAGACAACAAAATGGTCGCGTGACCTATGTTGTTACCTATAATGGTCAAGCAATGTCTCAGGGTTCAAGCTACGCCGTCAGCTACACTGTAAACGGTGGACAATCTACCTCACTTGGTACGATTTCTGGCTTGAATAGCGAAAATCCTTCTGCCACATTTGAAGTTAGTGGTATGAGTGGTAATACGGTCACTTTCAGCGTAAATGGTTTGGGTGAATTGACCCGCACCGTTGAATGTTGGGATAAATCGAGCGTCAGTGTGAGTGGTGTTTGTTTGAAGGGTGTTATTACCTTCTATGTCGAAAACACTGGCACTGAACCCATGTCTGCACCAACTGCCTGGCGTTTGACCGATGGTAGCGGCGCATTGCTGACCCAAGGTACAATCCAATTGGCTGGTAGCGAAGTTCGTACCTTGACCTTCCCAGAATATGAGGGTCAAACAGTACGTTTGAATGTTGACCAACGTCCAGGACACCCTGGCTCTAGCCAACCCAATGCCTCTGTCGAAGGATGCTTGGGAACACCCAATTTGACCGTCTCTGGTGTCTGTGAATACGGCACTGGTCGCGCAATATTTGTGGTAAATGTCCCCGCCGATGGTGCAAACCTCGAAGAAGCGACAGGCTGGACAGGGACTGGTGCAAGCACCACCACTGGCACAGTAGGTCCTTTGAGCGCAGGCACAAGCTCCAATAACTTCGCGGTTGTTACCAATAGCAGTGGCACTGCAACCTTTAGTGTCAATGGCTATGACAGCGCGACAGCAACGGTTAACGACTGCTATAAATTGACCCTCGACTCTGTCTGCTGGGAAAATACCACCACCCATAACATGCGTGTCAACAACGCCAACAGCGTGAATGTTGATTACACATGGTCGGTTGGCGGATTGTCTGGCAATGGCACCGCGACCCCAGGTCAATCTACATTCGTTATTTCTGGTCTCACCTATCCCGAAAGTGCAACGGTTTCGTTGAGCGTGGCGGGTATCTTGGTTGCGACCAAACAACTCGACTCCGAACTCTGTACCCCACCGGGTGTAGAACTCAACTACGAATGTGTGTCTAACGGTGTCTATAGCTTTACGGCTGATGGCATCATCTTTGGCACAGCCACCTACTACATCTTCGATAGCTGGCAAGTGGTTGAACAACGCGATATCACACAAGCAGACTTGCCATTGAGCATTACGTTCAATAGCACATCAAACAATATCGCTTTCGATATTACGAGTGATGGTCACTTTAAGGTCATCCTCGAAACAGAAGGTTGTTATGAAGCACCTGTTGTCGAAATTAATGGATATTGTGAAGAAACCAATGGCGATACCACTTTCACAGCCTCGCTGAGTGGCTCACCTGTCGGTACATTCACCTATACCATCGTAGACAATTTGGGCAATGCAGTTGATTCTGGCGATTTGGCAGAACTGTTCAATGGCAAGACCTATTCTGGTAGCTACACCTCACTTACCTTGTCTGTAAGTAGCAATGGCGACCCTGTAACGGTTAATCCAAAGACAGTATCAAACTGCTATACAGAACCACAATTCTCCCCAACCGTGGTCTGCGATGAAAACCAAACCAATGGTACATTCACCGTTAGCATCACTGACAACGGATTTGCACCACTCGCAGGTGATGCGTTTGCCATTAGTTACAGAATTTTTGGCGCAAACGATAGCATCTTGGTCGCAGATACCCCCTATACAGGCGCAGTGAACGAAACCTTCACGGGTCAAACCTCTGTGACTGTGCATGTGATGATGGGTGGCTTTACTCAGGTGGCAACCGCCAATTCTGATGACTGCTACGATGCACCTAACTATACGGCTGGTGGCTATTGTGCCGAAGCGGGCAACGGGGCGTACTACTTCTTTGCCAGCAATATCGGTGGAACACCCATCACAACATTGGCTACTTTCGTGATTGTTGACGAAAATGGCACAGAAGTAATGTCTGGCGATGTGAGCGAATTGCCTGTGACCATCATTGGCGTGTATGGCGCACTCACCATGACACTGACCACCACAGAAGGTCAAATTAGCAAGCAAGCCGACCAGCTTGAATGTTATGAAACCCCTGTTCTCGTGGCATCGGCTGTCTGTGCCGACCAAAACGGTGGCTTTACCTTTAGCATCGTCCTGACAGGCGGCGCATTGCTCGACGGCATGGCTCTCCCCAACTACACCATCACCGATGTGAATGGCGATGTGGTCACAAACGGTAGTGGTACAGTTACACTTCCATTTACCTCATTGACAGTTGTGAGCGAAAACGAACCGTTGACCATTACGTTCTCCGATGGCGATGTCAATATCGTGGCAGAATCTGTCACCAGTAGCGATGACTGCTTCAAAGAACCAGAATTTACCGCCAATGTCTATTGCGGTGGAGCCAATGGTGTGTTTGTCATCTCTATCAGCAATATCGGTGGCGCGATTGTCTCTACAATCCCAACCTACGAAGTGTTCATTGATGGTGTGTCACAAGGTGTTGTGGAACTCAGCAACGCTCAATTGCCCTTCAATGAAACCATGCCTGCTGGTCGTTATGGTACTGTCAGCGTGACTGTCACTTATGGCGAAACTGTCGTGAGCGCAGATAATAGCGACTGCTACAAACAACCAGAATATACCCCAACGGGTTACTGTGCCGAACAAAATGGTGTCTTCTACTTCACCCTGTCACAAACAGGCGGTGGCGCATCAGTTGACGGCGTTGAACCAACCTTTACCATCACTGGTGACGGCTTTACAACTGTCACTGGCAATATGAGCGAATTGGCTGGCATTATGCCCATCGTTGGTACATACGAAAATGGCTTGACCATGACCGTAGAAACCACCGAAGGTATTATCACAGTCGAAGCGCCTATCACCATTGACTGCTATGAACCCCCAGTCTGGACTCCATCGGCATATTGCGGTGACTCCAACGGCGTGTTCATGTTCTCGATTGAACTTGTGAGTGGCTCGCCAATCACTGGTGAAGAACCAACCTTCACAATTGATGTCGTGGGCAACCCAGCCTATGTCGGCGCTGGAAATATCAGCGAATTGCCAACCAGCATCACTGGTCGTTATAGCAGTGTGATTCTCACCATCAAGACAACCGAAGGCTACATTAGCGCCCAAGCAGATGAACTTACAAACTGCTATGAAGCGCCTGTGTATGTCCCAACAGTTGAATGTACCGATGTAAATGGTGAATTCACTGTGACTGTGACCAATATCGGTGGCGTACCTGTCCTCAGTGTCGTCAATATCTTGGTAGACTTCGCGTATGTTGATGGTGGTGGCGTTGCCGCAGACCTTATCGAAGACGCACAATTGCCATTTACCCGCGTCTATGTGGGTACATATCAATACGTGCAAGTCTCGGTGAATAGCGAAGATGTCGAACCTGTCACTGCGATTAATGAAGACTGCTATGAACCACCCGTCTATCAACCAACTGGTTATTGCGACGAAGTGGAAAACGGAACATTCTTCTTTGAAATCAGCAATATCGGTGGCACACCTATCACTGGTCAACTGCCATACTATGCGGTTTACGATGAAAACGGTGTATCAGTTATTTCTGGTCGCGTTGTCTCGTTGCCAACCACCATCGGACCACTTGTTGGTGAATACAGCAATCTCACCTTAACTGTGGACTTTGGCAAAGGTAGCGGCGAAGGCTCTATCACTGCCGAAAGAACCGACCTCAACTGCTACGAAGCACCTGTCTATGTCCCAGAATTGACCTGCCTTGGCACCAATGGTGTCTATGGTGGACAAATCGTGAACGCTGGTGGGACACCATTGTTCACCGTTGCCACCTATCAAATCGTGGATAACGAAGGTACTCTGTTAGCAGACGGTATCGTTGGCGAAATGCCATTCGCAGTCACCTCTGTCAGCTCTATCTCTAGCAAGGTGACGTTGAGTGTCTTTATCAATGGTCAAACACTCGTGTCGTATGACGACAACGAAGGGTGCTATATCAACGAAGAAGAAACACCAACCCCACCACCACCACCAACACCAGAAGTTCCAGAAGAACCTGTCTGTGGTGATACCATCGAAACACCAGATGGTCAAATCGTCATTGACTTGGCGATGTGTGACCCAGACCCAGAACTTGGTGTTCCTGAATGGTCGCCCATTGTCATCGGTGGCGCAATCTGCCCCGACTGGCTTGTCTATCACACCAACCTCACTGGCGATTGGGAACTCTTCAGACTTGGTTCACTACCCGATGGCTTAGAAGGTCCGCTTAATCTGTCACAAGGCGTTGGTCCAGATGTCTTCGACATTGCCCCATCACGCTCACCAGATGGTATGTGGATTGCCTTTGCCTCGACACGCGATACCGAAGAAGGTAGCCGTGCCAAGAACTGGGAAATTTACGTGGTAAGCGTGCTTGGTAACGACACCCGTCGTATCAGCTTCAACGAATTCGCCATGGATCTCGACCCAGTGTGGTCACCAAATGGTCTGAAATTGGCTTATGAAACCACCACCGATAACGGCGATTGGGAAATCCGCGTGTTCGATATGCTCACGGGCGAGAACACCATCGTTACCAACAACGTTGCCAACGACATTAACCCGTCTTGGTCGCCAGATGGTAGCAAACTCCTGATTCAAAGTGACCGCGAAGATGGTTTGTGGCAAATTTATGAAATTGACTTGGGCAACGACAATGCTATCACCAAACTCAGCGATGGCTCTGGTGATGACCACGACCCCATGTACAGCAATGATGGCACGCAAATCGTGTTCCGTTCATATCGTGACGACCCACGTCCCGAAACTGACCGTAGCCGCGAAAGCGCCATCTACTACATGAATGTTGATGGAACAGGTGTGACCCGCGTCTCTGAAATCGGTGGTAATGCAACCAACCATGTCTTCTCACCAGATGACAGCCTGATTGCCTACCAATCTAACGTGGTGAACGACATCAATGACATCTATGTCTACGAAATTGAGACAGGACTTACCCGCTTGTTGACCAACAACACGGGCGTGGACTATCAAAATGTTCAAGACACAGCCCCCACTTGGTATTGTGAATCCACACTGCTTGTCTTTACATCATCAGTTGATGCGACGGATGAAAATCCAAGCAACACCAACATCTTCTCGGTGGATGCGCTCCCCATTGACGCGCCACCTATCAACGCAGACGAAGATGCAACTCGCTTGACCGAAGATGAAGAGATTGACCGCGATGCCCAAAACAGCCCATCTGAAGAGAACGCCAGCCGTTATGGTAACGTTCCTCCCAAATGGAGACCCTAATTCTGATAGTGGGGGAGTAATCCCCCGCCGTTAGACCAGTAATACAGCAGACCCCAACCAATGGGGTCTGTTTTTATTTTGGGGATAATTTGGCAAGGTGGGTGAGCGAGATAACATGCAATAAAATGGATAGAGGCACAGCCCACCCATATAACAAAATAAATCCGCTATAGCGCATATTTCCAGACGCATGACGATAGACCTGCCACGCCAACAAGCCCGCAACGATAATGTGAATGATGATAGTAATCAGTGTGATTTCTGATGCGTATGCCAACATAAATTGCCATCCCTTAACGATTGAATAGCCATTTGAAGATGTGCTATAGTGATATCAATGTGTCCTTATTATATGATGGATATTGTCAGTGTCAACATTAAAAAAAGGTGAGTCAAAACCAAGTTATCATCATGGCGATTTACGCAATACGCTGGTGCAAATTGGCACAGAGATGCTGATAGAATCGGGAGAAGCATCGCTCAGTTTGCGGAAAATTGCCCAACAAGCGGGTGTGAGCCATAACGCGCCCTATCAACATTTTCCAGATAAAAACGCGCTCCTCGCCGCCATCGCAGAGGATGGATTTCGATTATTGGGTGAGGCGATGGATATGGCGACATACGACCTCACTGAGGATACGTCACTAGAACGGCTGATTGCGGTGGGGCGGGCGTATGTCGCTTTTGCGATTGGGCATCCGAGCCATCTGCAATTGATGTTTGGCACATCTTTTAAGGATGAGTATCCCCGTCTGATGGAAAGCGCCCATCGTACATTAGGCAAGCTCATCCAGATTGTGGGGGAAATTGGCGTAGAGGGTGGTTTGAACGATGAAAATATTCATGATGTGAGTAGTGTAGTGTGGATGACATTACACGGCATGAGCGCGATTCTGAATGCAGATAAATTGCCCCCGTATATTCGGCAAGAACGCACCCAAGAGGCGCTAGTTGAACGGTTTATCGGACTAATTTGCAAAGGATTGCTCAGATGATGCACCCAGATGAATTTTATCCCAAAGTACATCAGTTTATGGTGCTACCCGCCAAAGAACGTCATGCGGGTATGACAAACTTGCACACACAGGCGATGAATCATTATGTGAATCGGCTCATGACCGAAGCCGAAGCCGAAGCAGTATCCCCTGTGACATTGGGTGATGACCATCGTACCGTATTGCAGATTGTGGGGCATATTGCCGAGTGGGAACGGTTTGTTATTCTGATGGAACAACTATTTTGAATTCAAATGATTTTCAAATTTCAATGGATAAGCATTTTCAAGTCAATTATCAGCTTAAATAACCCCTATCCCCCCAGCCCCCTTATCTCCACTGCGTGGAGAAAGGGGGAGAAACCCATTTTAGGGCAGGTTTTAGCCCCCGCTCCAATTTTTTGGGGAGGGGG
>DAOTUO010000032.1:0-6158 GCA_034436595.1 Anaerolineae bacterium | reverse complement strand
TATACGCCATGCTTGGTGAACGGGGTATCAAAACACTCCACAGCCACATGAGTGGTATCGCGTATGGTGCTAAGGGCGAAAAAGCGCATCTACCACTCAATGAAGCCGATTTTCGGTATATGGAACTCATGCAGGCATTTGTGGATAATGGCGTAGAAGGCTCGGTGGGCGTGGAAGCACCAGACCCGTTCCATGTGGCAGATTGCCTCACCTTTCAGGCGACCTATCGGCGGATGATGTCGCGCAAGCAGGGTGATGTAGCAAAAACTGAGGATGAAGGGGAAGAATAGCATGGAAGATTTGACATTTATACAGACAAAAGTCGGCACGCTAGACAATGCCATTGAACTGGCGAATAAAGGCTACTGGCACATTAGCATTACCCACTCCGCACAAAATGATATGTGGTATGTCTATGGTGGAGAAATACTTATTTTTAAGGCACAACAACGCGCCATGGTAGATGTGTTTCTGTATGGCATGGGGTTTGCCATTACAGCCATGCCAGAGGGCGGATTCGAGATATTAAAAGAGACTATAGAATAGAGGTCTAATGACAATGGAAAAACCTTACCATATCCAAGGACTCGAAATATTAGGCACATCATCTACTGATGACATTTTGAAAATGCTAAACGAAAGGCATTGGCATCTTCGTATTGAGCAAAAAGATACGCATTGGCAATTGATAGATGGTGAGCAAATTGTCTTTGTATCCGATAGCTGGGATATGATTTTTATTTTTCTGTGTGGGATGGGATTGGGTCATTTGCCCGTTAACCTTGTTGACGATACGTTAGAATTCAGGGATAAAACTAATGATTAAAAGTGCGATAGCAGTCTTACAACACCCCTAACCAATAGAAATAACGAACAGGGTATGCGCCCTACACGGTTTCGCGTAAAATAGGGCGCATGACGACAAAAAACATTCTCCCAAAAATTGAACACCTGCTCCTATGGGGCATTTTGGCGGTGGCACTCATCGCCCGTTTTCGCTATTTGGTATTCATCGAACATAACATAGACCAAGCCTATCCCATTTGGCAGGCACTCAACACACTCGATAACGGCATATTCCCCACCATCGGACAAGGCACATCGGTCTTATTTGCCAACGCGCCCATGACGGGTTATCTGTATTTGCCCATCGTGGCACTCACACGCTCCATTTTGGGTGTGGAGGTGCTGGTGATTGCCCTCAACACCCTCGCGGTATGGCTTGGCTATCGGGTGGCGTGTCATGCTTTGGGGAGTCGGTGGTCGCTGATAGTCGCACTCATCATGGCGGTGAATCCGTTCCTCATCGAATATAGCCGTACCACATGGGTGCAATCACTCCTCCCCTTTTATGCCACTGGCATTCTTTGGCAATTAACCCCTGTTCTGCTCAATAAAACGCGCTACCCCACGCGCAGGCTCATCATCAGCGCCGTATTATTTGCCCTCATCGCCAATTCGTACCTATTGGCATTTTTATGGGGTGTGCCGATTGCCCTGCTCCTACTGATATTTTTCAGACGGGTGAAATGGCGCGGGGTGGTCATCGGCGCGGGGATTTTTATCCTCATCAACACCCCCTATGCGCTCACGCTCATCACCGATTGGGGCAGTATCCAAGCGGAACTATCCGACTTTGGGCAAAATTCCTCACGCATTTCGCCCGATGCGTGGGAACATGCCACACGGCTGGTCACAGGAGCGCGATACGAAATTGTGCGCGGGGTAGATGCCCCTGCTGGCGATATGCCCCTGCGTCATGCCCTCACCGAAATTTCCCATTTTATCGGTCTCATGCTGATATTTGTCGGTATCGGGCGGGCGCTGATGCGGTTGTATCGGCACCAAGCCGATAGTGACATCATGCTGATTGTGTTGATATGGTTTTTTATCCCGATTATCGTCATGAGTTACACGGGCAATCTGGTGCATCCCTTTTATCAATTACTCGGTGTGCCGATGGGCGCGATTTTAGTCGTGTTGGGGATAAAAACGCTCATGCCCGCCAAACCATCCATCACACAAGCCCGTTTTGGTGTGTTGGGATTGGGCACGATACTCGCTTGGGCGTGCTTGATGTTGGTCAATAGTGGGCGGTTTGGAGAAGAAACCGCCTCGCGCCCTGGCGCACACGATTTGGGCGCGTTGCCGATTCAAGTCGGGATGCAATTGGGCGAGGTTGTGAATGACATCGGCGGGGCAGTTTTTGCCGATATGCCCGAATGGGTCATGAATACCTTTGCAGGACGTACCTTTCCGCTCATACGTGACAATCGTGCGCCACAATTCACCCTATATCCCGCCGATGGTGGCGCATATATCACCGTTGGCGAAGATATTCCACGCCATATATCACAGACACAACTCACTTTGGCGGATAACACCCTCATTCATGTGTATGAATTGCCCACCCATGACCACATTTTAGAATCAGTGGCGGTGCGGATGGATGTCCCCACTACACAGGGATTGCGACTCGTGGGGTATACCCTCACCGATGACCACATCACATTATTCTGGCAAGTGGATTTTATCGGTGCAGAAGTCCCTACCCTGATTTTGGGGGCATTTGTGCATGTGTATAACACGCAAGGAGAACGGGTTATCAATACGGGTGGTGGCGCGTTGGATGGCTGGAAATGGCGCGTGGGTGAACTATTTGTAGATGAGATTCCGTTGGATTTTCCCGCCGATGGCGCTCCATTCACCATTCAATTTGGGCAATATGACGGGGTGCATGGGGTGAATTTGCAATTCGATTTCCCCGATGATAATTTGCCCGCCTCTACCGTGATGACAATTGATGTGCCATAGGGATTATCGTTTCGATTGATAGAACCGCGCTTCTGCCAGCACAAAATCCACGACCCCGCTTATGGTGGGGTCTGATGGTGTGGTGGCGGGTACTTTTTCGATGCGCTGATGCACAACATCCCCGTCAATTTGCACAACCCCAACCTCATCAGAAGCGATTTTCGTGAGATGTAACCAATCTCCCACAAAACCCGTTTTATCCCCCGCCGTGAGACAAATTTTGAGCGAGGGCGCATCACCATTTTGCGCGTATGGCGACACAGCCATCAGCACATCCTTCACCACAGCCGATTGGGTTTCATGCACCAATGCCAGCGCCACTCGGTCTTTGAGTTTGGCATAACTATGCGGGGTGAGCATATCCGCCACATTCGCGCCATGATACCCCATCGCATCTAACACAATCAGCACAGACCGCCCTTCGGTGGTTTCGCAATGCCACTGTGTGGGCGAACATGACCCGCCCAAATCGAGTAAAAGCGGTTTGGTGGGCATTTGGGCGCTGATATGCCGAATATGGGTAAATAAGCGCGGGAAATGGGTTAAATTGCCGTTGAGTTGGTGCGTATAGATAATATTCATGTGTTCATTATATCCTAAAATCAAAACACCCCAACAATGGGGTGTCTGATGTGTGTAACTCAAAAAGGATGAGATTGCGGGTAGATTAACCGCGATTTGCGCGACGTTCAATTTCGATACGGCGGGCTTCTTCGCGTTGTTCTTCGGCATATTCTGTGACCACTTCAACAATATTATTGTTGCGGTTGTGTCCACGTAATTCGCGTTGGCGGTCTTCGTGCATCTTCTTGGCAATATATTCGTTGTTAAACATAGGTGTTTTATCCTTGGCTAAACTGGTAGACTGATTTATAAATACACTATACACCCATTGTGCAAAATAAACAATTAAGATTGGATATATTTAACAAAACGTTAATTTATGTGCAATAATTCACAATATATAGAGTAGGACAAAGATTATTTATGCTTCCATGTGGGCTTGCGTTTTTCCACAAAGGCACTCATGCCTTCTGTGCGGTCTTCTGTGCCAAAGAGCAAATAAAAATTGCGCTTCTCATAATTAAGTCCTTCATGCAAACTCAATTCAAAGGCTTTGTTGATGGCATCTTTGGTGAGTCGTGTGGCAATTTGTGACATCGAAGCGACTTTTTGCGCCAATTTAATCGCCTCTGCCAGATAGACTTCCACAGGATAAATCGCATTCACCAATCCATAGTGTTTGGCTTCATCGGCAGACAGACGACGGTCTGTGAGGCACATCTCCATGGCAATGGCTTTGCCCACCGCGCGAGTCAGGCGTTGTGTGCCACCTGCACCGGGCAAAATTCCCAGATTAATCTCTGGTTGCCCAAATTGTGCCGTCTCTGAGGCGATGAGCATGTCGCACATCATGGCAATTTCGCATCCCCCACCGAGCGCAAAGCCACTCACCGCACCAATAACAGGCTTGCCGATGGTGAGCATCCGCCCCCAATCGGTAAAATCGCCACCAGACATCATGGTGACGGCGGTGGTATCGAGCATTTGCTTAATATCCGCCCCTGCCGCAAAAACGCGGTCACTACCTGTTAGGATGATACACCCAATGGACGGGTCACGGTCAAAGGCTTCCATCGCACTAAAAATTTCGCCTGTGAGTTGGCTATTGAGGGCATTGAGGGCTTGTGGGCGATTCATGCGAATGAGCGCCACACCCGCCACAGGAATTTCGGTGAGGATGGTTTCGTAAGTGGTCATCTAAAAAATCTCCTTTGCTTTGAATAAAAATGTTTTGGGATTATTTTATAACAGAGGGCATGATAGTTCATGCCCCTATGTTACTACACAGCTAAATTTTGCAATGCTTCAACCATTTTCTTGGCGGCAATTCCGCGATGACTCAATTCGTGCTTAATCATTTCATCTAATTGTCCATAGGTCTTATCATACCCTTCTGGGATGAAAATGGGGTCGTAGCCAAAGCCTTTACCCTCATCAAATTCGGCAAGGGCGATTGTGCCATGACAAATCCCGCGTGTTTGGACAACAATGCCATCTGGCGATGCCACCACAATCACACATTCAAAATACGCCTGTCGTTTTTCTGCGGGGACATCTTTTATCTGGTCTAATAAATGCCGTCTGCGACCTTCTGCGGTATGAATATCGCCATAACGGGCAGAATAAATACCGGGCGCTCCGCCGAGTGCCTCCACGCATAACCCGCTATCATCAGACAACGCCCATTTGCCACTGGCTTTGGCATAGGCGAGCGCCTTGATTTGCGCGTTTTCTGCGAATGTCGTTCCTGTTTCGTCTACATCCATCCCCGATAAATTCACATCGCGCAGACTGAGCAAGCGCACATCTGCCCCTGTGAGCAATACTTGATACTCATTTATTTTACCTAAGTTTGTTGTACCGATTACAATGTGTCGCACTTTACCTACCACCTAATGGGTTATGTGAGATAATGCGTTCAGGATAACAAGCAGAGGGATTTTTTACCATGAGCAACCCCAAGCAACTTTTAGACAAATACGATATTCAGCCCAAAAAAAGTTTAGGGCAAAATTTTTTGAATGACCCCAATGCGTTGGATAAAATTATATCGGTCTCCGATTTATCTCCCAACGATACCGTCTTAGAAATTGGCGCAGGCACAGGTGCGCTCACAGAAAAATTGGCACAAACGGTTAAGCGGGTGGTGGCGATAGAACTCGATGACCGTCTATTCACCGTATTGGGGGCGCAATTAAACCCCTACCCCAATGTCGAATTGCACCACGCCGATATTTTGCAGGTGAATCTGCCCGAAGTCATGGGGGATGAGCCGTATGTGGTGGTGGCAAATGTGCCGTATTACATCACCAGCGCCATTTTGCGTCATTTGCTAGAGACGGCTTATCGCCCAACAAAAATTATCATCACCATCCAAACAGAAGTGGCAGAGCGTATCATCGCCAAACCACCCGATATGAGCGTTTTGGCGGTGAGTGTGCAGTTTTATGGCACACCCGATATTGTCACACGGTTTAACCCTGCTGTATTTTATCCCCGCCCAGAGGTGGGGAGTGCCGTTTTGCGCGTGATAACTCATAATGCCCCTGTGATAGATGTGCCAAGCGAGGCGCTTTTTTTCCGTGTGGTGCGGGCGGGGTTTGGTCAAAAACGCAAACAACTCAAAAATGCGTTGGCGCATAACCTCGCTATGAAATCGGAAGATGTGGTCGCATTATGTGCCACTGCGGGCATAGACCCTGTGCGCCGTGCCGAAACGCTCACCCTGCCAGAGTGGGCAACGTTGACAGAAGCATTTAGGCAATGGAGAGCAGACGGTG
>DAOTUO010000031.1:0-4384 GCA_034436595.1 Anaerolineae bacterium | reverse complement strand
TGGAGAAAGAGGGTGAAAATCGTTAACACGGGTATGTAGGGGCGTGCCATGGCACGCCCGATTTTTACGGTTAGGTACGGGGGTTTGCCATGGCAAACCCGTACATCATGCCTATCTGACCCTAAAAATCGGCAGACCAACCCCATTTATGGGGTTTTAGCAGGTCAGACGGGTGGTTCACCGTCTACCCTATCTACGCAAAACCATCAAAACAACTACGGACAAGCCTTTAATCGCGTCCCTAAGCCTAGAAATGGGTTTCTCCCCCTTTCTCCACCCAGTGGGGATAAGGGGGATAGAGGTGATTTAAGCTGATAATTGACTTGAAAATGCTTATCCATTGAAATTTGAAAATCATTTGAATTCAAAATAGTTGTTCCATAAGTAACGATAAAAATCGGGCATGATATATCATGCCCCTACGCCATACCGATTTTTTGTGATGAAAATTGGCAGACAAACCCTTTACCCCCCAGCCAGCACCCGTGCGTTGTCCGAATGAAACAGCACATACACATTTTGTCCCTGCTTAAAGCTAAACGCGCTCCCCGCAGAGATATTTTGTGTCCGCACCGACAGGTTATCGCCCGTCTCTAAATGCACCACATAACGCATATCTGTGCCGATATAAAAGATTTGGCTAATTTGTCCGCGCAGGGTGTTCATATCGGGTGCGACATCTGCCAGTGAGTCGGATAAATCACGCAACATCATGCGTTCTGGGCGCAACGCCACCGTGACCGCCTCGGCAGATTGCAGAACATGCTTGGGCAAACTGGCAATAATTCGGGTTTGTTTGCCCAACATCACCGCGCCATATTTGCCTTCTAGCGATAAAAATTCGCCGTCCATGAGATTATTCTCGCCAATAAAATCCGCGACAAAGCGTGTAGCAGGTGTTTCGTATATTTCATCGGGTCTGCCGACTTGTAGCACATGACCACCATTCATTACTGCAATGCGATTTGCCATCGTCATGGCTTCTTCTTGGTCGTGGGTGACAAAAATGAAGGTGATACCGAGTTGTTGTTGCATCGTCTTGAGTTCAATTTGCATCTCACGGCGCAATTTGAGGTCGAGTGCGCCCAGTGGCTCATCGAGCAACAAGACACGCGGTTTTTTGACCAGCGCCCGTGCCAATGCGATACGTTGTTGTTGCCCACCCGATATTTCTCGCGGTTTGCGATTACCCACATTGGGCAAGCGCACCAGTTCTAACACCTCTTGGGCGCGGGCTTGTGCCTCTTTTTTGCCGATATTTTCCATCTGCAAGCCAAACATCACATTTTGCAAGATGGTCATGTGGGGGAACAGCGCGTAATCCTGAAAAACCGTATTCACGGGGCGATGAAACGGTGGCATATCCTGCATGGGTATGCCATCTATCAAAATATCGCCAGAGGTGGGTTTTTCAAACCCTGCTATCATGCGAAGGGTGGTGGTTTTGCCACACCCGCTCGGACCGAGCATGGCAAAAAATTCGCCATCATAAATCGTGAGCGAAATATCATCCACCGCCCGCACAGGGGTTTCGTTGCGCCCCGCAGGAAATTCTTTGACCACGCGCCGTAATTCAACCTTAATGCCACCTGTCATCGTCTGTTTATTTGCACCTCATGAGTAATTGCGGATATGAGGAAAATTATAACATACTGTGGGATATTTATGGTCTATCCGTTAAGATTGGTGTAATGTATTTGGGATAAAATGTCATGTATGAATAAGACACAGGTTATTTTAATTGTAGACGATGAAACCACCATCCGCGATGTTGTGCGCCGTTATTTGGAACTGGACGGATTCCGTGTGCTAGAAGCCGATAGTGGCACACACGCATTGGATATTTTGCGTGAGAAGGCGGTGGATTTAATGTTGCTGGATATTATGCTCCCTGGGGTGGATGGCTTCACGATTACCCGTTCCATACGGCATCAACCCGAATTTCAAGAAAATAATGCGGAGATTCCTATTATTATGCTGACCTCACGGGGCGCTGAAACAGACCGCATACTCGGCTTTGAACTGGGCGTAGATGATTATGTCGTCAAGCCGTTTAGTCCGCGTGAATTGGTGGCGCGGGTCAAAGCCGTTTTACGCCGTGCCATAGCCACAGACACTCCAGATTTGGCACAAAGAAACCCCCTCACCTTTGCCGATTTGCATATAGACCGCTTGCAACGGCTGGTCACACGCAAGGGAGAGGTGGTATCGCTCACCGCCAAAGAATTTGACCTGCTGTGGATGTTTGCTCATCACCCCATGCAAGTGTTGACCCGTGAGCAACTCATCAATCAGGTATGGGGATACGATTTTGATGGCGATGATAGCACCGTGACGGTGCATATCCGCCGTCTACGTGAAAAAATTGAGCCAGACCCCACCAACCCGTCCTATATCCACACTATCAGAGGGGTAGGCTATAAATTTGACCCGTCTTAACACCCATCCACTCTTTTTATTGGGCGGGGCGATTGTGTTCGCGCTCGCCATCTCTATTTTATTCATCGTGATAACCCTCAATCCCCCCATGCAAGATATTCAGTTATTACTGATTTATATGGGTGGCAGTAGCACCGTGACCGTTGGCGGGGTGTATATCCTCTATAAACGCGGGTGGATTGGGCATTTGACCAGTTTACGCTGGGCGTTGCTCATTATCATCCTCATCACAGTGGTGCTGGTATTTGCCAATGTCTATTTTACCCTGCACCTGATGTATATCAGCCAGCATGACATGATGCTCACCACAGGCTTATTGGTGTTTGCGGGGATATTGGCGTTTATCTCTGCCATGCTCATCGCCAGTTCTCTGATAGAACGGATTCATCACCTCAACCAAGCCAGCGAAAAATTGGCACACGGAGAATTACATACCCGCGTAAATATAGATGGCAACGACGAAATTGCCCAATTGGCAACCATGTTTAATTACATGGCAAAAACACTCGAAGAGACCCATACCCAACAACAATTATTAGAGCAAAGTCGGCGCGATTTAATCGCATGGGCATCGCATGACCTACGCACACCCCTCGCGGCGATTCGCGCCATGAATGAGGCAATGTTGGATGGTGTGGTCAACGATGCCGAGACCATTCGGCGCTATCGGCAACAAACCCATCAGGAATTGCAACACCTCAGCCAATTGATAGATGACCTATTCGACATCGCCCAATTGGATGCGGGGCATCTGAAGCTCAATCGCAAGCCCACCGCCCTGCCTGACCTCATCACCACCGCCATAACGGGTGTGAGCGCCCGCGCCTACCAAAAAAATATCGTTATCCACAGCGACATAGCGCCAAATCTGCCAGCCATAAATATCGCACCCGATAAAATTCAACGGGTGCTATACAATTTGCTCGATAACGCCATCCAGCACACCCCTGCTGATGGTCACATAAACGTTGCTGTGGCACAACAAAAAAACGGCGTGGCAGTGACGATTCACAATACGGGGTCGGTCATCTTATCTGACGATTTACCGCATATCTTTGAGCCGTTTTACCGGGGAGAACGCTCCCGTAGCCGAAATAGTTCTGGATATCGGGGGACAGGGTTGGGTCTGGCGATTGCACGCGGATTTATTGAGGCGCATGGCGGTATAATTGAGGCGACCAGTTCTATTGAGAGTGGCACAACGTTCACCTTTACGCTCATGTAATCTACCTGCAAGGTGTCTGTAAGCGAAATGTTAGCTGTGGAGAGTAACATATCATTATCTGGACAACACACCAGACTGTGATATGTTATTTTTTAATCAGGAGAAAAAACCATGACTCGTATAACCCGCTTTTTTGCCCTTACATTTGCGCTCGTTCTCGCCACCACACTCGGATTTTCTGCCAGACAAGCCCCTGTCCAAGCCCAAGAGGAGATGATGACCCACACCTGCGATTCGACCCTCATCTTGTTGCTGTATATCGCTGAACATGATTATGGCTTTGCGTCCATGATGGATGTATCCACCTTTGAAAAAGGTCAATATGCGCCATGGTTTGAAGCAATGATGGCGATGATGGATGAAGAAATGATGGATGAGGACGACATGGCAATGGATATGACCGAAGAAGCCATGATGGATGACACGATGATGGACGACACGATGATGGACGACATGATGATGCTCGCACCAGCCGTCATCGCAGATGAAGACGAAGCCTGTACCGCCTTACGTATGGAAATTGAGACCTATCTGTATGAGACCATCAGCGCCGAAATGATGATGATGATGGAAGAATCTGAAGGCTAAACAATACGGTTAATGGAGAACCGAAAACAAATTCATAGGATTATGTCAATAACGCATCATTAAACGTGTTTTCACCCCACCCCCAACCCCCTCCCCAAAAAATTGGAGCGGGTTGTACGGACGTGATTAATC
>DAOTUO010000030.1:0-18804 GCA_034436595.1 Anaerolineae bacterium | reverse complement strand
TTTCCATCGTCGCAAATGGCACAACCACACGAAGCCCATTGGATGTTCGATTTGTCTCTGCGGATGACATATCAGTTGCGATGGTGCTACTGACATCCGTCACGGCGAGTTGCCCTCCATAACGACTCCATGTTGCACCAAACACCTGACCAATTTCGGTTTGTTGAATTAATTCCCCCGTATTGGCATCCCATTCACTGACTGTTCCACTGCCTGCCACCGATAAAATGCGTTCACCCGTGGGGTCATATTGCACATCACGTACCCATGAGCGCATCAGTTCTTCATTTGTGCGAATTTCATAAGGTTCTACTGGATGAGAGTAAGGACCCGCAAGGAATTGCCTAACAATTTCTAAATTACTGGCATCCCAAATGGTAATCTGTCCATCTGTACTGCCTGTTACAATATGTGTCCCATCAGGACTCCATGCCAAACTATACATCAAATTTTCGCAACACAGTGGTTGACGGTATCTAGCAACAAGTTCAAACTTATCGAATTGGCGCACATCTCTTACGTCTAACCCCCCTGTTACGGTTGCTAAATATTGCCCATTAGGGCTAAATGCGGCATCCACAATAGACCCTGCATCTTGCTGAGATAACAAAGCACCAGTATTCACATCCCAGAAAAATAGGCTTGGATTAGATTCTACACCTGATGTTATCAATTGTGTTCCATCAGGTGAAAAAATTGCAAAAGTAATTGAATCTACATGCCCTACTAAGGTATATAATAACGAGCCACTCATCATATCCCATACCGTAGTAGTTTTATCACTGCTAGGTAATGCTAATAAACGGCTATTTGGGCTCCAAGCAACACTTGGAATGCTACTCAAATGCCCAGAAAGAGTAAACAATAACATGCCTCTTTCAGTATCATAAACTTCAACAGTAAAAGTCTCTCTACGAATAATAGCAACCATTTTGCCATCAGGGCTCCATGAAGGCGGGGCGGCATAAATTGGTGTTTGGGCTTGAAGTGGTTGTAAACTTATTGCACTTAACAATAACAATACCCCTAAAGTAAAAAAGTATCTGAAGTAGAATTTGCTCATTGTTGTTTCTCCTTATCTACGAGTCTTACGGTCTACCACAAACGTCTATAGTTGGCATTCTACAAGACACTTATGGAAAACCGAAAACAAGTTTATATGATTATTTATTCATTTTGGACGGCATATAAGGCTTGTCCGTAGTTAAAAAGGTAAAATATGATAAAAATAGCGTGTATGTTACCTGCCGACGGGCGGTGAACCACTCATCTGTGCTTCTGAAACCTCGTGAACGGGGTTGTTTTGCCTATTTTCATCACAAAAACGGGTATGGCTTAGGGGCTTGCCATGGCAAGCCCGATTTTTACGGTTGGGTACGGGGGTTTGCCATGGCAAACCCGTACATCATGCCAATCTGACCCTAAAAATCGGTAGGTCAACCCCATTTATGGGGTTTTGGTGGCGCAGGCAGGTGGTTTACCGCCTGCCGTAGCATAGAAATTTGCCCATTTTTATCCTGTGACAGTTAAAATAGCGTCTTATTCACATAATGTTGCTCACGGGCATAGCGCAACAAATTATCCCGATAATCTGGATGGGCGATGCCCGCCAGCGCCAACACACGCCCCTCTAGCGTCATGCCCCACAAATCCACCACACCATATTCTGTCCCCACAAAACGCACATCATAGCGCGTGGTCACAACCCCCGCCCCCGGTTTGAGCTGGGGCACGATACGGCTCACCGTGTCATTTTTGGTGGTGCTGGGCAGGGCGATAAAACTTTTTCCGCCCTTACTCCGCGCCGCACCGCGCACAAAATCCAATTGCCCCCCTGCCCCAGAGAAAAATTTTGTGCCGATGCTATCCGCACAGACCTGACCGGTAATATCCACCTCTACCGCCGAATTGATAGACATCATTTTGTCGTTTTTGGCGATATTAAACGGGTCATTGACATATTCTGTCGGATGCAATTCAAAAATCGGGTTGTCGTGGGCAAAGTCGTATAGCGCCCGTGTGCCAAGCACAAATCCCGCCACCACCTTCCCCGGATGGAACGATTTTTTATGGTTGGTGATGACCCCGCGCTCAATCATGTCCATCACCCCATCAGAAAATAATTCGGTATGCACGCCCAAATCGCGGTGATGAATCAGGTGACGCAACACCGCATCGGGAATCCCGCCGATACCCATCTGGAGGGTCGCGCCATCGGGGATATGAGGCGCGATATGCGCCGCTATCTGGTTTTGCACCTCACTGGCGGGCAACGGATGGAGTTCTGGCAGGGGATAATTCACCTCTATAAAGTGGTGAATATGATTCACATGGATAAAACTATCGCCCAAAATGCGGGGCATGTTGGGGTTGACCTCTGCGATGATGATTTTTGCCGATTCGGCGGCACTTTTTGTCACCCCAACTTCCACCCCATACGCACAGAAGCCATGCTCATCGGGCGGAGACACCTGAATGACGGCAATATCCAACGGCAAACGCCCACTGCGAAATAAAAATGGGATTTGTGACAGATGACACGGCGTAAAATCTGCCAGACCATCCGCCACCGCCACCCGTACATTGGGCGCGAGGAACAGGCTATTGATGCGGATATGCGCCGCCATTTGGGGCGTGATATAGTCGCCCGTCCCCATGCCGAGCAATTGCACCACTTCGACAGCTTCTACTTGGTCGTAGCGCCTGACCAGCGCCCGTAAAAATTCCTGGGGGGTAGAACAATTGCCCGTCAAAAAGACACGGTTGCCATTTTGGACGAGGGTCGCGGCTTCATCCGCCGTGAGGATTTGTTTGCGCCAGTGATTCATCGGTATGCACTATCCTTTTATCTGGTTTATCTTGGTTTATACCCATCACTATACGGCAAAATGACCCGCTAAACAGGTGAAATTCATCCCCTTTTGGGGCGCAAGGTGTCATGCTTTGCGTTATTGTTTTAACATCCAGCGTAAACAATGCGCCTGTTTTAATTTTGATACAATGACCCTTTATCAAATAGTAACATTCGCTATGTAATTATAAAAATAGCCTCTGCAGACGGCATGTAGGGCTTGTCCATAGTTGTTTTGATGATTTTGCGTAGCCACGGCAGGCGCTGAACCACCTGCCTGTGTCACCAAAACCCGTTAAAACGAGTTGATATACCCATTTTGAAAGTCAGATTGGCATTGATGTAGGGGCTTGCCATGGCAAGCCCCGTGTAACCAACCTTTCTCCTAAGCGTTTGGGGAGGGGTTAGGGAGGGGATAAAAAGATGCCGATTAATCATAATCTGTGTTATGTTGGTGGCAGATTCCCCCCAAATATGCTACATTTAGCCGTAATATTATCTGCAAAGGAGCAGAATCATGATTAAGGAATTTCGTGAATTTATCACACGGGGCAACGTGATTGACCTCGCAGTCGGTATTATCATCGGTGGCGCGTTCACCGCCATCATCGGCAGTTTGGTAGCAGATATTATCATGCCCATCATCGGCATCCTCATCGGCGGGGTAGATTACTCCAATATCGTCATCCCTGTGGGCGAAGCCCAAGTGATGGTTGGCTTGTTTATGAATGCGGTGATACAATTTCTTATCATCGCCTTTGCGGTTTTTATGTTGATTAAGAGCATCAACCGCATCAGCAAAATGGGCAAAAAGAAACCCATACAAGACCCAACACCAGCCCCACCGCCACCCCCCACCACCGAAGAATTGACGCTGGTGGCGTTGAATCGGCTCAATATCCTGTTAGATAAAATGCGTGATGAACCCAAAGGTTAAAAATATGTTTTCTGAAGAACAGTTAGATGATATTATCCGCACCATTCGCGGGATTATAGACGGCATGATGACCGCAGGCAATTCTGGCATGTTGGGGCGTGCACGCGAGATGACCGCCATCACCCAATATATGAGCCAAGCGGCGGACATGTTTGGCGATAACCCACTCGTGGAGCAATTGCTCGGTTATGGCGATTCGCTGGCGCAAAAAAGTGATTTCGATGACCCCGCAGACCTGTTTACCGCGATGGGCGATTTAGGCGATAGCCTCCCCGCCGATGAAGCGGGTGACGGCGTGCGCCAATTTATTTATGGCATGACAGAGGCGATAGCAAGTGCCTCTGGCAAGGGATTATTTGGCAGTGGCGCAAAAATCAGCGATGATGAAAGTAACTTTTTAGACCTGCTACGGAGCAAATTGGGTCTATAGCTTTTTTCGATAGGTTGCCTCGCCATCGGTTTTGAACCGATGGCGGAGCTTCGCTATAAAAAATAAAAAATTATTCTTCTGCGGGGGTATAACCCACACCATTGATAATCGCCAAGATAATCGGCTCGTATGTGGCAAAATCTGGGGCGATTCCCAACACAGCCAGCACATCTTCCGGATTATCGGTGACTTGGGTCACAATCAAAAATGTGCCTGCGGGGGCAATTTCGGAGACCCCTGCCACATAATAGGCATTTTTCCCAAATCCATCATAGGTTTCTGCGATTGAATCCGGATAATTCCTCAAGAAATAGGCAATCACGGTACTGGTATTGATAATGGCTATGGGCACTTCCGTCATCTGTTCTGGTGAAAAAAATTGCATGATGATTTCATCGTCCGCCAGCACAGGCAAATCTTCTTCCATTTGTGCCAGTGCCGATTCGTTGGAGGCAAACATGGCTTGGGAACTATTAACGAGCCACCCCTCTGGTACGGTGACGACCAAAGAACCGTCATATAAAGCGACCGATTCCACCAATTCGACCTCATCGTCGGGGAGGGTGGTGCGGATGACGGGGGTGTAAATCGGCTCACCATCAATGGTGAGGTTCTCAACGATGCGTGCCATCAACATCCATTCGACATTGGCAGAGAATGATGCTTCAAAGCTGTTGAGAGTGGCGGCAAGAATCGTGCCATTAACATCTAGCACATAGATGATTACCTTGCGGGTGGTGTCTGTGCCGATAACCTCAAACATGGTCGCGGGATAACCAGCCAATTGGGTCTCTGTGGTCACATCGGCAAATTCACGGGTATCACCATACGAACCTGCCAAAAGTCCATACAATCCTTCGCTGACAGTTGCCACCGATGTGGTATCTATGCCCACCGCCTCGAATGTCGAAACGGTGGCGATGGTGATATTATCTTGTTCTGATGTAGAGTCACTCCCAAGCACCAAAACGGCTAGCCCAATGCCACCGATAAATCTGATGCCTGCGGGATAATTGACTGTGAGCGTACCGATAGTGGTGCTTTCGGTCAATTCGCCATCTGGGTCTATTACGACATCATCATCATCTTGTGCAAAAGCGGGGACAAGGCTCAATGCCAATACAGACAGAGCCACAAGCAGAAGGGTTATTTTACGCATTTTTTTCTCCTAGCTAAAAATAACTATGCACCTGTGTGCATAAACAAGTTTACCATATGGGATGTGTATAAGAGTAGATATAACACATTATTAAACATAGCTGAACAAGCCGACACATGCACCCCTACCCTATCCCCCCCGCCCCCCTTATCCCCACCGAGTGGGGAAAGGGGAGAAAACCGTTTCTAGGCGATGTTTTAGTCCCTCTCCAATTTTTGGGGAGGGGTTGGGGTGGGGTCAAAAGCCTTAAATCTGTCAAAATATGCCTGTTTTGTCAATTTCATTTCACATCAGCCGTATAACTATTAACAAGGAATCAAGAAGAGAGGCAGATATGACCACAGAAACACCGATTCGAATTATACTAGTGGATGACCACGCCATGCTAAGAATGGGGTTAGCTGTCTTTTTGAAGAGCTATCCAGACCTAAAATTAGTCGGTGAAGCATCCAATGGCAAAGAAGCCATCACGTTATGCACCGAGTTAAAACCCGATGTTGTCTTGATGGATATAATGATGCCAATCATGGATGGTATCACGGCAACACGCAACCTCATGCTGAGTTATCCGGATCTCAAAATAATCATGTTGACCAGTTTTGGCGAAGAACGGTTGATTAAGGATGTGATTGAAGCGGGTGCCATTGGTTATTTATTCAAAAAAGTTTCTTCCGATGACCTTGCACAAGCTATCCGCGCCGCCCAAAAGGGTGTTTCAACCTATGCAACCGAAGTTACAGATATCCTTGTGCATGCGGTTCGGCAACCCTTTAGTATATTTAATGATTTAACCCCGCGTGAGCGCGAGGTGCTAGGTTTGATGATTAAGGGATATGGCAATAACCAAATTGCCACAGAATTGGTTATCACGCTCTCCACGACAAAATCGCATGTAAGCAATATTTTGTCGAAACTAAATGTTACCAGTCGCACCGAAGCCATCATCCTTGTATTGGAGTACACCCTTAATTTAGACGATTTTTACATTCCGTAACTTCACTTTCGAGCCATATCGTACTAAAGAACGATACAATTACTCCTCTCATGATGGATGTATCTGCAACGTACATGTCCTATACTAAATGTATTGATAGATATTGCAAAATATGAGGAGATACATTATGGGCGAAATGGGATGGTTGGCATGGATTATTGTTGGTGGCATCGCGGGCTGGTTAGCCAGTATGGTGATGAAAACCAATCGTAGCCAAGGTTTAATCATGGACATCGTTGTAGGCATTATTGGTGCATTCATCGGTGGCTTTTTGTTTAGCCAAATTAATACCACAGGCGTAACTGGCTTCAATGTTTGGAGTATCTTTGTTGCCTTCGTAGGAGCAGTTGTCCTATTAGGAGTGCTACGTCTCGTCAATGGTCGAGGTATGCTCCCTCGCTAAATAACACCTCTCTACATTGAATTTTCGCGGGGCATGAACAAAAAGTTGCTCATGCCCCCATCACGATACACACCCTTACACCTATTGAGGATAAACATGATGAATAATGAACGAGTTTACTATAGCCACGATGCCGAAATGCAAGCGATGCGTAGAACCAGCATACTCACGTTTCTTTGTATAAGCGGTGGGTTGGCGGTTGGCGCGGCATTGGCATTGCTCTTTGCCCCTTCTTCGGGCGAAAAAACACGTAAGAATCTCACCCAAAATATTGGCGACGGCGTAAGCAGTGGGCGTGAATCATTTGAGCCAGTTATCAAAAAACTCGAAGACCAGTTTAATGACCTGCGTAAAAATGTCGAAGACCGTCTCAAACAAAACTAACTAGCACACATCTCAGCTAACATATTGAGGAAAATACATTCCTCATATACACCGCACCCCAATACTAGAGCCTGCATTAATCAGTGGAAAGCAAATCATAATGGCATTTAGCAACAACAACGAATTACGCAACCAAGAATTAGGTCGTCATGAAGAAGTAGTAGGTCAAAATATCGAAGAACATCAGGCAATGAATCTGAATGAAAAGAAGCGCCGTGTTTCTGTGGCAAATCAAAATTCTTCAGTTGCCCGCATCGTCAATATTTCCTACTTCTTATTTGGGGCATTGGAACTGTTATTGATTGTTCGGTTCATCCTGTATTTGGTCGGCGCAAATATGACCGCTGGATTCGGCAGTTTTATCAATACAATAACAGCACCATTTGTTGCGTTATTTTCGACACTGCTCCAAAATCCTGTCATTAGTGGGTCATCCATATTAGAAATCACCACGATTATCGCCATAATTGTATGGGCAATGATCGCGTGGGTGGTGGCGCGGATGCTGTGGTTAATCCTCAGCCGTACCCGCTAATCTAGCAACATCTTTTGAATCGAAACAACCAGACATCTACAGATAGATGCCTGCGAGTGACAGCATCACATTTTTATTTAATTCATAACCAAAAGGATAAGCATCATGGAAGAAACAAAACCAACAAAAAGCGCCACATGGGATAAAATCGCTGGTCAATGGAAACAATTCTCAGGCGACATCAAGAAGCGTTGGGGCGATTTGACTGACGACGAAATGATGGAAATCAACGGCAACCGTGAAGTTTTGGCGGGGAAAATCCAAGAAAGATATGGCATCGCCAGAGAAGAAGCCAATAAACAAATTGACGAATGGCAAGATGAAGTAAAATTCTAAACGCTGTCTGAGCAAGGCAACAAAAGGGCGCAACCACTGGTTGCGCCTTTTTGTTATTTACCGCGACAAACTGATAATCATGATGTCGAGTGCCATTTCTGGCGCAATCATGCCTACTTTCATCTTAAAATCATAGTCCTGCAATGCCTTATAGATACGCTCTAGCTCATCGAGTTTAAAGGCTTTGCTCTGGGCGATATACTCACTGGCGGTTTTTACCCCCAACGCATCGGCAAGCGATGTGCCATCGTTGGGCGCGGATAAATATTCTTTGGTGAGCAATAAAAACCGAAATTGGCGGATAATCATCGCAAAAATGCCGATGGGGTCATTGCCTTTTTTATCCATCAACAATTGATGAATGCGCTCTAGCGCCTTTTTGCCCCGCCCTTCTGCAATATCTTTAATCGCCGCCCAAATCGTGACTTCTGGCAAATAACTGGTCATGACAGCGACATCGGCTTCGGTGATTTTTCCCGCATCGCCTACATAATCTGCCAATTTGCACAATTCGTTATCTGCACCACGCAAATCTGACCCCACCACCAATGCCAAAGCGCGGGCGGCGGTTTCTTCTAATGGCATGTTATACACCTTCTGCGAGCGATTCATCAACCAACGTGGTAAATCACGCGGGACGGGGTATAGCTTAATTTGCGCGTGGTCTATTTCTTTCATCGCCTTGATGATGGGATTGGTATCTGGCAGGGTTTCGCGCTCAACAAATATCAACCGCGCCCATTCTGGCAGATGAGGCAATTCGGCAGATAGCCGAGCAATACCCGCCTTACCTGTTTCGCCTGCACCTTTGCGGGTGAGCCATTTGAGCATCCCGCGCACAATCACCATACGGGCATCCGCCAAAAATGGGTATGAACTGACCGCAGAGATGATTTCTGAAACATCGCTGACAGACCCATCAAATTCGCTGATATTAAAATCGGCATTAGGAGATGTTCCCATCTCCCCGCGCAATTTGGTGAGGGCTTCTTCTGCCCCCACATCGTCATCGCCATGAATCACAATGGCGCGTGGTGCGCTCATAGGTTATTCCTTTTCGTTATTCTTTTTCATAAGGCTTGCCAACGGCTTTTGGTGCAACTGCGCGTCCAACCACCCCCGCCAAAATAATCATGGTGATGATATAGGGGGTCATCTGCACAAATTGGACGGGTATCGGCACTTGGAGCAATTGAAAACGAGTATCGAGCGCCTGTGCAAAGCCAAATAATAATCCGCCTGCCGCCGCGCCGAAGGGTGTCCATTTGCCAAAAATCATTGCCGCCAGCGCGATAAATCCCGCGCCACTGGTCATGCCATCATCAAACCCGCCTGCGGTTTCTAATGAGAACCACGCCCCCGCCAAACCCGCTATCATGCCACCCGCAATGACGTTGATATACCGATTATGGTGCACTTTAATGCCTAATGTATCTGCCGCCCCCGGATTTTCGCCAACGGCGCGTGTTCGCAATCCCCAACGGGTATAATACATAATCACATGCGTGCCGATGACGATGAAAAACATGAGGAAAAATATGGGTCTGCCTGTGAATAGCACATCGCCTAGCACGGGCAAATCGCCCAACACGGGCAATTTGATGATGGCGAGTTTTTCTACAGACGCATCTGAATTCACCAACACCTCCACACGGATAAAACTGGTCAATCCGAGCGCCAAAATGTTGATGACTGTGCCACTGATGATTTGGTCGGTTTTGAAGGTGATGCTCAACCATGCGTGGAGCAATGCCATAATCCCACCAGCAACCGCGGCGATGCCCACCCCAAGCCATAAGCCCGTCTGACCGGGGACACTCCCCGCCACAACGGTATAGGTGACATAACCAAAACATGCCCCTGTGAGCATCATGCCCTCGATGGCGATATTGACCACCCCACTCCGTTCACACCATATCCCCGCCATAGCCCCGATGATAATCGGTGTGGCAAGCCGAAAACTTGCCCCCAACATCGAGACGATATTGGTATCTTTGCCCGCGGCGGCGAGGACTAACACCATCGGGATGAGCAAAGCGGCACATACCGCCAGCCCCACAGACCGCGCCCGTGTGGTTTGTGCGCCACCGATTTTGCTGATGGCAAACGCGCCACCCACCAAATAAATGAACGCGACCACCAATGTAAATCCCAATGTGGGGATAGCGAGGTTAAAGGTCAATGATGGGTTATCATTGGGAAAACGTAAGGTCGAATTGGCATTTGGGTCTATGCTATTGGGGACGGTCAAAAGCAATAATGCCCCCAATAATATAAACATAATCCCAAAAAACACCGTGCGATTGAATATATACTTAACGACTTTGCTCATTATCACCCTCCCCAACCTTTAGAAATAACAGAGGCGGCGCGTTCTTCTGGGGTGGCTTTTCTCACCCGCCACAATGTCCGTATAATGGCATCTGCCGCGATAAACATGATAATCAGGGCTTGGATAATGCCCACTAAATTTTTTGAGAGTCCCGCATTGGCTTGCATGAGCGAATTACCCGTGAGCAATGCCCCCCATAATAACCCCGCAAACACCATATTGCGCGGGTTATTGCGTGCCAGTAGCGCCACAGCGATGGCATCGAAGCCAAGTCCGGGTAAGAAATCGGGTTGCATATTATGAACGACACCGCTCATCTCTACAGCACCCGCCAAACCCGCCAACATCCCGCTTAGGGTGAGCGCCAGCACCACATTGAGCTTCACATTCATCCCCGCATAACGGGCGGCATCGGCATTTGCGCCCACCGTCCGCAATTCAAAGCCGATGGTGGTGCGGTTAAATAACCATGTCACAAACATCACCGAGAAAATAACTATCACCAAGCCGACATGCAGTTTGCCACCCACCGCCAGCCATTGTAGGGCAACACCCCCCACGACCACCAATAGGGCGTATAAAACGGGGCGAATTGCCAAAAGGGGAGTGCCAGACAATTTGTTGCGGATGCCCCACAATCCCCATACAAGAGTAAATAACCCCGCCAACAAAAATACTTGTAACGACAGATTATCGAATGTGGGCAATTTGGCACTATCGCTAATCAATGGGGTACGCTCAAAACTGCCCGATGTCATATCTTTGAGAATAACGGGGTTTGTGGAGCGTACCAGCCAATCTACTAAGCGCAGGGCGATAAAATTGAGCATGATGGTGTTAATCACCTCATGCGCCCCTGTATACGCCTTTAGCAAGCCCGGTATCATGCCCCATAGCGCCCCTCCCAACATGCCCGCCATGAGGACAAGTGCGAGGCGTATGGCAGGATGAAAATCGGCAAAGATGGTCGAAAATCCCACCCACGCGGCGAGTGTTGCGCCGATATAGACTTGTCCCTGTCCACCGATATTAAACAAGCCCGTCTTAAAGCCCAATGCCACCGCCAAACCCGCAATAATATAGGGTATGGAGCGGGTGATGGTCTGCTCAACACTGGCAGGAAAAAACAAAATGGCGCTTCCGCCGATATGGGCAAAAACCACATCCGGGACGTTGCGCGTCTCGCCACCGCCCAATTCACGGTCAATCGTCTTGATGCCAAAGGTGACATTGGGGTCATCTAAGATGAGCAATTGGTTATTGGGGCGCGAGATAATGAGCCTCTCAGAGAGTACCACAGGCAAATCGGTCTCTAGGGCAGGCACGATATTGGGATTGGTCAACAAGCCACTGCTATATAAATTGGCGACCAACAATAATTGCCCCGCCAATTTTGGGATGTCACCGTCCAAAACATCCACACTCACCAAACGGACATTGTTGCTCACCAATTGGCGGGTGCGCGAGATGCCGTTGGGGTTTTGTGGGTCAAAACTGAGCAGGTGCATATCTGCCAAATCTTGGGCATCCTGCGATTGGGATGTGATATTCAATTCTTTCATGAGTACCAAATGCTCAAATGCCCGAAACAGCCGATTAAACTGACGAGCATTGAGCAGGCTTATGACATCTTGCAATTCTTCATCGGTATAGAGTGTTGCCGATGATGTTGCACCTTCTGGGATAACCACACACCCCGATGCGAGTTGTTCGTCACTGGCTTCGGTGATGGTCGGCGCAAATGCCTCTATATCGGCACGAATATCGCTATCCACTACATCCAATGTGATGTAATTGGCGAGAAATGTGCGAACATCGGCGCGGGGGAGGCTGTCTAATGCCACCAAAAATGTCCCATAGCGACATAAACGGTCATCACCCACCCGCGAAATTTCTGGGACGATATTGCCAAAGGTCTCTAGGGCAGAATCGCTATTCAACGCAGGCACTTGTGAATAGCGCTCTAGCACATCCCCATAACGGCGCACCGTATCTATGCCCAAACGGGCGGTGGCGTTGGTGCGCTCTGATATTTGGCGCAAATTGTTAAAATTGAGTGTTTGACCATCCACTTCTTCTAGGCGACGGACAAAATCGAGCGCCATACTCACATCGTTGGGGTTCATCACGGGGTTAATGGCAATACCCACCGAGCCTTCTATCAGACCCGCATAGGCAAGTCCTGCCACATTAAGCCCTCTGCCAATATCGCCACCGCTACGGGTGAGGATGATAAAAGGAATGGCAAAGATGAGCGCCGTGATAACCGCTAAAACAGGCACAAGCGATGGCGATATGCGCCCCCATGCGTATCCAAAACGGTCTAGTAGATTTATCTTTGGTGCTTGGGGTGATTCAGCCATGTTGTGCCTCTTCTTTGATACCAGCCATGAGTAAGCCGATTTTCTCGCGGTCTGCACCTTCACCCGGAAGGATGTCTATGATTTGACCGGCATACATCACCGCAATTCGGTCAGATAGCCCCATAATTTCGTCTAATTCTGTACTGACCAGCAATACCGCCACACCCGAATCGCGCATTTTGACCAATTGGTTATGGATAAATTCGATAGACCCCACATCAATCCCGCGTGTGGGTTGGGCGGCAATGAGTAGTTTCGATGGGCGCGAAAATTCGCGTGCGACCACCGCCTTCTGCTGATTCCCACCCGATAGCGAGCCGATATTGACATAAATATTAGGGGTACGCACATCATACGCCTCTATCCATGCTTTCGCTTTTTCGTCTATAGCTTCGTCTTCTGCCACAATGCCTTTGGAGAATGGCTTGGCGTAATAGGTCTGAATCCGCATATTATCTCGAATCGAAAATGCCTTGACCATGCCATATTTTTGGCGGTCTTCTGGCACATGCGAAATACCCGTCTCGGTAACTTTGCGCGGAGACATGTGGGTGATTTCGGTGTCTACCAAAAAAATATGCCCATTAGCTATCGGACGCAACCCTGTGATAGCTTCGATGAGTTCTGTTTGACCATTACCCTGCACACCCGCAATGCCCAAAATTTCGCCTTCATGCACCTGCAAGCCGAGATTTTTCACCGCCTGCAAGCCTCTATCATCCAAAACGGTCAGATCTTGAATATTGAGTATCACCTCCCCCATGTGGGCGGGGTCTTTTTCGACTTGCAACAACACATCACGCCCGACCATCGTGGAGGCGAGCATTTCTTGGGTGGTGGTACGTGGGTCTGCCACACCAACCACACGCCCCAAGCGCAACACGGTGAGGTCGTCACAAATCCGCAACACCTCTTTGAGCTTATGCGAGATGAAAATAATGCTCACACCGCGTTCTGTGAGGGTTTTCATCACCTCAAACAAGCCTTCTGTCTCTTGGGGGGTGAGGACGGCGGTGGGTTCATCCAAAATGAGAATTTTACATTCCCGATAGAGCGCCTTGATGATTTCGACCCGTTGTTGAATCCCCACCGACAAATCTTGTACCAGCGCATCGGGGTCTACATGCAACCCATATTGGGCAGATATATCCAAAATACGCTTTTTTGCCACCCGTTTATTGAGAAATGGTCCCACCACAGATTCTGTGCCGAGCATGATATTTTCGGTCACAGACAAGACAGGCACAAGTTGAAAATGCTGATGCACCATACCAATTCCCAATTTGATAGCATCATTGGGGTTGTTGATGTTCACCGCTTGCCCATTGACCAAAATTTCGCCTTCATCGGGGGCATATAACCCATAGATGAGATTCATCAGGGTAGATTTGCCAGCGCCATTTTCGCCTAACAAGCCAAGCACTTGCCCGTATTTTAATTTGAGATTGATATGGTCATTTGCCAATACGCCCGGAAACTGTTTGGTCAGACCACGCACTTCTAAGACTATCGGTGCATCACTGCTCATAAGTTTAAGCCTTTGTTAAAAACTTAACGATTTCAGACAGTGATTATATCCATAAAGTGGGTTTTATGAAACAACGGGTGTATGGACTTTTAGGGTAAGAAAATCACCTCTAGGAAGATGGACGCACAGTGCCACGCCCATCCCCACATATCAACCTATATCCAAGACACCAGTATCTTGCCTTCACCTGCCACTGTATATGCCCCAATCACGGCGGGGATGAGCGCCGTCTGCCCTAATCCTAGCAAATAACTACTATCCCCCACCTGAATGGTCACATCCCCCGCAATATTGGTGATGCTATGAAACGTTTTTCCCTCTGTATCGAGTTGCACAGGGGCAGAATCGGTCACGGGATAAAACATCGTGTTAAAAAAGTCACTGGTTATCATCTGGTCAACCCCACCATCCAACGGGGTATGAGTTATCTGGGGCAAACTGACCAGATTAGACACTTTTACCCCTTTTTCGATATGCAACGGGCGCGGTGTGCCATCCAAATCCATGCGCCCCCAGTCGTATAGGCGATAAGTGGTATCGGACGATTGTTGCACCTCATACAACACAATCCCCGGTCCAATGGCGTGGATGGTGTTGGCGTGCATGAATAACACATCGCCCGCCGTCACCGCCTGATAGACCAGTAACGATTCTAGCGTATTGGTAGCAATGGCTTCTGCCATTTGTTCCCGTGTGGTATTGGGAATCACCCCCATCACCAATTTTGCGTCTGGCTCGGCATGGAGAATAATCCACGCTTCAGTTTTTCCGCGTGGTTCGCCTTCTAGCTCGGCGGCTTGTTCGTCATTGGGATGTACTTGCACCGATAACCAATCTTCGGCGTGAATAAATTTGACCAATAGCGGAAAACCTTGCGAAACATCATACGGCTTGCCGATGAGTTCTTGCGGAAATTGCTTCAATAGGTCGCCTAACGATTGCCCTGCATAGATGCCATTGACAATTTTGCAGTGGTCGTGCAGTTCCCACGCTTCACCATACGGGTCGGCGGTGGGGAGTGATTTGTGCAATACAGATTGCAATTTTCTCCCACCCCATACTTTGATGAGTAGGTGAGATTGGAGCAGAAGGGGATATAATGTATGTGTGGTCATCTCAAAATCCTTATAAAAACCAATTCGGTTAGCAGAAGCGCCATTATTATCATATAATTCTGTCTGTATTTACAACACATTGGCAAGGCTATATGTCTGACGAATTTATTGGCAAGACAGTTGATGGTTACGAAATTTTAGAAGTCATCGGGCAGGGCGGTATGTCTAGTGTATACCGCGCCCGTCAACATTCGATGAATCGGATGGTGGCGCTCAAAATTTTGCCCCGTCACATGATGCGTGATGCAACCTATTTAGAGCGATTTAAGCGTGAAGTGAGCATTATTGCCCAGTTGGAACACCGCAATATTGTGCCTGTTCACGATTATGGCGAACACAACGGACAGCCATATATCGCTATGCGCTTCATGGCGGGTGGTTCTATAGACGATTTGCTACAAAATGGCGCAATGGATGAGCGCGATATTTTGAATATCCTGCAACAAATTGCCCCCGCGCTAGATTATGCAAACAACAAGCAGGTGCTACACCGTGACCTCAAGCCGAGTAATATTTTACTCGATGAAGCAGGTGGCGCATATATCACCGATTTTGGCATTGCCCGTGTCCTCAACGAATCGGTTGGTAAAATCACCACACAGGGCGTTGTGGGGACACCGAGTTATATGAGTCCCGAACAAGCACAAGGCTTGGTGCTGGATGGTCGCAGTGATGTGTATTCCTTGGCGGTGATGCTTTTCGAGATGGCGACAGGTCGCCGTCCATTTGAAAACGACACCCCCTATAGCATCGCCGTCATGCAAGTGACAAAAATGCCACCCAACCCGCGCACCATTCATCAGAGTATTAGCCCATCGCTAGAAGCCGTCATCCTTAAGGGGTTACGCAAACACCGTGAGGAACGCTATCAAAATGCGCTGGAATTGGTCGCCGCCGTCGGAAAAGCTATCGAACAGCCTCATCTGGTGCAGGATGATACCCAACGCGGGAGCAATTTGCTCATTGCCCAAGAAACAGCCCCGTCTGGTGCATTGCTCCTAGAAGAAAATACGCCTGTTAATGTCGTTTTTAGCCCACCATCCAATGCTCCCGTTATTTATGCCCCCCCACAAACGGGGTCATCGGGCAATAATATCCCTGTCCGCCAAAACCCCATTAGCAAAAAACTCCGTAAGCGCAAACCACGCCCCAATTTATTCATTAGCATCCTCATGGGGGGCGTGATTGGGTGTGGATTGCTCACGGTCATCGCGGGCGCTGGATTTATGATAGTGAACAGCATACTCAACCCCTCTGTGCCGACACCCACCAGCACCGCGACCACAGAGACCACATCCGCAGGGGCAACCATACCCGTTGTCATCCCCACCCTAGACCTCACTAGTCAGGCGGGGCGAGATGCGATTTTAAGCGATGCGACTAATGACATACCCGTCACCACATCACCCTTTATCACCGCCACATTTGCCCCTATCGGTGTGCGCGAAACCCTCTCTCCCCCTCCCCTACCGTCATTTTCTCTGGGGGATAGCCAACTCATCTACTTTGCCCTGCGCGATAATTTATATGACCTGTATCTATACCGTTTCGATACCAATACCGAAAATAGGCTTACCGTAGATAGCGCCCGAAACTCATACCCTGTCGCCTCTCCAGATGGACAATATATCGCCTTTCAATCTGACCGTGATGGCGATTTTG
This sequence comes from Anaerolineae bacterium, assembly GCA_034436595.1. Lineage (GTDB taxonomy): Bacteria > Chloroflexota > Anaerolineae > Aggregatilineales > Phototrophicaceae. The sequence continues at coordinate 1,775 of DAOTUO010000030.1, read as the reverse complement.
AGATTTATATCCTCACCATTGCCACCAATGAGGTGCGTCAACTGACCTTTAACAATGTGAGTGATAGACTCGCCACATGGTCGCCTAATGGCGAATGGATTGCCTATTCATCCGACACGCGCAATAACGGCGCACACGATTTATATCGTGTACCGTCTGTGGGTGGCGACCCAGAATTGCTTTATAGTGATGATAACCGCAATAGCCATGCGCGTTATAGCCATAGCGGACAATTTATTGTATTCACCACTGGCTCTGTATCAGATTCTGCCACATGGGAAATTGCCATCTTAGACCTATTCACCCGCGATAGTCGCTACCTCACCAACAACGATGTTAGCGATGCGTTCCCCTCGTTTAGCCCCGATGATAGCATTATCATCTATTCCAGCATTGGGCGTGGCAATGGCGCAATTTATGTTATCTCTGCCGATGGTGTGGGATTCCCAACCTTACTATACGATGGTGTGGGATACGATTGGGGCGCGAGTTATAGCCCAGATGGGCGCTACGTGGCATTTACGGGGGAGATTCAAAACGAATCATTCATCTATGTGATGAATAACGATGGCACAGATGTGAGACGTATCGCCACCATCAACGGTTTTTATCCGTCTTGGATACGGCAAAATGCCCCTTAACGAGTCGTCCGCTACCCTATCGGAAATTGTCGCAGAGACGATTCGTACCCAATTACGCGATGGGGTTTATCACTGTGGGGATAAATTGGCAGAACTCACCCTGTCTAAAGAGATGAACATCAGCCAAAACACCGTCCGCGATGCACTTCATCTGCTCATTGAAGAAGGTTGGCTGGTAAAACGTCCGCGCTATGGCATCACGGTGCGCCAATTCACCAGCATCAGCGCAGAAGAATTATTCATGATTTGGGGGACACTCGAAAAATTGGTGCTACAGTGGGTCATGCTCACCATCACCAGCGCCGAAATTGCCCATATCCGCCGTCTGATTGCCATCGCCCATAACCAAGCGATATATGGCAATCCGCGTGAGGTACAAATGACCCGTTTTCAGATTCATGCCTTTCTGTTGATGATTGCCAATAGACCCCAGACGACTACCCTACTGAACCAATTTTATAATCAGGTATGGTTATTAGAGGTATTGCGTTTGCGCTATGCGCCCCGCAATGCGGTACATCACCGCGAATTGCTCAATGGCTATGAGGCAGTTTGCCGTTTGATGAGTGAGCGCGATAGTCGCGGGGCGCAAGAGAAGATGTTTACACAAATTCTAAACGATGCCAAGCCATTTTTGCCCGTACTCGATTTAATCGGGCATGATGACGAATTATCGGGTTAGTTATCAGGGTATGATTTTTTCCAACCCTGCGGATTCAAGATTTAAAAATTCACCCGCATCTGGGATTTGGGCATCATCTAAATGACTCACTAGGATAGTCGTCACCTGTGACACATGATTGGAATCATCAAATAGTGTCACAAAAAAAACAAATCCATCCTCTGCTTTACTAAAAGCATTATGTAAATCAATCTGACCAGCGCGTACTTGTTGAAAACGGGTAGAAGACAAACTAACATATAACCATGTCTCAAAGCCAGCATGTACACTTTCTTGTACGACTAATGGAGAACCGAAAACAAATTCATAGGATTATGTCAATAACTCATCATTAAACGTGTTTTCACCCCACCCCCAACCCCCTCCCCAAAAAATTGGAGAGAGGGCTAAAACCTGCCCTAAAATGGGTTTCTCCCCCTTTCTCCACGCAGTGGGGATAAGGGGGCTGGGGG
>DAOTUO010000029.1:0-7808 GCA_034436595.1 Anaerolineae bacterium | reverse complement strand
CAATATGGGTGATTGCGCGGGATTCCCGATGGCGGTGGGGGGCGGGGTGGGGGTGGTCATCAGACTTTTGAATTGCCCCAGCAGGTCATGATAGGCACTGAGTTGGTCTTGCAACGCATCACGCAGGGCGGTCATTTCGGCGATGGGGGAGGGTGTTTCGGTGGGGATAATCGGTGTGGTGTCGTCTGTATCGGTGATGCTGATGGTGTCGTCCATGCTGTTTTTTCTCCTAGATAAATTATTTTTTTGTGGGATAAAAAGACACAAAATTCTGGGCTACGGCAGGCAACATACACGTTATTTTTATCATATCCCCGCCAGATACCCAAGCAATTCGGCAATCGTGGCGGGGGATAACCCGTCTATGTAGCCCAATTGCCAGCCAAAGGCATGGGCAATCCGCGCCCGCATGAGTACCCATGCCACATCCAACGGCGGGGCGTGGTCAAAATCGCGCCATAGCATCATTGTTTTTGCCAAAAATTGCTGACGCTCAACGAAACATCGCGCCAATCGCGGCGCTCACCTCGCTCACGCAATGCGCCCATGCTTGTGGCGATAACTGCGCGTAACTGGCTTCGTCTTGTGGATTGCCAGCATAGCCCCATGCGCTAATCACCTGCGTCATCAGACGGGTGAGCGTGGCAAAATCACCGCATTGCGCCGCCGCCTGCCATGCCAATAACGAGACCATCGTCTCCCATGAGGCTAGGTTGATGGTCATCATGCAAACACACTCCCCAAATCTTCAAAATGGGCAATAAACGCCCCATCGCGCCGTAATTCGACCTCCATCCGTACCACATCCTCAAACGGATAGGTGATTTTGCAGGCGGTCACGGTGGCATTGCAGGCATATTTTGGCTTGCCGATAGCCGTGCCTTCTGGGGCATAGACCCATTCGGCATGATTGCCCACCCGCAACGCCTCCCGAATCGGCGTGCCTGTCTCGCTTTTAGCTTGTTGCAAGACATCCAACCGAAAAATCACCTGTCGGGTGGTGGCGATATGAGCGCGGTCGGGCATATTACCCGCCGTCACATCTACCGTGCCGATGGTATCATCCACCACCAAGCGCAAAAAATCGGCTTCGATGGCGACCTCATCAAACATCACTGCCAGCGTTTCGCCTGTATAGCGTTGTGTGCTGTGAATTGGCATATCCAAATCCCTCCGCTTATAGTCCTGTATAAATCAGATAATTTAACGCCATCGTAGGTTGGACATTGTTATGCTCACCATCGCTACCCGCCGATGCGGTTGTTGCCGAGTTGGTGACAGTTGTGCCCGCCGCCAAACTCGCCCCGCCACCCGCCGCAATTCCTTGCAAAAAGGTCGTCCCTGCCGATGGATTATGCGTGTGGATGGGCATTTCGCCCACCAACAGGCGGTGACGCTCAAACCCACCCGTGCCACCCAATAATTTTGACCATGCAAACGACAGTGCTACATTATCGGGGTCAATCCCCGCCACCGTCCGCCCCTTCAGGTTAAACAGGGGCAGGCGCTTATTGGCAGAAAAATCTGCCACTGCCGATGCACCCCGCGCCGTATTTACGCCACTGCTATTTTGGATAACCAACTGGCTGATGCCGACATTTTCCCACAAATACACATACAGGCGTTCCATATCGGCATTGGCGCGGGCGGTTGCCCCACTGCTCCCATTGCCAATCGTGCGCCCGTTGCATATCAGCCAGCGATTATCAATATCGCCCAAACAGGCAGACACTTTGAGGTCGCCCATATCCCACCCCAGCGCCTTATTGCCCACTGCCGCTGCCAAATTGCCCCCATCCACCCGCATGGTGAGGATATGCTCGATGGCGATGATAATTTCGTTATACAACGCCGCCGTGATTAAATCGCCCGTCAGACGGGTCGCTGGTATGGTGATGGTCATAGGTCATTTGCTCCTTATGGGGTTATATTGTCTAATGTGGAATAAAACCTCACCCCTAAATTCCCTCTCCACAATGGAGAGGCGACTTGTACGGACGTGCTTCTAGGCTTGTCCGTAGTTGTTTTGATGATTTTGCGTAGAAAGGGCAGGCGGTGAACCACCTGACTGCGCCACCAAAACCCCATAAATGGGGTTGACCTACCGATTTTTATGATATTTTGCCTATTTTAACTACGGACAAGCCTTATATGCCGTCCGCAGGGGGATAGGGGATGGTTTTATGTTTTCAACACCGCATGGATGACCAATTTTGCCCCGTGTTCGGTGCTACAAGACATCACCCAATAGGTGGTGTCGCCAATTTGCACGCGCATATCGGGACGCAACAGGGTGTCGTATAAAAACACCGCCCGATACATCGTTTCATTGCCCAGCACGTCATCGGTCACCACCCAGCCATCGCGGGTGCTAGAAATCGCATCCAACCGACACGGCACATCGTCCGCGCTCACATCCCACCCAATCACCTGCCCGCCACCGTCATCGGGTGTGTATTGCGGGGTATAGAGGGTCGCCCGTTGGGGTAGGGTGGGCATTAGCGACTCGCGCATCCATGCCAACGCCTGCTCATCAAATTCGCTCATGGGGATTTTTTTTCCTCTGCTAGATAGTGTGCCTTGTCCGTAGTTCATTTCGATAAGTTGCCCCGCCGATTTTTAGGGTCAGATAGGCAGTATGTAGGGGTTTGCCATGGCAAGCCCCTACGCCATACCCATTTTTTATGATGAAAATTGGCAAAACAACCCCATTCACGGGGTTTCAGAGGGACAGGCAGGGGGGATAGGGGATGCTTTGCCATACACCCCAATCAAAAACGGCGACATCCGCAAAAAATGCAGACATCGCCGTTGTTGCTTGTATCCGTATAAAACAGAAAATCCCCATTGGGGATAAACGATATTTTCATCAGTTATTTTTTTAGCATGGGACGAAGAGGGCGGATTAAAGGACCTGTGGGGTTAGGAAGCCAGATAAGTGCCGCCCAGTCGTTTTTTTCCCATACAATCCTGTTTAGGGGGCAGGATTCATATACTATAACACCGTCTTGAGAATTTGTCAAGAACATCCTTTTTCATAATCGTATAAACGACCAATATAGGAGTTAATTCCTATGCGGGTGTTTGCCTAAGCGATGTGAATGGGGTGTTTTTTGTGCTATGGCGGATATACGAGGCTAACGCCTCTAATCCGCCAGTACGAGTCTGCCTGTTTTGAGGGATTGTAGGGGCGAAGGCATTGCCTCGTCTCGTATTTTTATCGTTGGTTACTGCGGGATGCCCAGTGGGTCGCCCCTACATCCTGCCTATCTATCCCTCAAAATGGTCATATCAATACCCCGCCCATGTTGCCTCGCCAAGTTCTGCATAATTGGGCTGTCCGAGTTGCCAAAACGGGTGCGGTTTTTGGAGCAGGGCATATTCACACTGATGCACCGTACCCTCTACCGTGTGCGCTTCCCCGATGATGAAATAGTCATCGGCGTGGTGCAATTCGGGCAGATTCACCGCCAACAAATCGCCCACCGTCCACAACATCCGCTGGGGATGGGGTGCTGTGGCGCTGTCTGTCAGGCTGATTTTTTCGATATTCCCCCGCGGAGTCGCCCGTGCAAACACTTCGTATTGCGCGATGTGGCTAATCTCCGTCACTGTGGCGGGTGAACTCAGTTTAATTTTCATACCAAAACGTCCATACTGTGCCAGACTCGCCTCATCCTCTGCAATGACCGCAATCATATTTTGCCGTATGGATGAAATCCCTTGCAGGGTGAGGCGGATTAGGCTGACAAATTCGCTCGTGGCATTTTTGAGCCGTATCACGGCTTTGCCACCCAATGGGGTGATTGTGATGCTGGCAACACCGCGCCCAAAGGTCGGATTAGCAAGCAACCCGCCCCCTGCGCCCACATATTGCCCGCCATCTCTGCGTAACCGCGCCTCTATGACCAGTGTTTGGTATGGGGCGAGTGTCACTGGCGCATCCAACGACCACAAAATTGCCTCGTCAATGAGTTGGCGCGGTTGGCTTTCTACCCACACCTCATTGACCAGTCGTTCTCCGTACCGATATACCACCTGTTGCGGGGCAAATTCGTTATCAGAGGTCACAGTGGCGCTGGTCGCATGGGCGCTATGCACCCGATGCCGATTCCAAAACACCGCCAAACCATCCCGATTAAAGAAAAAATACCCGCGTTCAGATTGCAATAGGTGATGAATCACCGCCCACAAATCATCATAGGCGGTGTCTCCGAAAACCTCAAAAATAAATATGCCGTCATCAAAATCGGTGAAATCGGCAATGCTCCCCAAGCGGGTCGTGTCTCCCAACACGCTCACACCCGTATTATCCAAGCGCCATACATCGGCGATAGCAGGGGGGAGTAGGTCTTTTGCGAAAATATCCGCCAAAATCGCATCGGCAGATACACCCGAATACAAGGGCAGACGCGCAGGGATTTGCTCCAAGAGTTGTTTGCCACCAACCCCGTATAGGGTCGCTGTCGTCTTGCCGGTTGCGTCTCCAGATGTGGTATAGCTCACTTGTGGGGTCTGTAGCCAGCCCGTCCACAGGGGTGTTTCGTCAAACATGATTCGCATCCGTTTGCGCGGGTGCAGTTGCCCAAAAAATGGGGATGACGGATTCTCTGGGGCATATTTGCCCGTGCTATTGTTGACCACCAGCGTGGCAATATTTTCATCGGCAAGGCGCTGATGACCGTTTCGCATCCCTATCCGCCATTCTGCACGAATGACATCGGCGCTGATGTCGTCAGATGTCCCAAACGCATTGTCATTGTCCAAATCCAGATAATATCGGAATGTCATCGTAAAAAACCTCCTGCTCTTATTTTTATTATAGAACATAGGTCAAGTGATTTTGAGCGTATTTATGGTTAAAATGTTCGTTTTATACGATAAAACCAGATTCCTTAACCATAATTTAACACAATTGGGAGCTGAATGGTTATTGTAGTGCCTTTCAATAATATACTTTCGACAAAAACTTGTCCCTCATGCGCCCGCACCGCCTCGTTGACCACACTCAATCCAAGCCCCGTACCAAAATGTTGCATCGCATTATTGCCCCTAAAAAACGGCTCAAAGAGGTGTGGAATATCGTCTGGGGCAATGCCCATGCCCTCATCTGCCACCGATAGCACTATCGTATGGTCAACATGGCGCACCGTGACGGTCACTTGCGAACCAGTAGGCGAATAGCGAACCGCATTGACAATCAGGTTATTGAGCGTGTGCCACATTAGGCGCTCATGACCATAAAATGTCGGCAGGGCAGGGGACAAATGGAGCATGATGAGATGGTCGCCGCCGATGCTACTATTAACTTGGGTGATAACCCCTTCTATAAGCACCGACAGGTTTAATGCCTCGCGTAATTGATTTGACCCGTTTTGTGTCTGATAAATCACATACAGGTCATCGAGCATTTCGGACACCCGATGCACATTGTTGCGGATATTTTGCAAATAGTCGACACGGCGTTCTGGCGATAGACGGTCAAAATGGCGTTCCATGAGGCTGGAGTAGGTGTTGATGATTGCCAGTGGCGTGCGGAACTGATGGTTAATCTTCACCAATAAATCGGCACGCATTTGGCTAATTTCTTGTTCTTTTTGCAACTGCACATTGAGCATCTGCCGTTCTAATAATTTTGCCTCTAGGCGCTTGCGCTCTGTGATATCGCGGATGATGCTCAAAATTTCGTGTGGATTGCCATCGTCATCGCGGATGAGCGTCACATTGACCTCGCCAATGAAGGGCGTGCCGTCTTTGCGTAAAAAAGTGCGCTCATAAGTGGGAATATCTTCGCCCCTAATGAGCCGTGCATAAACTTCATCGGCTTTGGCAACTTCTGATGGGTCAACCATCATGTGATAGTGCTTTTGGACTAATTCTTCAACACTAATCCCAAACACATCAGCTACGCTGGCGCTGGCGGTCATATAATAACCATCGAGGTTCATCACCATGATTAAATCACGGTTTTGGCGGAGCAATGCCAGATAGCGACTGTTGGTGGCATTTTGTGCATGGGTAGGTGGTGTCATAGGTCTGAGTTTCTTTGCTATACTATGATGTGAACGATGCCCACCATTATGCCTTATTACGCCAATTTATGCCATGTGACCGTTTTTTATGGGGGCATTTCAATTTTTGGGGGGGCATTATGGCGGATATAGACTAGTCGCCTGTGAAGCCTACTGAAGGGGGTTGTTTTTACTAAATTTTGCGGGTAAAAGCCCATTTTGGGGCGGGTTTTAGCGCCTTTAGTGCGCTTACAGGTTTTTTGTCTAGCGAGATGCTTTGAGCATCTAGCGTAAAACAAATTATCCGCCCCGATTGAAATGCACCCTGCACCCTAGCCCATAGGGGAGTCGGTTATTGGCACAGAAACCTATTGGCGCAGATAACCCCCCGCAACCAACCGTAAAAATCGGGCTTGCCATGGCAAGCCCCTACGCCATACTCATTTTTTGTGATGAAAATAGGCAAAACAACCCCGTTCACGGGGTTTCAGACGGTCAGACGGGTGGTTCACCGCCCGTCGGCAGGTAACATACATGCTATTTTTATCATATTTTGCCTATTTGACTACGGACACGCCTTATATGCCGTCCGCAGGGCTAAACATGCCGTTATGCGATATAGAAACTGTCCAAATCGAGGTTAGCTTCCAAGACCAAGATAATCGCCTCTGTCCGACTGTTCACATGCAACTTAGACAAAATATTGCTCACATGCGATTTTGTCGTAGAAAGTGTCACGACTAATTGCTTAGCAATATCATTATTGTCCATGCCTTTGACCATCAATTCTAAAACCTCTTGTTCACGGTCGGTCAGGTCGTTAAGAATCGAATGGGGTTTGTGTACCGATTGCATTAAAATATCGGTCACTTCTGGCGCATAGGTAGAAATACCACGATGGGCGGCGCGCACGGCGTTGGCGAGGTCGCTGGCGGATATTTTTTTCAGTAAATATCCAATCGCACCCGCTTCTATCGTGTCTTTTATCAGCCGATGGTCGCCAAAGCTCGTCAGTATAATCACTTTTATATGGGGATATTGCAAGGTGATATGGCGCGTGGCGGTGATGCCATTCATGACGGGCATTAACAAATCCATCAGCACCACATCAGGCTTAACTTCCGCGCATAGCGCAAGCGCTTCCTTGCCATTTGAACCTTCCCCGACCAATTCAAAATCGTCATTGTTCTTCAGAAAAATGGCTAATCCGCGCCGTACCAGTACATGGTCATCTATAATAGCCAGCCGAATGGGTGGCGTTGGTGATGTCTCCCTTAGCATATCTTTTGACATAATCTTCTATCCATTCTCCGTTAGGGTGTCTGGGATAAAATCGGTTGTCAATGTCCTTCATCCATGTATCCGAATTTTTATCCCGCACTCCCGCGACTGTAGCTGAATGACACTTATGTAAAAAAATAACATAATTTTATATACCAGTCAATAACGCGATATATACTTTCTTTATATTCTCATAATGCTCTCATAATTCCACACAATGATTTTTACCCCCATTTTCGATGTTATGGGGCAGGGGATAGGGGCTGTTTTTACGCGCTAACTTAACGGTACTGGCTGTAGGGACGCGATTAAAGGCTTGTCCGTAGTTAAAAAGACAAAATATGATAAAAATAGCGTGTATGTTGCCAGCCGCTGGGCGGTGAACCACTCATCTGTGCTTCTGAAACCCCGTGAACGGGGTTGTTTTGCCAATTTTCATCACAAAAAATGGGTAGGCGGTGAACCTGCGTATATGACCAAAACCCCCTAAATGGGGTTGGTCTGCCGATTTTTAGG
>DAOTUO010000028.1:0-4697 GCA_034436595.1 Anaerolineae bacterium | reverse complement strand
ATGGCGTAGGGGCTTGCCATGGCAAGCCCGATTTTTACGGTTGGTTGCGGGGGGTTTGCCATGGCAAACCCCTACATCATGCCTATCTGACCCTAAAAAATCGGCAGACCAACCCTATTTATGGGGTTTTGGTCATATAGGCAGGTGGTTCAACGCCTGCCATATCTACGCAAAATCATCAAAACAACTACGGACAAAGCCTTGTATGCCGTCCCTACCGCCTAATCACCCTATTTGGGGATTGTAGGGACGTGATACATCACGTCCACAACTAGATTTATCAAGACGGTTAACAGCCCCTAGCGCAAAGCGCGTATTATTTTCTTCATCCATTCATTGGAGCGTTGTTCTATGCACCAAATACGTCTCTTGAATTGGACTCACATTGCCCTCATGCTTTTTCTGCCACTAATTTTAGCACTCATCAACCCCAATTGGATTTTTAACCCCCATATCACCGATGATTATATCTATCTGGGATATCAGATGGAGATGCCCCGCTATACCGATTGGTTTCCTGCCGCAAATCGCTATTTTGGGGAACGTGTGAGCTGGATTATTCCCACCTACCCCATCCGCCAGCTTTTTTCGCCCATGCTTTCCAATTTTATCATCCATTTAGGCGTGTATTATGTGGCGATATTCAGTGTGTATGGCATAGTCACCCGCCTCACATCATCGGGTGTGGCGCTCATTGTTGCTGTGTTAATGGGGCATTATCCGCCATTTATGCGGGCAGTCGGATGGGATTATGTGGATGGATTCATCATCGCCTGCATGAGCCTATGCCTATTTTTGCTCATACAAGCCTGTTATTCTCCGCGCCGATGGCGATTATATGTTGTGGGCGCGGGGATGACGGTTATGTTATTTGTGACCAGCAATATTTTTTATGTGTGTTATATCCCCGCCATCACCCTCTATTTTGTGTGGCTCAATCATGCCCATCACCGCTATCCCCTATTCCAATGCTTGCTATGGGCGATTGTGGGGATACTCATGATTTATTTGCCAGAAACACTTTTTTATCGGGCAATCACAGGGGAATGGCTCACCTTCACCCACAGCCTCAATTTTACCCAAGAAAAAATTGCCGACACCCAATTTTATACCATCAACAACCATAATTTTATCCGTGTCAGCGCCACATGGCATATTCTCCCCATGATAATCTTGGTCGTGGCGGGCATCCAATTAATCAAACGACGCGGACACTATCACCTCAGCGCCAGCACATCGCTACTGGTCTGTTCGTATGTGATATTATTGTTTTGGGAATGGCGTGGGCATCGGTTTTTGCAGTATTTATTTTATAGCTCAGTGATTATCCCCATGATATTTATCGTCTTGGGTGTCCTCATCGAAAAACACCTCACATTACCCCAAGAGAAAATTATTGGTTATGGGGCATTTTTTATCCCCGCCATCCCATTTTTGACCTTTAGCCTATTTCCGCACCTATTTGTCTCTGACTATTTATGGGTGTCGGTTGTCATCGCCATGCTATTATGTGTCATTGGCTTCCGATTACGCACTATATGGGGAATTATCAGCCTCATTGGTGCAGTGACTATTTTGGGGTATGTGATAGGACTCACGACCTTTCGGCAGGGGTTTATGGGGGACAGCGTTATCACTTACATCCCCAATCGGTATGAAAATCAGGCTATGTATGATGGGGCAACCCAATTGGCGCGGGTGATTAACCGAAAATTTGACCGTTTATCGGTAGAGACATTTCGATTGTGGTATGCCAACGACCCCAAAATGCGGGCATTTCATGCTGTCGCCTCTATTTATGTGCGGGGTGGTGGGCGGGTATTAGATGAAAACGACCTACCGCAAAATGGGACTCTCATCTGGAATCGAAACACCCGCTATATCCCCAATAACACACTGATTCTACTCTCTAGCCAACATACCCCACAGGCATTATTTGAGATGGCAGAAAATGCACTCATGCGATATGGTTATAAACCACTTTGGCAAGAAACGATTTGGATTGACGATGGTACAGGCGGATTTCATGCCGTGTTCATCATCATGCCATGATTAATTCATCGTAAAACCCTATAGGAGCATCCCTATTTTATGCGTGTCACCCGTTCTCTCAATATCACTCACATCACACTTATCCTAAGCCTACCGATTATTTTGGCACTCATTAATCCCAATTGGATGTTTAATAACGAAATTCAGTCCGATGATTATTTTTATCTGGGTCATATTTTAGATATTCAGGGCTATGACGAATGGTATCCTGCAACAGTGACTTATTTTGGCGAGCGTATCAGTTGGACAATTCCGAGCGCCATCATTCATAACCTTTTACCTGCCATCATAGCCAATTTCACCACCCACCTACTGGTCTATTGGATTGGTATATTTGTGATATATGGCATTATTCAACGGCTTATCAATGACCGTGTAGCCCTGTTCATTGCCTTACTTTTGGGGAATTATCCCCCATTTATGCGGGCGGTTGGGTGGGATTATGTGGATGGGGCGACCATTGCTTATCTGAGCCTATGTTTATTTTTTGTGGTGCAATCGGGGCTATCAGCACACAAAAACAGGTATCTGGCATTGGCGGGTATGTGTGCCATGCTCACGGTAACGACACAATTATTCACCATCACCTTAATGCCAGCCATATTGGTATTTTATTTTATCAATCGAAAACCAGCGACCATTCGGGTATTTGTGGATGATGCCAAATGGGTTATTGGGGGCATTTTCACGATGGCAGGGGTGTTAGGGGTTTGTTATTGGTATCTCACAGGAAATTGGTTTTATTTCAAAAATTCACTCAATTTTTCACAAGATTTTTCTGGTGATAAAGACCCGCGCATCTATATGGAGCGATTGGTCAATATGCCGTCGTTCTGGAATATCCTGCCCTTCATCATCATTTTTTCGGCATTAGTCGCATTGGTGAGACACCATAATAAGCGCCAAGATAGTCATTATCTGTTGCTCCGCAATACATCACTCTTATTTGTTGCTTGCATCATGCCATTTATTGTCCTTTTGCATTATGGGTATAATTTTTTCGTTTATACCTTTTATGTCTCATTGCTCATCCCTGCCATCTTTATCCTATTCGCCAGCCTCATCGCACCCCGTTTTTTACACTACACAGAAAAACAATATCGCTTCGTCATTATCCTTGCTTTTATAATCCCGATTTTGCCATTTTTCCTATTCAGCGCCTCGCCACACCCCACCATGCCCATTTTCATCGTTAGCATCAGCTTTCTTATCTCGCTATCGGTCGGGTTACGGGTTATTTTACCGATATGGGTCATCACACACCATGCCATCATCATTCTGTTATTTAGCGTATTGGGGTATGTCGTTGGGACATCCCACTATCATAGTTGGATGGAATATGGCATCCCGTTAACCTATGCCTATGACCGTTATAAATCACAGCGCATTTATGAGGTGACAGTCGGTGTCGCAGAGGCGATTAATCGCCATTTTCCAGAAGATAAGAGCAGGGATGTATTTTTGATTTGGGTATTGAATGAGAAGGAAAATTTAGATCCTAATAATGGCATTTTTTCTGAATTAGAGACGATTTACTACACATGGGCATCATCACGGGTGCTATCGAATATAGATTCAGGCGTGCCAGACACAAAAAATTTGGTGGTGCTTACTACTCAATATACCCCAGAGGAAATGACAAGCATAGTCTTGGCAAAATTGAGCGAAAACAACGTTTCTGTCACCACGATTGAATCCGTGACAATTGAGCATGGATGGGGCAAAATTTATGCGATATTCGTAGAAATTGCCCCATAATAACGTTATTCTACTTGTGGGGTATCGGTGTGGGTCAATGGCACAAATATACCGCCATCAGTACGATAGGTATCACGACGCACCAGCAGATATTCAAACCACACCGAGAGTAATGTAAACAAATAACGGCTTCCCTGCTCTGGCAATTTAAGCGCCGATGTGCCAACCTTGCGGTTATGCCACGAAATTGGCATGATTTTATAGGTATATCCCCGCACAATCGCCTTGAGGGGAATCTCGATGGTCAGGTTAAAATGTGGGGAAATAAACGGACGACACCCCTCAATGACATTGCGCCGATACCCCTTAAAGGCGTTGGTCGTATCATTAAATCGTGACCGAAACATCAGTTTTAAGAAAAAATTGACGATGCGATTAATCACCAACTTAAAACGGGGGTAATCTACCACCTTTGCGCCTTTGATAAACCGAGACCCAAAGGCACAATCGGCTTGGTCACGCAGGATATAATAATATTTTTCCGCATCTTGGGGCGAATCTGACGCATCTGCCATGCAGATAATCACCGCATCGCCCGTAAAACGATCTAAGCCAAAGGTGACTGCCCGCCCAAAGCCGTTACGTCCTGTGTTTTTTACCACGCGAATCCGTTCATCTTGGTCGTGAATAGCCGATACAAGGTCAAAAGTCGCATCACTAGACCCATCATCCACCACCAAAATTTCGATGTCGCTAATATTCACACTATCCAAATGACTACGCAATTGGGTGATGGTGTGTTCGATATTACCCGCTTCATTGCGGGCAGGAATAACGATAGATAATTTCATGGAAATAAATGCCTTATCTTATGGGCAAATTATATCAAAAAGTCTACCCTTAATCGGCTATGGGTGCAATTGTCAATTCACCAATTGCCACACCCA
>DAOTUO010000027.1:0-29303 GCA_034436595.1 Anaerolineae bacterium | reverse complement strand
CCCCTACGCCATACTCATTTTTTGTGATGAAAATAGGCAAAACAACCCCGTTCACGGGGTTTCAGAGGGTCAGACGGGTGGTTCATGACCCGTTGGCAGGTAACATACACGCTATTTTTATCCTATTTTGTCTTTTTAACTACGGACAAGCCTTATATGCCGTCCACCCAAAACACCGCCACCCCAAATTGAAATGCGCCCAAAACACCATATCCGCCTAGCCAATCATCCCAAATGTGGTTATCATTAGGGATGTATTGCATTTTGTTTCGTGAAGGATTTTCTGCGTGGCAGACGAAAAATCTCCCAAAGAGATAACACCAGAACCCATATCCACCGAAATCAAAGCGCGTCCCCTGCCAACGGTACGTGGTACACGTCCACGCCCCAAAGCCAAGCCGATTAAACCGAAAAAACCGCCTAAAACTGTCCAACCCGAATTTTGGGATAGGGTGTTCGATAGCCTACCCCCGTGGATAGATGAAATCGCGGGGATTGCCATGTTTGTGTTTGGGGTGCTGTCAATATGGTCGCTGATAGACCAAAATTCATCCGCCACTGTCGCCCGTGCCTGGGCATCTGTCCTCACCCAAGCCTTTGGCAAGGGGGGGATATTTATTGGGGTGGGCATTTTGCTGGTGGGTATCCTCATCTGGTTGCCCAAATTGGGTGTGTTCATCACCTATTCCCCGCGCCGCTTATTGGCATTAGAAATCGCGTTTTTGGTGCTGTTGGCGCTGTTTCATCTGACCGAACAAGATAATGAACTCCGTGCGATTGCCCGTGCCGGGCAGGGTGGCGGATTTATTGGGTGGGGGATGAGTGCGCCCATTTATGCCCTGTTCGGAGAGGTATTCGCCATCTTCTTTTATGGGGTGATATTGGCGATGTGTATGGCGATGGTGGTGGGTATCCGCAGAAAGCATATCCGCCAAGCCTTTACATCGGTAGAAAATTTTCTCTATCGCACAGGCGAAGCATGGGCATCTATCCCGATGGATAAACCGCAGAAAAAAGTCGCCAAACCGGTTATATCGCCATCAAAACCCGCGCCATTGCCCGATGTGGAAAAAATGGATATGGGGGATAGCCATAAACAACGGGTGACAATCATGCGGATTCGTCCCGATTTTACCGTATTGCCACCGAGTCAGCGTCCTACGCTGGATGCACCACCGCCTAAGCCCAAACCCAAGCCATTTCTCACGCCGACCACCGAATTAGAGGCAGATTTAGCCCGTCTGGAACGCATTCTCACCCAATCGGAAAAACCAACCGATTTGCCCGGTCAGCTCAAAGGCGAATTATCGGCACTCGGCACATTATTGCCACGCAAGGGCAAAGACCCGCAACAAGTGGAACGTCCCGATGGACGTATCAAGCGCTATTTCACCACTGAGAGCATGAAAGAGAATAAAAAGGTGGTCAAGCGCGATAAATCGCTTCCGCCGTTGGAATTGCTCCAAGACGTGGAATTTGAATTGCCAAGTGAAGAAGAAATTAACCGCAATGTGGTACTCATCGAAAATACATTGCTGGAATTTGACATCAATATTGATGTGGTGGATGTCAAAGCGGGTCCCACCGTCACGCAATATGCGGTGCAACCGTTCCGTGAGGTGAAAGACGATGAGGGCGATTTGGTCAAAGAACGCACGCGTCTGAGCAAAATTGCATCGCTGGCAAACGATTTGGCGCTGGCACTATCGGCAAAACGACTACGTATGGAATTGCCCGTCCCTGGGTATAGCTATATGGGCATCGAAGTGCCAAACCGCAATGCTGGTACGGTGGCGTTGCGCTCGGTATATGAGAGCAAAGCCTTTTATGACGCGATGGCAAAGGCAAAATCGCCGTTGATTGTCCCATTGGGGCGTGATGTGGCAGGTGAGCCGATTATTGTGGATTTGGCGGGGATGCCCCATTTGCTGGTGGCTGGCACGACGGGTAGCGGTAAATCGGTGGCGATTGCGGCAATTGCCACGGCATTATTGCTCAATACCACACCTGATGAAGTGCAACTGATTATGTTAGACCCCAAAATGGTGGAGCTATCACGGTTTAATGGTGTCCCCCATTTGCTGGGACCTGTCGAAACCGACATGGATAGAATCATTGGGGTGTTGCGCTGGTGTACCCGTGAAATGGATAGGCGTTATAAATTGCTAGAGGAGGCACAATCGCGGAATATTGAGGTGTATAATTCGCGCTTGGGTCCGCGTAAAAAAGCCGAACATCTGCCGTATGTGGTGATTTTGGTGGATGAAATCGGTGATTTGATGATGAGCAAACCCGATGAAACCGAAAAGACCGTCACACGGTTGGCACAAATGGCGCGTGCGGTGGGGATGCACCTTGTGATTGCCACCCAACGCCCATCAGTGGATGTTATCACGGGGTTGATTAAAGCCAATTTCCCCTCGCGGATTGCTTTTGCCGTTGCCTCTGGTGTGGATTCGCGGGTGATTCTCGATTCTGTCGGTGGTGAGACACTTTTGGGTCGGGGCGATATGCTGTATTTGGCGGCGGATGCGGGCGTTCCCAAACGGTTGCAAGGTTGCTTTGTGAGTGATAGCGAAGTCCGTAGTGTGGTGCAATATTGGAAAGACTGGGCAGAGACCCAAGCCAAAGAAGCCAAATCTGCCGATACCTATGTCCGCACATCTGCCCCGTGGGAGCGGGCATTAACCCGCCGTGAATTTTTGGCAGAGACAGACCCCATGCTGGAAGATGCCATTGAATTGGTCGTCAACGAGCAAGAAGCCTCTGCTTCGATGATTCAACGTAAATTGGGGTTGGGTTATCCGCGTGCGGCGCGTCTGGTGGATTTATTAGAAGAGATTGGTGTGATTGGCGAGTCTATTGATGGTGGGCGTACCCGTAAGGTGCTGATAGCCAAAGGCAAAGACCCCTTCCAAGAAATTTTGGATAAGCGCAAGCGCGAGGGGCGATAAAATAGGCTGTAGGGGCAAGGCATTGCCTCGCTCATATACGGCAACTTAAGGTATTTTATCCCCTCCCCAAAAATTGGAGAGGGGCTAAAACCTCGCCTAGAAACGGTTTCCTCCCTTTCCCCACTTTGTGGGGATAAGGGGCAGGAGGATAGGGGATGTTTTTATTGCAAAGTTGCTACGCATGAGTGCAAGGCATTGCCTCGCCCACGACAAATTAATCGAATAACCCTTTTTGTTGGGGTGGTTCTAGGGGCTTAATACACTCTGGCGAATCGTTCCGCACATTATTCACCAGTGTCGAAATGGGATAATATGCCATCTGTTCGGCGGGGTAGGCAGTGAGCAACGGTTTGAGTGCCATTGGGGGTAATTCATCGGGCGATAGCCACAATTCATAATCATCGGGGTCTAAAATCACCGCCATACGATGATGTAATGGGCGGATGAGGTCGTTTGGCTCGGTGGTGATAATCGTACACGTTTCGACCATATCGCCATCGGGGCTATGCCATGTCTCCCATAATCCCGCAAATCCAAAAAGCTGATTGTCTTTGAGATGGATATAATAGGGCTGTTTGGTTTTGCCTTCACCCTTGCCCCATTCATAAAAACCGGTGGCGGGGATAATACAGCGCCGACGCTTAAATGCGGTACGGAAGGACGGTTTTTCTTCTAATGTCTCTGCACGCGCATTAATCAGTGAACTGGCAATAGACGGGTCTTTGCTCCATGAGGGGATTAGTCCCCATTTTTGGAACGTGATGGTTTGTGGGGCGGTGTTGGTGATGACCATCACGGGTTGAGTCGGCGCGATGTTATAGCGGGCGGTCAATAACTCCGATGGAAGTGCTGTGAGGTCAAATTGCAGTTGGAGCGCCTGACCATCTGCCACGAGTGCAAAACGTCCGCACATGGATTATTTCTTCTTTCCACTCTTACCTGCTTCGGTGATTTGACGGATGAAGTTTAGCCCTGCCAACGACAAACCAAGCACCTGCATGGTTGGAATTTTGGCGGGTTTGCCTCCATTGCGGTCTGCTTCTTCTTCGGCGGCGCGGTTAAAGAGATAGGCGGCGAGCAATCCAAAGACCCCACCCAAAATACCGCCAGTAAGGTAGGTTTTATTCTTCCAATTGTTATCGTTATTTTTTATCATCTTTTTTATCCTCTGGATGGTCAAATATCCGAAATAGTGGGCGCAAAAATGCCCCGCGTGAATTGATTTGAATCGAGCGTTTGCCCAGCGATGTGGTCACTTTTTCGACACGTTCTTGGGCTTTTTTGGATGTAATTTGCAATTTTCGTAGACGGAATGTTGTGCCAGAATCGAGCCGTATTATGCCATAGACCCCTGCACAGAGCGCGAAATAGAGGGGCAACCCGCATAGTATTAGCGGGCATAGCATCAGTATTATAAAAAAAATGTCGCCAATAATCGAAACTTGGTCTGGTAATAGAGAAATAGGTGAGGCTTCTATGATGAGGAACATGCCAATCATAAAAATGAACACCGTGAATCCCACAATGAGAAGCATAGAACGGCGGAATAAGGCACTCGCCGAAAGTGCTTTTTTGGGGGATGGTACTGGTTGTGTGCTGGTTGTCATCGAATTTGCCAATTTTGTATGTTGGATTTATAGTGAGTTTCTGATTAAATTCTACACGAGAACAGCTAATCACAAAAGGCTCTAACAAATTATGTCTCATCTATCTCCTGTGCAACAACGGCTTCATATCACATTTGGCAAATATGGGGCGCTTCAGTATATTGGTAGCTTGGATATGGCGAAGATTTGGGAACGGGTGCTACGCCGTGCCGATTTGCCCATTTATTATTCACAAGGCTTTAGCTCCCGACCACGTATTCAGGTGGCGGCACGATTGCCATTGGGCGTGACCAGTGATTGCGAATTGCTCGATTTATCCCTGCGCGAAAAATTATCCACATTAGATGATTTGCCAGACCAAATCATGCGTGTAAGTCCAGATGGGTTACGTGTGCTTGGGGTGATAGAAGTGCCACAAAACATGCCTGCTCCACAAACTCTCATCCACAGCGCCCACTATCGCATCAGTATTGCCGATTTCACCGCCAATGACCTGCAAATGCGAATAGATGATATTCTGCGCCGTGAACAGATTGTCGTGGAGCAAGAGCGCAATGGCAGACGATCTATCACCGATTTTCGCCCCATGATTTATGATTTGCATGTGGGTGATGATTCAAACCTCTATGCTCATCTTGCCACAGGGGAACGGGGCAACTTTCGCCCACACGATTTATTAGACCACATGGGCTTTGTTGACCATGTGGTGAAGATACATCGGACAAAATTATTCCTAGAAGGTTATGAAAAATATATAAAATTCTAAGTTTGGTATGAGATGTTATAGCACAAACCCGATGTTTTGACCTATAATAAGTAAAAGTTAGTATCAATCGGTTTGGAGGCATTGCCTTGTCTGATGAAGAAACCCGTCCAGAAGATAATTCTGATGGACAAGATAAAGATAGCTTTTCTAAATTCATCCATGATAACCTGAGCATGGATGGTATGCCCGATGCGTCCAAGGATACCAAAAAAGCCAAAGACGATGAAGAACCCAAACTTCCTCCAAGCCCGTTTACACGGTTTGGTCGTTCTACCTCTGGTAGTTTTTCGCGGTTTGGCTCGTCTAAATCGGATGATGATGATGACGACGATTTTGGCGATGACGATGATACCGATTCACCATTTGGCGGGTCTACAGGCATCTTCGGGGGCAAATCGCCATTCTCTGATGATAATAAAGACCGCCCAAGCCGGTTTGGGGGGGGCAGTCGGTTTGGTGGGTCATCGGGTGATAGTGGTAGCCGATTCGGCAGTGGTTCTGGGTCATCGGGTGATAGTGGTAGCCGATTCGGCGGTGGCTCTGGGTCATCGGGCGGTGGTAGCCGATTTGGGGGTGGCTCTGACAATACGCCCAATAATCCGTTTAGTAACCGATTTGGGGGCGATAAAAATACCCCACCACCACCTAGCCCTTTTTCGCCATTAGGTCGCTTGAGCAATAATAAACAAGCGCCACAATCAGTGTTTGGGCGAAAATTAACCTCAATAAAATCCAGAGAACAAAAACGGGCATATGCCATTCGGTGGGGGCTTCATACAGTCAAAGAACTATTGCCAATTCTGTTATTATTGGCAATATTCGTCTATTTTGTCACCATCTTTAGCCAATATCAACCTGATGTGTTAAAAGGTGAAATTGGTCAACTGCAACAAACCATCACACAACAAGAATCGCAAATTCGTCAATTGCAAGCCCAAATTGAGGCGATGTCGCGGGAGAGATAATACTAAGGGTGCAACCAATTGCGCCCTTAGCCGATATATCACTTGATAGCGATGAAAAAATTTACCCCAATTTCACAGCATCGCCCATAAGACCCAAATCGCCATGACCAAATTGAAGGCAACCCAAAACCCGACTTGCAACCGTCCCGTAATATCGAGCGGTGGCTTGCCACTGGAATCGGTTTGGACAAATAAAAAGGTCATGGCGACCCCAAATGCGATACACACCGCGATAGTGGGCAATAACCATTCTGGCAACCCCATGAGGATTACACCAATAACCCCACCAATAACCGCCGCGATAATTGCCCCATACATCAACAAAAAGGCATTTTTCTCGCCTACACGGATGGTCACATTCATGATGCCTGCTCTTTTATCGGCATCAAAATCGCGGACTTGGTTATAGAGTTGCCCATAGGTCGAGCCGAGTATGGTCGCCAATGTCACCAATATGATGGTGGGGTGGATTTCGGTAGTATAGGCAAAATAACCCGCCAGTGGCAACAATCCGCCCAGCATGAGGGTGTGTGATACCACATCCAAGCCGACTGTGGATGATTTTAGCCGAACAGGTTTCCATGAATATAAAAACGATAAGGTCAGATTAATTGCGCCGATGATTAGCACCAGCCAACCACCGATGAGATAAAAGATGAGTGCCAATAGCACCACACCCCCACAGGCAATCCATGCTGTATGGAGGTCAAGTGTGCCGTTGGTGATGGGATTCCGTTTGGCGCTAATCGGGTTAGCGGCATCGTCCTCCGCATCTTCCATATCGTTAATCATGAAGGCGAATGTGACAGTCAGAAAATTGGCGATAGCGACCACAAACAAACGCCAGTCGAGGGTGATGCCATTGATAACCCCGTGTGCGATGAGTCCGCCCAAAAATGTGAGCGAGATAAGGGGCATTTGCTCTTTCCAACGGGAGAGGCTAATAATCCCTTTGAGGATATTTTGTGTTTGGGGGGTAGGGGCGTTAACAGATTCCATAGAATACCTTTCTCAGTAACATGAGCATTTGATGAATGGCACAAGCATATCATAAACCCTGCCAGATGGTTAGGCATGGTGGCATTTTTGCTATAATCAATGCTATAGTTATGCCTGTTTGGTAAATGGATGTGAGATGCTTATGAAACCCTTTACGCTATTTCCCCTCATTTCGTTGCTCCTAGCTGTGGCGACATGGCTATTTTCTGCGGATATAACCCCACAAGCCCAACAAGGAGGTCTTGTCAATGAATCTTGTGTGGCAGATAGTGCGATGTTACCCCGTCATACTGTGGTGGCGGATGTGGATTATGCCCAAAAAACGCTCCGTGTGGAGCAACGGATTGCATATCAAAATCAGACTGATGGGGCGTTATCAGAAATTGTGCTTGTGGTAGATACCAATCGTTGGGCAAATACATTTTTTCTGGGCGAATTAAAAGTCAATAATGCCTTTACAGAGTATACACTCGTAGAAAAACGGCTATCGGTGATATTACCCACCCCATTGGGTGTTGGGTGTGAGGTTGGGTTACTGCTCAAATTTGAACTGCATGTCCCACAAATTGGGGCAGGGCTTATCACCGATTCTAAGGGGTACTTTGGCTATACTCCGCGTCAACTCAATTTAGGTCATTGGTTGCCGACTTTGGCGATATATGACAATGGCAGGTGGGTCACAAACCCCGCATTTTATATTGGGGAGCAAGAACTGATTGCCCTTGCCGATTGGTCGGTGATGTTTAATCTTATCAATCCGCCAGAAACCCTTACCATTGCCGCCCCAGGCGAAGAAACCCGCATAAATGATAGGACATGGCAATATAGCCATCGCAATTCGCGTGATTTTAGCGCCAGCATGAGCGATATGTTTAATGTGGCATACGAATTTTTGCAAAATGGCACACAAGTTGAATTGTATACCTTTACCGATGTGGCATCGGAGGTCAATAGTACCCTTTTGCCCGAAGAAATCGCTGTCCATGCCTTGCGTTCTGCTGTGCAGAGTTTTGAGATGTTTGCCGATTTATTTGGGGCGTATCCCTATCAACGCCTCTTGGTGATACAGGGCGATTTTCCCGATGGTATGGAATTTAGTGGGTTGGTGTTTGTGGGGAATAGGTGGTTTGTGCGCTATAATGGCGACCCTGCCAGTTATCTGACATTGATAACGGTGCATGAAGTGGCGCATCAGTGGTGGTATGCCCTAGTGGGCAATGACCCCGCCATTACCCCATGGCTGGATGAGGCACTTGCCACGTATAGCGAATACATCTTTTTAGAAGAATATTACCCAGATTTGCGCGAATGGTGGTGGGAATTTCGGGTGAATCAGTATATGCCAGAGGGGTTTGTAGATGCGACCATCTATGATTTTCCTAATGTGCGTGCGTATATTAATGCTGTGTATTTGCGTGGCGTGAAGATGCTCCACGAGATACGAGGTGTATTGGGCAAGGATGCTTTTTTTGACCTGTTGATGCAATATGCCCAGACCCAACAAGGCGATATTGCACTCTCACAAGATTTTTGGGCGTTGATGACTGCCGAACAATTGGCAGATACCCAACCGATTCGTTCCCGTTATTTGCGTGTGCCATAAGCCACAGAAGGAATATGTTATGTTTGGTGCTTTTTTGAGTAGTCTATTGGCGGTAATGTGTTTTGCGGTGTATATCCCTATTTTTCTCCTCGCTATGCGCCATTTAACCACAGGTGAGGTGAAGGTGCGCCGTCCAATTGAAGGCGGGGTAGAAATAAAAACCATCACAGGGTATCGGGCGACTATTTATGCGCTGGGGCAATTTTTGATATGGTTTCCCGCCGTCTATGCCGCGTTGATGGTCATTCAGACGCGCAATGTCTTATTCCTGTTTTTGGGGGTGATATTTAGCATTGCTATTGGCTATGTCAATACGCTTATCGCCCAACGGATGAAGGGAGAGATTAATCTGGTGACATTTGACCAGATGGGCTTTAAGTTTAATCTGCAAAATTTTGCCAAGCGCAATTTTAATGTGCAAACGCAAGATGCTGATGAGCCAGAAAAACCTAAGCGCGGGTTAAATAATGCCGATATAGAAGATGCGGTGTTTTATGATGTGCCACCCGATGATGTCTATGAAGAAAAACGTAAAAATGATGACGATGTGGATTTATAAAGATTAACCCTATCGGCGGTTTTGTGTGATTTGGGTCTATTCCCCCATCACCAAAAACCTGCTATAATCGTTTGTAATTAAATAATCTGACCTTCGGGGCAGGGTGGAAATCCCTACCGGCGGTAAAGCACCACGTATTTGGCGTGTGTGTCCAAGCCCGCGACCCGTTTTGTCCTCATGTGAGGATGAGTCATGATGCCTTGTGCCTCATGCCGGTGGATTTGGTGAGAAACCAAAGCCGACGGTCATAGTCCGGATGAAAGAAGGTAAATCTTCAACCATCAACATGGATGGTTGATGGGTTTGGCTTATTTGCCTACCTATTGGGTATTTTATATCCATAGATTTGGCAATATTTAGCTATACCTATGCCCCGTTGTCCCTAGTTACAGGAACGGGGCTTTTTTATGCAAAAAATAAGTACCATGACCATAATGTTCCCCCAAAAAAATGCCAGAAAACGGGTATTTTCGATTCACCGTTGGATGTGGCTATTCAGCCTATTATTGGTCATCGCCCTCTGGCAATTTGTGACCATGCTCAACCTCATCAAACCATTTTTATTACCCCCACCGATTAAAGTATTCAACGAATTTATCCGTGTCATCAACAATGGCGATTTGTGGAAACACACATCGGTCACATTGGGACAGGTCATACCCGGACTCATCATCGGTGTGATGTTGGGTGTGGTTTTGGGCTATGCCATCGCCAAAAATCGGCTATTAGAATCATTTCTTGCGCCGATTGTGGTGGCATTGCAGTCTGTGCCTGTGGTGGCGTATGCACCCCTCTTAGTAGTGTGGTTTGGCAGTGGTGGACAGAGCAAAATTATCACCTGTGCGCTCATCGTGTTTTTCCCTATGTTGATGAATACCGTCACGGGGATTCGGTCTGTGCCGCGTGAATGGCGTGAATTGATGCGCGTGTATCGGGCAAATCGCTGGCAGATGTTCCGCAAATTAGAGCTACCCGCCGCCATGCCGATTTTGCTCACAGGACTAAAAACTAGCGCCACGCTCGCCGTTATTGGCTCGGTGGTAGGCGAATTTATCGTGGCGAATGCGGGTTTGGGGATGTTTATCAACCTCGCTCGCACCCAATACAACACCCCACTCGTATTTGTGTGCGCGATTAGCATGGCGCTCATGGCGGGTGGGTTATATGGCTTGGTTTCGGTATTAGAGCGCAAACTTTTGGCGTGGCGTTCTATATAAACAAGGAGATTTTTCTCATGAAACGACTGATAATCGGCATTATGCTGGTTTTTGCGGTGGTGATGGTGGTGGGTAGTTCTGCCCAGACCCGTATCCGCTTTTTTTTGACTTATATCCCCAATATTCAATTTTCGCCCGTATATGTCATGGACGCATTAGGGCAATTGGATGAGGCAGGCTATGAATTGCAACTCGAACATGGTGATGAGCCTGTTGGTGTTGACCTAATTGCCACAGGGGATTTTGATTTTGGCATGATTAGCGGGGAACAAGTCCTCATGGCGCGATTTGGTCAACGCCCTGTGGTGATGGTGTATAACTGGTTTCAAGCCTATCCTGTGGGCATTATCATCCCCAATACCACCCCTGCCACCACGATGGAAGAATTGCGCGGGTTGCGTGTGGGTGTTCCCGGACGCTTTGGCGCGAGTTATAGCGGATTGACCGCCATTTTGAGCGCCAATGGTATGACCGAAAGTGATATTCAACTCGAAGCGATTGGGTTTGCCGCCGCCGATGTGATATGCAGTGGTGGCGTAGATGCCAGCGCCGTGTATATCAACAATGAACCGCTACAAGTCCAACTCCGTGCCGATGCAGGGCAATGTGGCGAGATTACCAGCGTGTCTGTGCTGTCTATCTCTGATGTTGCCAATATGGTCTCAAATGGCATTGTCACCAGCGAGGCGCTCATTGCCAATAATCCCGCTATGGTCAGTTTGGTCATAGCGGCATTTGACCGCGCTCTGTGGACAGTTATCCAAAATCCTGCACAAGCCTATCTCATCAGTTTGGATTATGTGGATGGTTTGCCCATGACCGATGAATTACAGGCATTTTTAGAAGAAGCATCCACCCAACAACAAGCATTATTGGCAGAAACAGGCGATATGACCACCATCAGAGAAAGCCGTGAGGTGCTATGGGAAGCGCTCAATGCCGAATTTGAACCAGAACTCATTGGTCAATTTCATGTGTTGCTGGAGACTATCAAGTTGTGGGAAGTCGAAGAGACTTTTAATGATGAGGGTATCATCCAAACACCCCAATTGGGTTATAGCGATGAAGCAGATTGGGCGCAAACCGCACAGATACTAGTAGATTTGGGGATATTGCCCGAATTACTCGATTATGCCCCTGCCTATACCAACGACTTTCTGCCACCAACCCCATGATATGGCTATGATGCACAGAGGGGGTAATTCCCTCTGTGTGCTATAATAGTTAGTAATTTGTTTGCTATGAATTGGGAATAAATGGGCATGGGTAAATCATCACTATCACCACAATCGCGCAGAATTTTATATGTTGCCATTGGCAGTATCGCTGTTATCGGTTTTGTGCTACTGATACTATCGGTGGGGCAACAATTAAGCACCGTGTTTGATAGCGGTAGCGCCACGTCAACTAGGGCTGTAGCGATAGTCACAGAAGTAGAAAATACCCCAGTGGCACAGACTTCACCCACCTATGTGCCACTCCCCACCCAAGACCCAGAAATGGGTATGCCAACACGGTCATCATCTATAGACCAACCATTGGTCGTGGATAATAACCCTGTACCCCTAGAAGTGTCGCAGATAACCAATATCCAAGTCACAGATGAATCTGGCGCGGTGGTGGGTATTGGGTTATTGCGTGTATATTATGCCGATTCTGTCGCCCCACAAAATACCACACGAGTAGAGCTAGAATTGCGGTTTGTGGAAAAATTTATCACTGCTACACCCTTTAGTGAAGTTACCCGTGTGCCAGTCACCCCTGTGACATCCACGCCCCGCCCCATGCGCCCCACCGCCACCCCACGAATTTCTCAATATGAAGAATCGGGTGTGCAGGTGCAACAATTGATGGGTGCAACGCTGTTTTGCCTAGAGGATAGTTTTTCTGGTTGTGATGAAGTGGCAAATCCAGCCGATTATAGCTTTATTCGGGATGGTGGGGCATTTTGGTCGTGGACATTACGCCCACAAGCGACTAGCGGTGTTCACGATTTACGCCTTGAATTATGGACATTGTTGACGGTGAATGGGCAAACACGCACCAATACCGTGTGGCAACATCCGTTTAGCATCACCATTGGAGAACTGCCTGCCCCTGCACAAGCCACGTCCGATTTGAATCGGGCGATTCTCATTGTGTTGGTGGGGACAATTGGCATCACCGCGATGATAATCGTGTTTTATATCCAAGAAAGAAGCACCACCAATGCCCCTATCAAAAAACCTGTGCGTGGCAAAAAACCGACTGTATTCCTCAGCTATCGGCGCAAAGTGAGCTGGGCGGTGGCGCTAAAACTTCACGAGAGCCTCACCCAAATGGGTGCAGATGTGTTTATGGATATGGAAGATTTGGGAGAGGGTCAATTTGCCCAAAAATTGATGGACGAAATTCAATCACGGGATTATTTTCTGCTCCTACTTGCCCCAGACACACTGACATCTGAATGGGTCATTCGTGAAGTGCAATTTGCCATGCAAGCGGGTAAGCGTATTGTGCCTGTCTTGACCGATGGCTTCACCCTATCAGAAGAAAATCTCCCCGCCGATTTGAAGGGGATTAGCAGTCATAACGCCGTTACGCTCACACTCGAATTTTATCAGGCGGGGATAGACCGCATTGCACGGTTTGTTGGCTTGTGAAAAGGAAAACGTTGTTGGCACATATCGCAACTAAAAATCTTGTTGTGGCATATCCCGCCCCAGATGGCGGAGAACTCACCGCGCTAGGCGCAATTTCGATGACCATCAAGCGCGGGGAATTTGTCGCTATTGTCGGCACAAGTGGCTGTGGAAAAAGCACCCTTGTGCGCGTTTTGGCGGGATTACAACCCCCGACTGAAGGCGTGGCACTCCTAGACGATGAACCCATCACGCGCCCATCCACACAGGTGGGGGTAATGTTTCAGTCTGCTAATTTGCTCCCATGGCGCACCGTCATTGAAAATATCGCCATGCCGTTGGAACTCGCTGGCATGAAAAAATCAGAGCGTCACGATTTGGCGCGGGAACTTTTGCCTCTGCTGGGATTAGAGGGGTTTGAAAATGCCCATCCATCAGCACTTTCTGGCGGGATGGCGCAACGGGTGGCGCTTGGGCGGGTGTTGATTCAGCGCCCACAAGCCTTGTTGTTGGATGAGCCGTTTGGGGCGTTGGATGCGCTCACCCGTGAAAAAATGAGCCTCGATTTATTGGGTGTATGGGCGCGTGAACAGCAAACAACCCTCATGGTCACACACAGCATATCCGAGGCGGTATTGCTCGCAGACCGTGTGCTGGTCTTTAGCCGACGACCGGGCAGAATCATCGCAGAAATTCCTGTGATGTTGCCCCGTCCGCGCCGTGCCGACTTTTTATATGACCCACAATTCACAGAACTTACCCGTCAAGTGCGCCACGCCATAGACCAAGCCTAATTTTCGTTCTAAAATG
Source organism: Anaerolineae bacterium (assembly GCA_034436595.1). GTDB lineage: Bacteria > Chloroflexota > Anaerolineae > Aggregatilineales > Phototrophicaceae. The sequence goes on along the minus strand of DAOTUO010000027.1, from coordinate 15,202 downwards.
CCCTATTGTTTTTGTGATATAACACATTGGATTTTTTTGGATGAAAAAATTACTCAAAGTGAACGCAGTGGTCATTATCAACCTCGTTGTGGTGGCAATTTTATTAGAACTGCTCCTACGGGTGGCTGTGCCGTCATTGCCAGACCGCCTCAAACGCCCCGCAGAGCGTATTTTGGCGGGTAGCGAACAACCGATTAACCGCATGGAAATCATGCAGACAGTGGGAGAGCATAATGTGGTTATGCGTCCCGATTTGCAAAATTATCAATATGCCGCCAGCAAGGATATTGTGTTTCATGTGACCACCAACCCTTTATTGGGCAGTAGCTTTGGGTTTCGTAACCGTCCATTGGATTATGAGCCGCAAATTGCGGTGGTGGGCGATTCGTTCACATTTTGCTTCACTGAATATGAAGATTGTTGGGTGCAACGCCTAGAAGATATAGCGAGTATGGGTGTGGTCAATTTGGGGCAAGGCGCAACAGGTGGTGTGAGCCACTATAACATGCTCAAAAATCATGCCGTGCAAATTGAACCACCTATTGTGCTATGGCAGTTTTTTGGCAACGACTTTGATGAAGATTATCAGTTGCGTGTGCTAGAGGGGCAAATTCCGCGTATAGACTATTTATCCCCACGCGAAATTTCTGCCCAAGAAGCCGATGACCGCGCCCAAGCCGATGTGCCTGCATGGGTGACATGGTTGCGCGGAAATTCGCTGGCATTTGCGCTCACCGAATTGACATTTTTTAACGAAGCGCCGTATGTCAACAGCTTTGAACGGGCTTTTTTTGCAGAGGCACATACCGCCCAAATCCGCGATGGGGTCGTGGGGTTTGGTCAGGTATATGAGCAAGTTGCGCTAGATATGACCGACCCGCGTAAAATTGCTGGCTATCCCCATACCAAACAAGCCTATATGGAGGCACAGACCCTTGTAGAGGGGTGGGGTGGGCAGATGGTGGTGATTCTCATCCCTGTGCGGGAATTGGTCTATGAATCGCTCACAGCGCCACTTTTGGGACAAGAGACGATGCAGATTTTTTATGATAATCACCAAGCCATGTTGGATTTATGCGATGAACTCGCATTGACCTGTTTTGATGCGCTACCTGTGTTTATGGAATATGCCCAGCAAGGTGAATTACTCTATTATACAGAGGACATGCACCTCAACCCACGAGGCAACGAAATTCTTGCAGAAGCCATTTTTGGGTATCTTGAACATAACGATTTGTTGCAAAAATCACAATCTTAGTTTATAGTGAAATATAGCAAGTGCAGTTTTTTTCCATACATAACACAGAGAGGAAACGTTATGCGTTACATGCGATTTGTTCTTTCGGCTTTACTCGTAATGATGGCTTTATTGATGACAACGGGTGTATTTGCCCAAGAAACAATTGGTGTTGGCGATACTGTTGAAGGTGTTCGTGTTGATGAAGATAGCGATTACACCATTGAACTTGCAGAAGGTCAATTGGTGTTTATTGCTGTTGTTTCAGAAGAATTTGATAGTAATTTAGCGGTGTTGGTTGAAGGCGAACAAATCGCTTTTGACGATGATAGTGGTGGTAGCACCAATCCGTTCCTTGCCTTCCTTGCGCCCGCCACAGGCACTTATACCATTCGTGTGGGTGCATACTCAACAAGCGGTGCTGGTGCATTTACCCTGACTGTTAAAGAAGGTGTTGTCACCGCTATCGAAGTTGGTACACTTGTTGATGTCGAGTTTACTGGCGAACCCACTTTCTTCACATTTACCGCAACTGCTGGTGATGTGGTGACAATTGGTGCTGTGAGCGAAAATTATCTGAGCGCCGATTTGTCTTTGGTTGGTCCAGATGGTGTTGAAGTCTCTAACAATAGCTCACTCTTTATCTCTAGCCGTCAATTGCGCCGCGTGAGCTTGCCATTGACTGGTCTATATTCGGTCAAAATGTCATCCTACTCGGTGTCTGAAGTCGCAGAAACTGTCACCCTATCGGTTGTGCCAGATACTGTGTTGACCCTCGATGATGGTAGCCTCACAGTTATCATTGATGAAGAAACTACCACCGATTTTGATGTGGTGCGCTTCACTGCAACCGCAGGGACTGTGTATGTTTTGACCGCCACCACCGATAACCCCGATATAGGCGTGAGAATTGATATTCCACTCGGCTTTGACGAATATGGATTTACCATCACGGGCTCTTTGGTGTTCCGTTATGCTACGGCTGGTACAGTAGAATTTACCGCATTGGCTGATGGTGAAATTGGTTTTGTTGTGAGCGAAGACGGTTTCTTTAGTTCTGAAGAAAAACTATCATCCATCACATTGAGCATCGCCCCTAAATAAGGGTCTATATCCACTAAGAATGTCACAAAACGAGGGGCTTAAGCTCCTTGTTTTGATTTATGGATAAAAATATTGTCATGGTTGGGTTATCGCTGATAACCGAAAGGGCTTCTCAATGTACCCCAAAAGCAATAAATTGGTGATATGCTTTTCTATAATTGTCTTTATCGGTCTCTTTGGTCTCACGGCTGTCTTTGCCCAGCAACGCCTTGAAGTGGGTGATGTTGTTGAGGGGACGTTTTCTGGTCTGGATATAGAGTATGCCATCATGCTAATAGCAGGACGTGAGGCAATTATCACCCTCACTTCTGATGATTTTGATACAACCCTAACATTATTAGATGCCAATGCCCAAGAGGTCGCGTTTAATGATGATAGTAGCTCTGGGACAAATTCTTTGTTGCGATATACCCCTAGTGCCGATGGCTTGTTCACCATTCGCGTGGGGGCGTTTTCTTTGTCTCAACGGGGTGACTTTATACTCAGTGTGATAGCTATCAGACAAGTGCCTATAGATATTGGCGAGACTGAACGCGCAACACGTATTACTGAATTGGATAATGATTATGTAGTCGAATTAGAAGCCAATCAAGCGGTTACGATTACGGCTCTCTCCACTGATTTTGATACCACTATCGAGATTTTTGATGTGAATAATGTGAGTTTGGGGTTTAATGACGATGGCGCACCTGTTGGTGGACGCGGACTCGATTCGTTTCTGGGCTTTTTATCCCCAGAGACGGGTACATATATCATCCGTGTAGGGGCATTTTCGCCCGATAACGAAGGGGCGTTCACATTAGAAATTTCCCCAGTGGAAGTTACCCCTGTACGTATTGGCACGCCTACCCGTGTTGAGTTTTCGGCACAGTCTGTTTTGCGGGTATTCTCGTTTGACGCCAAAGAAGGCGATGTGGTCACAGTAGATGCCGAAGGTGGCGATTTTGTCACTCATCAATTGAGGCTCAATGCGCCAGATGGCTCGGTGATTGTCTCTAATGACCAATATACAGTAAATCAGCAATCATCCAATGCCCAATTACGCCGTGTGATTTTGCCCGTCACAGGGGTATATACGGTGACGTTATTGTCTGAACGCCAAATCAACACTCGTATCTTGCCCATCAATTTTTCTATTATCCCAGATAGCTTGCTCATGCTTGATGAAGAACCGATATCGTTTTTATTGGGCGCAAATACCGCCGATTTTGATGTCGTGCGGTTTGTGGCGACAGAAGGGGAAACGTATCGTCTGGTGATGACCACCAATAACATCCAAAGAGGGGTGCAAATTGATATGAGAATAGAAAATTCCACTGGCAACAATGCCTTACGCGGGTTATATCAGTTTGAAAATCTGGCTGAAATGGTCATTGAATTTGTCGCGCCCGATGATGGTCTGGTGAGGCTGGTGATTAGCAATGCAGGCTTCCCGATTGGTTCCAGAGATACCTCCGAAATTACCCTATCACTCGAAGCAAAATAGACGATTTGTGTTTATCTACACCAAAAACAAGGAGAACATCACTCCTTGTTTTTGATTTATGCCAAGTGGTTATGGATTGCCCTTTTTGTGCAAGCGGATTTTTGTTATAGTTTGATGGTGAGTTGTATATGTACCTACAAAGGATTATCAAAACTTATGGCAAAAATTGGGTTATTTTATGGCAGTAGCACGGGCAAAACAGAAGCAGTTGCCTATCAGATTAAAGAAGAATTTGATAAGCAATTGGGTTCTGGCGTGGTTGAAGTCCATAATATCGGCAATGCCACCCCAGAGCAAGTTTTGGGGTATAATTATCTTATTATGGGTATTCCCACTTGGAACACAGGTGAACTACAAGACGACTGGGCAGTATTTTTTCCTAAAATTGCCAGCATGAATCTCAATGGCAAAAAAGTCGCGTTGTTTGGATTGGGCGACCAAAATGGATATGGCTTCAACTTTTTGGATGCGCTGGGTGTTTTGGGCGATGAATTGATGTTGTATGGGGCAGATGTCTATGGCGTGTGGTCTACTGAAAAATATCAATTCAACGAATCGAAAGCGCGTGTTGAGGAAGAAAATTACTTCTTAGGTTTGGGTGTTGATGAAGATGGTCAGACCGAATTAACTTCGGGACGGATTCAACAATGGGTCAAAGATGTGAAAGCAGAATTTTCCCTGTAGAATATAATCTGTCATTCGCCATAGGGATGGCATATATGGTATGCTATCCCGCTTAATGATATTTGTAGAGATACGCGATTGCGTGTCTATTTTGCCGTTAGTATCTAATGAAAAGCGATTATACAGGCACTATGACCGACCCCAATACCGCAACTCTACAAGCCCTATTACAATATGCTTTGCCGTTGGGGAGTACCCTATTGGCGGGGTCTCCAGAGATGACCATTCAATGGGCTGTCACCATCCGAGCGCAACCGCCCGCCTTCCCCGATATTGGTGGTGGCGAATTGGCGCTTGTTTCGATGGATATTGTGCGTGGTTATGATAGTCGTATCACCCTCGCAGAAGTCGTGGCAAATTTGGCAGATGCAGGCGTGAGTGCGGTGGCTGTGCGCGATTCTGTGTCACAAACGGCGATTGCATCTGCATTAGAGCGTGGCATTGGTTTGTTATCTATGCCCGCCGATACCAACCTGACTGTCATAGAACGGGCGGTAAATAAGCTCATCCTCAATCAATCGGCACAATTGACCCAACGGGCATTGGATATTCAACGCCAACTCATCACCCTATCGGCAGAAAACCGCGATTTGAGCAGTTTGTTACAGATTATAGCCCGCGCCACCGCCAAGCCCGTGGTCATACACGATGATGCCGGTGTGATGATGGCGCAAATGTACCCCAATGTCACACGTCGTAGCGGTGGGGCAGGGTTATTACAAAGTCTTCCCTATGTCGAATTTCAACGCTGGCTAGAAACACAAGCCCCACAAACACCCGGTATCATCGCACATAGCCCCATTGGGCATACGATTGTCATTAAGGCAGAAAAGCGAATTGCGGGTTATTTGTCTGTGGTAGGTACCGCCTCGTCTTTAGGCGAATTTGACCGCCTCGTGTTGATGTACGGGGCGGATGTGTGTGCGATTGAACTGGCAAAAAACCGGGCGATCGCCTCTGCTGTGGAGCAAACACGGGGCGATTGGGTGCAGATGTGGCTTAGTGGGTCATCGGCAGACGACCAATTACTCATCACACGGGCGCAACAATCGGGCTTTGATAGCGATTCATCGTATGTCGTGGCGGTTTTTAGGGCGACAACCTTGTCTGGGGTGGTTTTGCCAATAGAACCCCTTGTCGCATTGGTGCGCGATGATATGGTGCGTCGTGGACTCACCGGGGCGGTTGGTCAGCATGTGGATGTGATAGTCGCTTTATATCCCCTAGACGGGTCTATGCCTGCGTTGTTACGCACACGGGCAATTGTCGAAGAACTCCGCACACAACTCGCCATGCGTACCCCTAGTGGGGTGGTATCGGCGGGGATTAGCCGTTTGACCACATCGCTTTTTGGTCTGCGTGAGGCGTATCGGTCTGCGCGGAATGCGTTGAATATTTCTGCCGAATTGGGTCACCGCGAATCTACCACCTTTTATGGTGACTTAAAGCTATTTCAGTTATTGCTGTCTATCAAAGAACAAAATTTAGCCCCACTGCGCCAATTTTATGATGAATCGTTGCGCCCATTGGTAGACCATGATGACCGCAAACAAGGAGACCTCATCCGCACATTGAATGGCTTTTTTGAGGCGAATGGCAACCTCGCCAAAGCCGCCATAGACCTCGATGTACATCGCAATACGCTGGTTTATCGGCTAGAACGCATCACCGAATTGACCGGACTCGATTTGAACGATGCCGATAACCGCCTCATTTTGCATCTGGCACTCAAAATTCAGCGTGTCTTAGCGACCTTACCCGATGGCACTTAGATAAATTAGCCAATAACACGCGCTTGAAAATCATGTTTTTTATCCACTATAATGAGATTCCAACGCCTATTGCGCCAGTATGGAGGCTTTATCTTTGCTATCTCATCAACATTGGTCGCGTACCTTTAGTGTCGAATCAGACGACCTAGACACACTTGTCAATTTGCTTTTAGAAGAAGAAACACCCATGGCCAGCCAAGAATTGGCGCGGCGTGTGGTGACTTATCGCCTAGAAAAAGAAACGGTACTCCTGCAAGAAAAATATCGAGATACGGCGGTTTATACCCCCGCATCTGCATGGAATATGGGACAAAAATTAGTTTTTCCTGCACTTGAACACGCTACGGGGCATGTTGTTGATATTCGCAACGGCGATAACCCCGAATATGGCGAATTTCAGGTGATTGCAGTGGAATTTGACGATAAATCACGCCGTGAATTTGCCTCTGAATACAAACTCCCCCATAAATTAGCCGAATTTTCAGAGACCACGGGTAATCCACTCTCTGGCGAAATATTGACCACAGACGACATCATGGCAGAATCTGGTGAGGCAATTATCCAAAAATTGGAGCAAGCCCTCACCGATAATGATACATTGGTGTCGGTGGCAAAATTATGGTTTCCGCGTGATTTAATTTTGCCCGTAGATTTGGGTAGTTTGCATTTGGCAGAAGCCGTCCTCGATATGAACGGTGGCGGACCCATGTCTACAGACGATATTTTGGAGCAAATTGGCGGTTTGGGTGATTCTCCCATAACCCTTCAAGCCCTTTCGCTCAATTATGCGCTCAATCAGGATGCGCGTTTTGATGAAGTGGGACCCGTTGGTCGGGTGCTGTGGTATCTGTCACGTATGGAGCCAGCCGAAGTCAAAGAAGCCCCTGTCTATCTGCGTTATACCCCCATTGAATATGACCGCAGATTGCTGTCTGACCAGATGGTGAATTACGAAGCAGAAATTTGTGATGAACTCTCAGACCTTACCCCGCCCGCATCGCCCACAGGCACTATCACTCTCATCTATCCCCATCGCCGTGCGGGAACATTCCCCATCACCGCCAACACCCAGCATGTTTTCCCGACTGCACAACGCACAACACGCATTTGGGTGACATTAATTGACATAGCCGATGGTGAGGAATTTGTGGGGTGGGTTGTTCCCAGTCAAAAATATGTATTGGGCTTTGGGCAATTATACGAAAAATATCATCTGCCGATTGGCTCACGCATTACGGTTCATAAAGGCAAGACCCCAGACCGTATTGAGGTCAATGCCCATATTCACAAGCCTCGTAGCGAATGGGTGCCTGTGTTTGGGATACAAGGCGATTCTGCCCATTTTGAAAATATCAAACGCCCTGTAGAAGCCGATTATGACCAATTGATGCTCATTGGTGTAGACCAACTGGCGACACTTGACCAATTGGTAAAGACGGCTAATACGGGCAAAAAGTCGCTCACAGGCATTTTGAAGATGTTGTTGCCCCAACTGGGAAAATTATCCCCACAGGGCGCGGCACATATCAAGATGGTGTATAGTGCAGTGAATTTGTTGCGCCGATGCCCACCTGGTCCCATCATGGCTACGCTTGAAGCAAACCCCGATTTTACCAGTTTTGGGGGAGAATATTGGAAACTCTTAGACGATACTGTATAACGATTTTAGGATAAACTCATGTCAACTGCACCCGGCAAATCTAGTCTTGTTAAGCCATCCTTAAACACCAAATTTCATATTGATTATGAATGGTGGGAACGGTCATCCCCAGATGATTTACGGGTCTATTTGCGGAGCCATCTGCCCGATGACCAACGGGAACGGATGAGTTTTGTGGCAGAAAACCACATAGTAGATTTTGTAGACCCCAATACGGGGGAAGTGTTGAAGATGGATGAATTGCGCCTCGCCATTAAGTTGGCGGCGGAATCACCCGATTTTATCAACCAACATATTTCGTTGGTGGATAGTGTCTTTCGGGTATTTCTTCGGAATAATAACTTGCCCCTCTCACCGAAGCAATTAGCCGAACTTACCGGTAGGTCTGCCGAGACGATTCTTAAAACACTCAGTGGACAGCGCATTTATCAGGGGATTCGCCCCTATCTTAAGATATAAATGAGGAGTTAGTAGCACGATGAGCCGTGTGATTAATACAGATAGTCCGGGCAAACGACGCAACCAACAAATGCGGACATCCGCCGAGTTATTGCGTCACCTCAGCCAAAAACCCGATATTGATGCCGAAGCAAAAGATATGTTGGCGTTGTTGGTGTTTACCCTGCGTGATATTGCTAATGGCATTGATGAATCCACTATTGCGTGGGAAAAGCGTGATTATTGGATAAAAGCGGAAGAATTTCGTACTAAATGGGGATGGACGCACCGCATGAGTGCTGAATTGGAAAAATTGATTTTTGCCGAATTGTGGGATGACTTGCCCGCGCTAATGGTGAAGCTATTTCCCCATTTTAGCGACATTAAGGTGAATAAAATCACCCGCAAAGACCAAGCATGGATAGGGTGCTATCAAGAATTGCTCAGTGAACGGGCATAGGACATATTGGGGTCTGTGATAATGAGTAGGGGCGAGAAGCTATCTCGCCCCTGTCGTATTTTTTAGGGAATGGCGATACCAATCACCACATATCGCCCCCATTCTATCCCTTGTGGCAATAACATGAATATGTTGTTTTGTGGGTCACTGATGAACAGGGTAGAATCTGCCCCTGTTTGCGTTTGGGTGTTATAGGGGACTTCATCGGGTGTGGTTGCCCATCCCAAACGGGTGCGAATGGTCTCGTTATTGCGCCAAATTAGACCAAATCCGCGTCTGGGTTGAAAGGTTGTGGGGCTGGGGGGATTGTTATATAACGGGTCATCGGCGGGCATCCCTTCTTCATAATTATCCCGAACCACTTGCCAACGTGGATTGAGTGCATCATTGAACAAGACATAAATCGCGTCTTGGCTACCCACCCAAATCATAAAGCCATATTCAAATGATTGATATGCCGCAGGCGAAAGGGTTTGTGGCGAGAGTGGGCAGATGGGTGGTTGTGGATTAGAAAAAAACCAGAAGAATTGGCAAGGTACGGGCGCAGTGGGGAATGGGGTATTGCCCGCGACTGGCGGATTAACCGGATTATTGGGTGGGAAGGCGGTGGGGATATTGGTCAGTGGCACAATCGCGCTGGTAGGAAAAGCCACATTGGGCGCGAGTGTGGTGGGCAATAGCGATGGAATAACGATGGGGGTCTGTGTGATGGTGGGCGTGATGGTTGGTGTTTTGCTGGGTGGCAATGTTGGTGTGACCAAGACAAACCCCGATTCAACCGTGATTTGCACCTGTTGAGGCACTTCCAGCACCGATATTGTGGGCGATGGGGTATTGGTCAGTGGGCGCGTGGGCAGGGCATTGGTGAGCGCCAATGTCACCTCTTGCAACAGAATCGGTCCGTTATTTTGGTTTACAGACGGGTTTGAGCTACAGGCTGTGAGTAGCAAAAATATCCCCGCCAGAAAAAATTGTTTGTAGGATTTGTGTTTCACCGTCATAGTCATCACCTCACTGTTGATTTTATGCTGATTGTATCAATAAGCAATGCAGATTTGCCAAATGAGGGGGCAATTTTGGCACACATTTGTGTAATTTCTACAGATTGTGTAAAATGTATAAATGAAATCGTGAAGAATATTTAATATCAAAAGGATTAGTGCGATGGGTCGGCGTAGATACGATGATGATGATTATGATGATAGACGACGTAGCTCATCTAGCAAGCGGTCTAGTAGCAGTCGGTCAAACGGTAGTAGTAAAGGCAGAAGCAAAAGCCGTAAGAGTACGCCAAGTGCTTTTGGTGGAAAAAAATCAGACGCAGAAGCACGCATAGAGCGGGTGACATGGTTTTTGATGGTGCTGGTGTTTGGCGTGATTTATGTCTTGCCAGAAGGTGCAATCCCAAACGCCTTTATTCCGTTTTCTGGGGCGGTGATTTTGCTCGGTTCTGGGTTATATCAATATGGCAAACGGTGGCGGGTTAGCCCAACCACATGGATTGCGGGGACAGGGTTGTTGCTGGGTACATTTGCCAATTTTACCGTTCTGCCTAATTTTAGCATGTACGGTATTACCCTGCTCACCTTTGCGGCGGTCATTGGTATTGGTTTATTGACCAACGAGACCTAAGACAGCAGATTTTTATGTTAGGTCGCATCATAATTTTGATATAGTGAGTATGAGGGCGCAATCATTTGCGCCCTTATACAACATCCCTCACACACTAAATTTGTATTGTATGGTAAAAATGCGGGACAAAAGCGTATGACAACAGAGATGAGTGAACGCATCACAGTAGAAGATATTCGCAAATTAGCCCTCCCATTGGGGACAAAAGTTATCGTGGGCGAGGGTATGCTGAATCGCCCTGTGAGTTGGACAACGGTGATTTATCCAAATGATAAAATCGCGCATAAATCGCTTCAGGTGAATGAAATTATTTTGTTTGCATCGCCAGAGACGAGTGGCACGCGCTTTACCACCGATGCTGATATTATTCGGTGGGCATCTGAAGCATCATCGGCGGCGGTTGTCCTCAGTGACACACCTTCGTCTACAGCCATCGCAGAAGCAAAAGCATACGGTATTCCTGTATTGCAATTGCCCCCTAATAGCCGTGCGCGGTTAATAGAAAAAGCCATTATCAGTTTGTTGGTAGACCGAAAAGTCCAAATTGAGCGACGTGGCACACAAATCTATCGGCAACTCACCCAGATTAGCTCACGGAATGAGGGTATGCCAGAACTGATTAACACGATGGCACGCCTGACCAATAAATCCATCGTCATCCAAGACAAACGGTTGCGGATTTTGCATAGTTCTGTGCAACCCGAATTTGTCTCTTATTGGGAAGAAATTGAGACATTTCTCAAAAAACTCGATAACCTGCCCATTGAATATCAAGACAGACATCGTGTGAGCGAAGCCGATGATTCGGTGCAGATGCAATCGCTCTCCACACCCAATATTGCACGACTCGTCTCGCCTGTTATCACCAGTGATATTGGGCGCGGTTATTTGTCTATTATTGGGCGCGATACAGAACTGGATGATATAGACTTATTGGTGGCAGAACATGGGGCGGCGGCATGTGCGCTAGAGATGGCGAAGCAAAAAGCTGTGAGCGATACCGAAAAACGTCTGCGTGGTACATTTTTAGACCGCTTGCTCATTGGTGATGTGAGCCAACAAGAGGCGGTGCGTCAGGGGGAACGCTTTGAGCATGATATGACCCAAACCCATTTGGCAATTGTCTTGTCGTGGCATGATAAATCTGCCAATGCACCCTCAAATCGGCGTTTGGAGACGACCATTAACACGGTGATAAACAATCAGCGTGTTAAGGCGTTGGTATGGCAACGGGAGCGCGAAAATGAGGTGCTGGTATTTCATGCTACCGACCCAGAAAACCCGATTGATAGCAGTTCTAAGCTGGCAGAGACATTTGCGGCAGAAATTCAGCGCCAACACCCCCAATATAAATTAGCGATTGGGCTTGGGCAACCTGCCCGCGAAATTAGCCAGTGGCGGATTAGCTACCGCGATGCGGTGCAGGCATTAGAACTCGCCATGCGCCTCCAAACCGATACCCCGTTGTATATTGGCGATTTGGGGGTGTATCAGCTCATCCTTAGCTTGTCGGATAGAGATAAATTACTTGATTTTACCAACCGCACATTGGGGTCTTTGCTCGATTATGATATGCGCCAACATGCCGATTTGCTCAAAACGCTAGAGGCATTTTTTGCCTGTCATGGCAACCTAAGCCAAACCGCCGAAATGTTGATTGTGCATCGTAATACGCTACTCTATCGCATGAATCGCATCAACGAAATTGCGGGGATAGACCTCAACCGTCCAGAAACACGCCTTGCGTTGCATTTGGCGTTGACCATCCGTAGATTGCTGGCATTAAATTAAGTTGGTCTTATATAAGACTTTGATGGATTGCGTACAATAGGTTAGTGAGTTATTTTATAGGATTTTTTGAAAGGGTTTTAACATGCAATATAGACGTTTAGGTGATTCTGGCATGAAAGTTAGTTCTGTTTCCCTTGGTGGCTGGATTAATTTTGGCGAAGGCAAGATGGCACAGGAAAACGCCCAGTCGGTGGTAAAGTCTGCCTATGAAAACGGCATCAATTTTTTTGATTTAGCCGATATTTATGGCAAAGGCGAAGCAGAAAAGCAGATGGGCGCGATTTTGAAGCAATTTCCGCGCCACACACTGGTTATCTCTAGCAAAGTATTTTGGGATATGAGCAGTGATGTCAACGACAGAGGACTCTCGCGCAAGCATATTTTGGAGAGTATAGACAAAACGCTTGCCCGTCTACAAACTGAGTATATTGATATTTATTTCTGCCATCGTGCCGACCCAGAAACCCCGATGATTGAGACTTGCCGTGCAATGAACGATATTATCACACAGGGTAAAGTGATGTATTGGGGAACATCCGAATGGGAAGGCTACCAGATTTTAGAAGCCTACGACATTTGTCGGGCAAATGGTTGGCACTTGCCAAAGACCGAGCAACCCCAATATTCTATGTTACATCGTGAACGGGTAGAAAAAACAGTTCTCCCTGTTACGCGATCACGCGGGGTAGGCTTGGTGCCATGGTCGCCACTGGCGGGTGGTATGTTGACGGGCAAATATGACGATGGCATCCCCACCGATTCCCGTTTTAATCGTGAAGAATGGGCAAAAAATCGGTATATGAATGAATCGAATATCCACAAAGTGAAGGCACTCAAATCGGTTGCCGATGAATTGGGCATCACACGCGGTCAATTAGCGTTGGCATGGTGCTTACGTGAAAGTGGCGTGAGCAGTGTGATTACAGGGGCAACCCGCGCCGAACAAGTTGTGGAAAATGTAAAAGCCTCCGATGTGAAATTGACGGCAGATGTCATCAGCCAAATCGAAGAAATTTTGAACGACTAAATTTTGGCATGTGGTTATAATAAAAAACTGGCGCTATAGTGCGCCAGTTTTTGTTCATGGTGATCGTCTTGTTTTATTGAATCACATCTATTTGCACGCTATATTCGCCAGGTGTATCTTCCATGATGAAGGCAATACCGTTGCGTACACGAATAATATACACACTATCGTAATAGAGGGTGAGTTCATAAATCATGACACCCGGTACGGCGCTATAAACATTGGTGATATTGGTCTCTGGTGATTCAAATGCCTCACCCTGAATATCGAATGCTGGTGCATAACCTGCATTGAGACTTTTGATGGTGACACGAATTGTCTGATTGGCAGTGGCTTGATAGCGATAGACATCTTCGTATTTATTGGGGTCATTGAAAATCCCATTAATCGGTGTGCCAGCCGTCAACATGGGTGTGGCAGTTGCCCCCAATGTGAGACTAAAATCGCTGGTTGTGCCAATTGCTTCTTCTGGTGCGCCATAAACCGCACGGTTGACGACCACATAATATGTCCCTGTATTGTTGGTGCGTAGCGGGTCAATGGTGAAGCTACCAGCATTTGACACATCACCATAGCTTATGGTACTTGCCCCTGTAATGCTAAACCCACCTGTGCCATAGACTGTTATATTGATGGGTTGGCTATTTGCGATTTGTGTGCCTGCCAAGTTGAGGAGGTCGCCCATCGTGGCATCAAAAGAATAGTATCCAGTAGGATTTGCATCATTTAATGTGCCTGTGATGGGTGTATTGAGGGTGATTGGAGTAGCAGTCATTTCTGAGATTAATAATTCAGCCTGAATTACCTGATTTGGGGCAAACATGGGTTCTGAAGGATTATCTGAATAAGCACGTACCACGACCAAACTTGCTCCACCCGCTAAATCGGCAATGATGGGGTCTACGACAAATGTGGTGCTACCTATAGGGGCATAATCGGAATAGAAATAGCTCCCAATTGACCCCCGTACTTCCACACTCAAATGCCAGTTGCCAACCTCGCTATTTAAGACATTCACTACGGCACGCGCCAATTTGGTTGTGATAGCATCATTGGATAAGCTAAAAAATGCTACCGTACTGCTTTGTGATAACTCAAATGCCACTGGTTGATTCACAGCCAAAGCGGGTACAACAGCTTGCTCTACCACCAACTCATATGTGCCAGAGGTATTGGCATTGATGGCATCACAGCAACTGCTGGCGATGAGTGTATAAGTGCCTGTTTCGGGCAGTGTGACGGGTCCCATGAGGGCATTGGTCATGCCACCGCTATCATCATCGGTATAAAAATCGTTACCTTGTGGGTCTATGAGGCGCAAAAAGCTATCGAGTCCACTTCCACCTGTAGCGGTCATACGGGCAACGATAACATCGCCTTGTGTGCCACTAAAACTATAGGATACCGATGGTGTGGTGTCACTAATTTCGCCTGTGACAACTTGTCCATACGCAATAGGGGTGATTTCTTGTGCGCTTACCAAGAGAGGTAGGGCAAAAAGGGCAATGAGCAACAGCACTAAAAATCTTTTGGCTATCATAAGTAGGGGTCTCCTTTTGAAATGCAGGGTAATAGATAAATTTATCGTACCACAAAATAATCGTGAATAGCGCATTGACCCCTGCCGATTGCTATGCTATACTCCTACGTAGTGAAATCGGTCATTTTGGTCATTTGGAAAGATGGCCGAGCGGCTTAAGGCGTTAGTCTTGAAAACTAAAGTGGCGGTCACGCCACCGTGGGTTCGAATCCCACTCTTTCCGCAGTATTAAAAACCGAGACATGGGGAGGTGCCAGAGTGGACGATTGGGGCTGCCTGCTAAGCAGTTGCACCGTTTAACGCGGTGCCGCAGGTTCGAATCCTGTCCTCCCCGCACTTAGCATCACAAAATCGGCAGTGTCACTCCTGCC